>NZ_QUGN01000004.1:0-353285 GCF_003479085.1 Clostridium sp. AF19-22AC | reverse complement strand
TTTTTTCATTTAACTATTGACATTTATTAGCTGGACTTCATCTGCTGTTCCTGCTTCCTTGCCTCCAACTCCCCCGGGAGGTATACTTCCTCCATATCCTTTGCTGGCGGAGAAGCCTTTATATAAGCAATTTCTCTGTCCATCCGTCTTTTGAATGCGGAAACATCTGTTAAATGTGCAAGGTCTATCGCTATAAACATTTGCCCCTTATTTAATCCTCCTGAAAAATCTTCATAAACATCTTTCAATGATAAACCTATAGCCGCATCGCTAATTACAGAACAGAGAAAACCTACCGTGGCCGCTATTCCATATCCTTTATAATCTGCAATTGGCCTAACTGTGCCTTTCATTGCTTCAAATGGGTCTGTCGTCTCTCTGCCGTTGTTATCAAATGCCCATTCTTTTGGGATTGGTGTATTCGTTTTTGTTGCCATTACTATTTTCCCTTTGGCAACCACACTCTGGGCCATGTCTAACACAACAGGAAAAGCATTTTCAGCAGGTATTGCTATACCAAATGGATTATTTCCAACTCTTGCATCCGTTCCGCCCCAAGGCGCCATAAGATTTCCTCCGCCAATGGTTGCGGATATGCCTATCATCTGCTCCGCAAGTGCCATCTGTGCATAATAGGCACAGGTTCCATAATGGTTGCTGCCTCTGGCACTGATAAAAGATATCCCATATACCTTTGCTTTTTCTATTGCTTTCTCCATAGCATATTGCCCTACGACCTGTCCCATCGCATTATTTCCCTCAACAACCATCGTTGCAGCATTATCTACAATCACTTGCGGAACAGCATTCACATCAACACAACCCTTTTGTATTCTCTTTCTATAAATCGATGTCCTGAGAATCCCATGAGAATATACCCCTCTTGCGTCAGCTGTTACCAAAGAATCTGCTACAATCTCTGCATCAGCCTCTTTTAATCCATTTGCGCAGAATATTTGTCTTATCCAAGGTTTTATCGTAGAATATGCCACTCTTTTTGTTTCGTTAAACTGATAATGTGACTTATTAGCCATAATATATCTCTTTCCTTCCTAACTTATTTCGTAAGCTGACCTAAGAATTTTCCAAAATGCATCATCCACATGATACAAAATTGTTGTCCCCAAACTCCGCTCCACAAACTGCCCTTCCGGTGAATGGCAGGCACAGGCATGGGCTACTGCCTCCGGAAGCCCCACTGTCAGCGCAATATGGGCTCCATAGAAAGTATGTCTTAAGCATGGGTATCCCTCTTTTGAAGGATGTTCCTTCCATATTTTCCGTTTTCGGATATTATACTCATATGGATTTCCCAAATCATGGCAGATTGCACACGCCAAAAGCAAATCACGGTCAAGCTCCAGCGGTTCTTCTAAAGCTTCATTCATACAATCCACCATCCCCAATACCATTTTCGTTACTGCCGTAATATGTTTAGGCTGGTTGCAGTATTCCCCCAGTACAGGCAGCCCCGGTATTTCCTCCATTCTTTTGAATTCATTTTCCTCTAAGGTCAGAGCCCACGCATCCAACACCTTGTCCCTTAATTTCACATCATTAATTTCACCAATAATAGGCATTGACGCCATAACTCCCGCTTTTATTTCTTGATTTACCTCATACTTACTACTCATATGCTTCCCTCTCTTTTCTCTATCCAAAGATTGCGTTTACAATTAAAATTTCTATCAGACCTGCAAAAGCAGTTATAAATTCTGTAAAGCTCCATGCACTAATTTGTTCTTTGACAGTCTTTAACCCCGTCGACCTAACAACCAGCCAATAAAAACTATCATTAAATATAGCAAAAAGCTGTGATCCTATACAGGCTGAAAATGCCGCAAAAATCGGGTTAACCCCCATCGGAATTAAAATAGGCGCTGTCAGGGATGCCGCTGTTATGACTGCTACTGTACCGCTCCCCTGTACCAGCCTTAAAACAGCTGATATAACAAATGGAATCACAATAACTGGAATCGGGCTTTTTGACAGCATCTGGGCAATAGAGTCTCCTGCCCCGCTCGCACTGATTATATTTCCAAGTGCCCCTCCGGCTCCTGTTACCAATAATATCATTCCCGCGCCTTTCAGTCCTTGTTCCATAATGTCCATCACTTCATTCCTTGGCGTACTCCCAACTAAGCCATATATAGCCGCGAGTGTTCCTAAACCGACTGCGATAATCGGATTTCCCAGAAGATTTAAAAACTTCAATATAACCGGCAGCTCTCCTCCACTACCATAAACCATACCAATAATACTGCTAATCATAATTAACAGCAGTGGTATTATGATGGGCATAAACGATACCAATGCAGATGGAAGTTCTCTGTCCACGCTCTCTATCTCTGTTGAATCATCCCTTTCATCTCCGTTCTTAGCCGTAATAAACTCGCCTTCCTCATTACCCGGTATTCTATAATACTTTTTTCCAAAATAGCGTGCGCATAGTGTGGATACACCGATTAAAGGCAGGCACATTACAATTGAGAAAAGTATGAACAACCCCATATTCACTTCAAAAATCCCGGCAGCGGCTAATGGTCCCGGTGTCGGCGGCACACATACGTTAGCGAGCAGCAGCCCCATCCCCAAGGCAAAACCCAAAGTTACAATAGACTTTTTGGTAGCCTTTGAAATTGCTTTGACTAATGGCAGAAGTATTACATAGCCAGAATCTGCAAAAATAGGAATTGAAACGACAAATCCCGTTATTCCTAATGCTAAATCGTCGTTTTTCTTACCTAGCAGTTTCAAAAAAGTATTTGCCATAACTCTGGCCGCCCCTGACTTTTCCATGATCTGTCCCATCATCATACCAAAGCCAATTACAATGCCTATGCTTCCAAGGGTATTGCCGAACCCATTTTTAATCACGCCTCCTATCTCTGCTATGTCCATTCCCCCCGCGACACCAATTCCAGCCGACACAAAAATAAGTACCATTACCGGATGCAGCTTTGTTTTGGCAATTAATAAAATCATTAAAATGAGCCCTATCCCCAAGGCTACCAGCATTCTTATTTCCATATTCATAACGTACCTCCTCTTAAACGTACTCGCGTTACCGTCCGGCGTATTTTACAAAATATATCTGTCCCGCCAAAACCTCCTGATTTTGATATCACCTGAATCTCTCTCCCTTTCAGTTCCATTTTGGACAGTACAACACCTTTTTCAATTTCAGTGACAGGATTCAATTTCTCACAACCGATGACATCCATAATCCCTTTTAAGGTATCACCACCTGTCACTACATAAGTAGCATCAAATCCCGTTTCTAAAAGTTTCTGCATAATTAGCCCATGTATATTCGCTACCTGAAATCTCGTTTCTTCCATCTTCTCCTTCTGTAGCGTATTTTCATCTAATTCCTTTCCTTCTTCAAAAGAGTCTATAATCACACATTTTTTTTCTTCATACTGCCTGTAAATTGACTGCAGAAACTTCTCAATCCCTTTACTCTGGGTATCCCATTTTCCTAAAGCGGATAAATGAACTCTTCCAAAACCATTCTGTTCTGCATATTTTATTTGCCTTTCCGTTATAGGGTTCAGGCTTCCGCAGGATACAATGACTCCTGCAGTCATTCTCGGCTTAAAAAAATATTTTCCTTCCATACCCAAAATATAAGGCAGCATTGATGCAAATCCTGCGCACCCTGCAAATACGTTATACCCTTCCTTTTCTTTCAAAATGTCTGCCGCTTTTCGGATATCTTCGTTACTTTTCGCGTTAACCACGCATACTTCTTTTTCACTCATTGTATCGAGTAGCTTTTCCAATTCAGAGACATTGGCTATATGTACAGGTACATGGCTCTGCTGCTTTATGATATCCGGAATAAAAGAGAATTTCACCGGTTCAAACGGATCTCTTCCGAATGCAGTCTCACTGATGGGTATGCTCTTATAGTATTGGATACCATTTTCTGTCGTGCGGTCTGCATCAGGATATGCGGGAATAAATACCATCCTCCTTTGGCCACTCCCATCTATCGTTGCGCTCAGTTCTCCTCCTATGTTTCCCCTCAGGGCAGAATCCGTCTTTTTATAAATATAAGGAATCCCTATTTCTCTAGCTTCATGAACTAACTTATATACAGCTTCATAGGCTTGTTTCTGATCCATTGCTCTTGAATTTGTGTTCACTGCCAGCACCTGCACATTATTGTCCTGATTTTTTAACTGACACTTGGAATCTACTATGATTTTTGTTTGAATTCCTTTTTTCGTAAACTGTACCCCTGTATCCAATGCCCCTGTAAAATCATCCGCTATTACCAGCAATTCAACCATGCCATTTCTCCTATTTACGCTGATTTCCAGCCATTAAAACTGCATAATCAATCGCATTCATCAAACTGATTTCATTGGCGCTTCCATCCCCTGCATGTCCGAATCCTGTACCATGATCAACAGACGTCCTTATAATGGGTAATCCTAAGGTTATATTAACTCCGGATACTGCATCCCACGCCTTTGCCTGTTCATTGTATACAAACCCTTTCACTTTTAAAGGAATATGTCCCTGGTCATGATACATAACCACAACAATATCATACCAGCCACCCAATGCCTTAGAAAATACAGTATCCGGAGGGGTTGGTTTCTTTTCCGGTATGCAGATTCCTTCTCTCATAGCCAATTCTATAGCCGGCTGTATCTCTTCTATCTCTTCCCTTCCAAACATACCATTCTCACCGCAATGTGGATTCAGCCCTGCAATACCAATCTTTGGATTTACAATTCCCATATTTCTGCATGCGTCATCTGCCAGCCGAATAACCTCCAATACCCTGTCCTTCTTTACTGCATCACACGCCTGCCTAAGTGCAATATGTGTTGAAACATGCACTACCCTCAGTTTTTCATGGACCAGCATCATAGCATATTGGGAAGTTCCTGTATAATGCGCATAGATTTCTGTATGTCCCGAATAATGATGCCCTGCAAGATTAATAGCCTCCTTATTAATTGCATTAGTTACTGTCGCATCCACTTCTTTCTCCATAGCCAGAGCAATCAGCTTTTTTACATATTGAAAAGATGCCTCGCCACACATTTTAGAAACCTTTCCGTATTGATGCTTTCCAATTTCTACGAGGTGCATATCTAAAACATCTATGGTTCCATAACAATACTCTGCTTCCTGCACTTTAGAAATGGCATGGATTTGAATCTCTTCTTTACCTATGGCTTTTAAAGCCATCTTCATACACTCTGCATCACCAATTACAATCGGTCTGCACTTTTCATACACTTTACGTTTAGATAGGGATTTCGCTGTAAGCTCCGCTCCATTTCCCGCCGGATCTCCCATTGAAATCCCAATTATAGGACTATACATATTTTCCCTCCCTTTTCAAAAATCATTTGTTTTTGTTTCATATCTATACTATAATGATATTACAGCTTTAATATAAGTTATGTTTTACATTATTATTGTTTCATTTCAATACATTTATCATTATTTATTATATTTCGTTTCATTTTAAAACAATCAAAAAGGGGTGACGGTTATGGAAAAAACAAAAATCTTAGCAATTGCACCATATCGGGGGATGTATGAATTAATCCTTCTCTTAGGAAAGAGACGAAACACGATAGAATTAACTGTCTATGAGGCGGATTTAAACGAAGGCGTTAATATTGTAAAACACCTGAATAAAGAAAACTTTGATGTTATCATATCCCGCGGTCAAACTGCGGAGCTGCTTTCTAAAAATACCACTATTCCAGTCATTGAAATTTCATTTTCTGTATATGATATCCTACGCGGTCTTAAACTTGCAGAGGGTTATGGGGAGTCAGTCGCTATCGTAGGTTTTTCAGGCATAACATCCTGTGCAGCAATATTATGTGATTTACTCCGGTACAAATCTGAAATTATTACTGTAACCAGTAAAGAGCACGCTCTGACCACATTAGAACGGCTTCAGCAAAAAAAGTGCCAGATTATTCTCTGTGATACTATTGTCTATAACCTTTCTCGTTCCCTTGGGCTCAATGCCATTCTCATTACTTCCGGTACTGAAAGTATTGAAAATGCATTTGACCAGGCTTTAAAAGTGAGCCGAAGCTACACGCACATTAAACAACAGTTGAGAATATTTACACAGGCACTTTCATCTTCACCAGAGTCTGCTATTATACTCGATTCAAATAATAATACGCTGTATAATTCTATGGATGATACAGATGAAAATACAGCAGTATTTAAATATATTTCCAGAATGCTTACTACATTTTGGGGCTCTGCTACTTTTACTGCTGAACAAAGCATCAATAATAAAATGTACCTTTTTTCTTCCAGACAAGAGACAATTCAGAATCAAAAATATCTTTTTATTTTTATTGCGTCCTCGCCCATGCCCCAGTATATGAACAGCGGGGCAATAGAAATCAATGAAGGGGGGGCTGCTTTCCCAGACTTTTATAACGCGTATTTCAATAGTGCAAATTCCCTTGGCGGTCTGAAGCATACACTCAGTCAATATGCCCAAAATGCACCACAGCCTATTCTTATTCTAGGAGAACCCGGGACCGGCAAATCAAAAGCCGCATCTATATTATATCAGGAGAGCCGTTTTCACGGATTTCCAATTTATACCATTCTGTGCGGCAAAGTATCCTCTCAATACTGGAAAACCTTTACAACAAGCCCGGATTCACCTTTGCTTAAAGATAACTGTACAATCTTCTTTAACAATATTGATGCACTTGGGAAACCTCAAGTAGAATCACTTATCGAGTTCATCGAATACTCTAACCTTTTAAAAAGGAACTACCTACTATTTTCATTGAACTCCACCAATAACACTGAAACAAATAGTTTTTTCAGTTACCTTACAAGTCACATATCCTGCCTTACTTTGAGATTACCTCCACTCAGGGAACGGCTGGCGGATATTCCAAGCTTATGCAGCCTTTACATCAATGAGGTCAATATGCAGACAGGAAAGCAGATTACAGGGTTTGAAACTGATGCGATAAAAATTCTAGAAGAATATGACTGGCCGAACAATCTGACCCAATTCAAACGCATTGTCAGAGAACTTGTCATTACCTGCAACACCCCCTATATTACTGCGGATAATACTGAAAACATGCTCAGTAAAGAGCCAAAGAAACATAACCAGTCCCTCCTTACGGACGGATTGGATTTGTCAGGCAAACTTTCTGAGATAACTTACCAAATAGTCCTACGAGTCCTTACAGATGAAAATAATAATCAAACAAAAGCAGCCGAAAGGCTTGGTATCAGCAGAAGTACTCTGTGGAGAATTTTAAAAACGAACCTTTAGATAAACTAAAAATTTCTAAGAAATGTATGTGATAGAATTGAGGAAAATCTGGCCCTCCGTCCAATAAAAATTAAAAAAGGTGTTGTACTTCCTGAAAAGGATATTATACTTATATCTGGATGCATGCTTGAAAGGGGTAAGTACAATGAGCGAAAAAATTGAAAGTAGGAAAGCACAGGTTCTTACCTGTACACTAATTACGTGTTGCTTTATCTTAATTGCAACAGTCACTGGATGGCTGTTCCGGTCACTCCGTTTTCCGGAAACAAATATTGTTGTCGTGTATATTTTATCAGTTATTCTAACGGCACGTTTTACAAAAGGTTATGTATATGGTATTATTGCCACAATTGCAGCTACGGCTGCATTTAATTATGTTTTTACTGACCCTTATTTTACCCTTTCAGTAAATGACCCCACATACTTTATCACTTTTGCAATCATGACACTGACGTCTATCATAACCAGTGCACTGACATCCAAGGTTAAACAAAACGCGTTAGAGGCGAAAGAAAAGGAAGCAGAAACTACTGCCCTTTACCAGCTTACTAATCATTTGGCTGCCACTTCTGACATAGATGAAATCGTAAATGTCGCAGTAAATACCATAAGTAAGATTTTTAACTGTCATGCTGCGTGTTTATGCTTTGATGAAAGTGGAATTCCCGAGACGGGCTATATTCAGCAAAAAAATGAGCATGAACTGGTACGCCGCCATATAAAAAACGGTTCCGAACTGAGACACAACATTGATAATCTCCGCACGTCCTATTATGCAGGGGAAGAATTTTGTGACTGGCCGATCCACGGACAGGATTCTGTTCTGGGGACTGTCCGCATTCCTGTAGAAATCAATGAGGAGTTAAGCGAAGAACAAAAACTGCTGCTCCATACCATGATAGAAAGTACGGCTATGGCAATGGACCGCTTCCATAGTATTCAGGAAAGACTCCGTTCACTCGAAGAGGCAACACAGGAGCGTTACCGCGGAAACCTTTTGCGGGCTATCTCACATGACCTTCGTACCCCGCTCTCCGGAATTATGGGAACCAGTGAAATGCTGATGGGCATGACTGAAAAGAATGATGAACGTTATTCTCTGGCTGAAGGTATCTTTAAAGATGCGGACTGGCTCCATGCACTTGTTGAAAATATATTAAATTTAACTCGTCTGCAGGAAGGGAAATTGATTCTGGACAAGCAGGAAGAAGCCGTTGAGGAAGTAATCGGCAGTGCAATTGCAATTATGGCAAAACGCCGCCCCGACTACGATATCTCTGTAAATATCCCAGATGATGTGCTGCTCGTGCCAATGGACGCCCGTCTCATCATACAAGTACTGGTAAATCTTCTGGACAATGCAGTAAAGCACACTCCTGTCGGAGGTGATATTACTGTTTCAGTATGGGTGGAACAGGGAAAAAATATGGCTGTTTTTTCCGTGGCAGACCGCGGCTGCGGCATCGCAGAAAAAGATATTCCCCGCATCTTTCAGGTATTCTATACGACACACGGAAAAGATACGGACACACAGCGTGGCATAGGTCTGGGGCTTGCAATCTGTGAATCTGTTATAAATGCCCACGGAGGCACTATTACTGCCCGCAACCGTTTAGACGGGGCCGGCGCCGAATTTTCATTTTCACTACCAATGGAGGTAAAACAGGATGACGCTCAGAAATGAAAAAATATTAGTTGTTGAGGACGATACACAAATTCGCAACTTTATCTGCTATGCGTTGAAGCAGGACGGTTTTCAGGTGGAAACCGCTGGTACAGCGCAAAATGCACTTTCCACCCTTGTGTCAGAGCCGATTGATTTGATGCTGTTGGATTTGGGTTTACCGGATTTTGACGGAATGGAGGTGATCACCAAGGTAAGGAGCTGGTCGGAACTGCCGATTATTGTGGTATCGGCCCGTGATCAGGATAAAGAGAAGGCTTTGGCTCTGGACAATGGTGCGGATGACTATCTGACTAAACCGTTCTCTGCCACGGAACTGATGGCACGAATCCGGGTGGCCCTGCGGCACCTGTACAAGGCAGGCAGCCATACAGAACAAAAGGAAGCACACGTTGGTGATTTATCAATAGACTTTGAGAAGAGGCTGGTCCACCTGAATGGATCAGAAATCCATGTCACACCGTTGGAATACAATCTTCTGGCACTATTTTTCAAAAACATCGGCAAGGTACTTACAACCCAGTATATTCTAAGACAAATATACGGTATCGGCTACGGTACTGATACACAGGCGCTGCGTGCCCTCATGGCAGGGCTTCGCCGCAAGATAGAAAAAAGCCCGGCGAAACCGCGGTATATACTGACCGAAATCGGAGTAGGATACCGTTTAACAGATGAATAAGCACAAAAAAGCAGGCAGTTAAATGCCTGTTTTTTTTATGCCCACGGCAGTTATATGCTTTCCATCTTTATAGCATCTTTATTTTATCGGCCTCTTTACTAATACCTAATTTATGGCAGCCGCAGTATCCTTTTGTTGAACCAGTAGAGGAGGTTGTGTAATAGAGGAAGGGAGGAACTATCATGATGGATTTGGCTATGATAGCCATACTGTTTGTATGCTTCAGCTTAATGAAGCTTTTCACCAACTGGTGCAGCAGCCAGGTGGATACAGGCAATGGGAATAACGAATAGCGAGACAGATGAACTACTAAGAGGAAGGAGACGCGAAATGATATTACTGGGAATTGTTATTCTGTTAATGGCGGCATATTTATTTTATGCACTTGTTCACCCAGAAAAATTATAAAGATATGAAAGTAAATAAAATCAGGAGGAAAAAAAGTCATGTTACAAATTGCGCTGACTTTAGTAGTCTTCATTCTGGCCGTTATACCTATGGGAAGATATATGTACCATATTGCGGTTAAGAAAAAGACATTTGCAGATCCTTTTTTTGACAGGATAGATAATAGAATCTATAAAATCTGCCGTATAAATAGAAAAGGAATGAATTGGAAGGATTATACATTAAGTCTGTTGATGACCAACGCGGTCATGGTGTTTGTGGGTTATCTCGTTTTAAGATTACAGTATATATTATTTTTAAACCCCAATCATATAGAAGGGATGGAACCAACCCTTTCATTTAATACAATTATAAGCTTTATGACAAACACGAACCTGCAGCACTATTCCGGGGAATCCGGGCTCTCTTATTTGAGCCAGATGCTTGTTATCATTTTCATGATGTTCACATCTGCTGCTTCCGGATATGCTGCATGTATGGCATTTTCACGGGGACTTGCCGGCAAAAGCAAGGATCTTGGAAATTTTTATGAGGATATGGTTCGTATAACAACACGTATTCTGCTCCCGTGGTCTCTCATATTCGGCCTGGTATTAATCTGGCAGGGATGCCCTGAAACATTCGGAGGCAATATTACAGTAAATACGATAACTGGTAAACTTCAGGATTTTGCGATGGGACCGGTCGCGGCGCTGGAAATCATTAAACATCTGGGAACCAACGGAGGCGGATTCCTCGGTGCAAACTCATCCACACCGTTCGAGAATCCGACAATTATCACAAACACTATAGAACTTATCTCTATGATGATTCTTCCGGGCGCATGTGTGCTTACATTCGGCAAGATGTGTCAGGACAGGAAAAAAGAAGATAAAACGGCAAAAGAACCTCTGTTTGGAAAACAGGGCAGAACCATATTTGCTGCTATGTCCGTAATCTTCCTCATTGGTTTAACCATCTGCTTTGTATCTGAAAAAGCCGGGAATCCGGTACTTGATACAGCAGGAATCAGCCAGGATATGGGAAGCATGGAAGGAAAGGAAGTGCGGTTCGGCATTGACCAGTCAGCACTCTTTACGACTACCACTACGTCATTCACCACAGGTACAGTCAATAATATGCACGACACACTGACACCACTTGGCGGAATGGTACCTTTGTTACATATGATGCTGAACTGTGTGTTCGGAGGAAAGGGTGTCGGTCTGATGAACATGCTCATGTACGCCATCCTCACTGTATTTATCTGCGGGCTGATGGTAGGCCGTACACCGGAATATCTGGGAAAGAAAATAGAGGGGAAGGAAATGAAGCTGGTAGCACTTGTCCTGATTATACACCCGTTATTGATTCTTGGATTCTCCGCTCTTGCCTTGGCAGTTCCCGCTGGTCTGGAAGGAATCACGAATCCGGGCTTTCATGGGCTTTCACAGGTACTATATGAATATTCTTCATCAGCGGCGAATAACGGTTCCGGATTTGAAGGACTCAGTGACAATACCTACTTCTGGAATATAACCGCCGGACTTGTAATGTTCTTCGGGCGTTATATAGCAATCGTCGCACAGCTTGCAATTGCGGGTTCACTGTTTGCCAAGAAACGTACGAAGGCCTCAATTGGAACGATGCGTACGGATAATGTAGT
The DNA here is from genome assembly GCF_003479085.1 of Clostridium sp. AF19-22AC. Taxonomy (NCBI): domain Bacteria; kingdom Bacillati; phylum Bacillota; class Clostridia; order Eubacteriales; family Clostridiaceae; genus Clostridium; species Clostridium sp. AF19-22AC. The sequence continues at coordinate 341,560 of NZ_QUGN01000004.1, read as the reverse complement.
ATTTACAATATTGCTTGTATTTATTGTATATATCTTCGCAGCCCTGACTTTTTTCCCGGCACTGGCTTTGGGACCGGTTGCGGAGCATCTGACACTATGGTATTAGCAAATTTTAAGAAAAGGATGTAAATGAAAATGTCTAAGAAACAAGAAAAATCAAAGTTCGTGACAAGGGACATTTTAAAAAGTTCTATTATTGGTGCGTTCCAGAAGCTAAATCCAAAATATATGATAAAGAATCCGGTTATGTTTGTTGTGGAGGCCGGCTGCCTTCTGACTCTTATCATGACAATTATCCCGACAATATTCGGCGATGACGCATCACTTGGATATTTAAGAACGTACAATGGAATTGTCTGTGTCATACTTTTTATAACTGTACTATTTGCAAATTTTGCAGAGTCTGTAGCGGAGGGCCGGGGAAAGGCCCAGGCCGCTTCCCTTAAAAAGACAAAGCAGGATACAAAATCCCGACTTATCAATAAAGACGGGTCTGAGACAACCGTGAATGCTTCCCAGCTTAAGAAAGATGACATTGTTCTTGTCAAAGCAGGTGAAGTAATTCCCAATGACGGGGAGGTAATCGAAGGAATTGCTTCCGTAGACGAGTCAGCGATCACCGGAGAATCTGCACCGGTCACCCGGGAAGCAGGGACAGATTTTTCATCTGTTACAGGCGGAACTACGGTCGTAAGTGACTGGTTGAAAATAAAGATTACCTCCAAACCGGGGGAATCCTTTCTGGATAAAATGATTGCACTTGTAGAAGGTGCGTCACGCCAGAAGACACCGAATGAAATTGCGCTTAATACACTGCTTGTAGGACTGACTATCATTTTTCTAATTGTAGTAGTCTGCCTGTACCCGTTTTCAACATATTCCGGAGTGCAGATTCCTATATCTACTATGATTGCCCTGCTGGTCTGCCTGATTCCTACTACTATAGGCGGCCTGTTATCGGCGATTGGTATTGCAGGAATGGACCGTGTCACAAGATTTAATGTCATTGCGATGTCCGGCAAGGCAGTAGAAGCATGCGGGGATGTGGATACAATGATCCTCGACAAGACAGGAACCATTACATTCGGGAACCGTCTGGCAGCAGAGTTTTACCCAGTGAATGGGAAGTCAAAGGAGGATCTGATTGACTATGCGGTTCTGACCTCCCTGTGTGACCCTACGCCGGAAGGAAAATCAACGGTGGAGCTGGCCCGCACTATAGGCACCAAAATCGATGACAGCGCCGCAGACCAGCTGGAATTCATTGAATTCACGGCACAGTCCAAGATGTCAGGTGCGAACCTGGCAAGCGGCTCCAAGATAAGAAAAGGGGCGGCGGATGCGATCAAAGAGCGGGTGTCTGAAAAGGGCGGAATAATTCCGGAAGATCTTGATGATATTGTCGAGCGCATAGCGTCGCTAGGAGGTACTCCGCTTGTTGTGGAGGCTGACAGTGTAATCTATGGTGTTATATACCTGAAGGATACGGTAAAGCCAGGGCTCGTTGAGCGGTTCCAGAGACTAAGAGATATTGGTATCAAGACGATTATGTGTACCGGTGACAACCCGCTTACTGCTGCAACTATAGCAAAAGAAGCCGGTGTTGACGGATTTATCGCTGAATGCAGGCCGGAGGATAAGATTGAAGCCATTAAGAAAGAACAGGCAGAAGGAAAACTTGTAGCCATGACCGGTGACGGCACAAACGACGCACCGGCCCTGGCACAGGCAGATGTAGGGCTTGCGATGAACTCAGGTACATCAGCAGCTAAGGAGGCTGCAAATATGGTGGATCTGGACTCTGACCCGACAAAAATTCTGGAAGTGGTGGAAATTGGAAAACAGCTGCTCATAACAAGAGGCTCTCTCACCACCTTCAGTATTGCAAATGACGTGGCGAAATATTTTGCAATTATTCCGGCAATGTTCACACTTGTGATTCCCCAGATGCAGATGCTTAATATTATGAATCTTGCAACCCCAATGTCTGCTATTTTGTCGGCTCTTATATTTAATGCAATTATCATACCATGTCTGATCCCGATTGCAATGCGGGGCGTAAAATACAAACCGATGAGCGCAGAACGGATGCTGTTTAAGAATATGGGCATCTATGGACTTGGCGGTATCATTGTACCGTTTGCCGGTATCAAGATTATTGACTGTTTGGTAGCACCGCTTCTGGCGATGCTGGGAATGTAGGGAGGAAGTTTCATGAAATCATTTTTAAAATACTTAAAAAGCGCTGTCGTCCTGACCGTCCTGATGCTTGTTGTCTGTGGCTTTGCATATCCCGCAGCCCTGACAGGTTTAGGGCAGCTCTTCTTTCCGCATCAGGCAAATGGAAGCCTGATTACCGCGGACGGAAAAAATACGAATGACCCAGAAGAGGCGGCAGGTTCCGCAATCTCCGGACAGGACTTCTCCGGCGATCCTAGATATTTCCAGGGCCGTATATCAGGGGTAAATTATAATACCTACACCGAAGAAGAAAAGGAAGACGGCACATACGCAGGAGTGGGATCAGGCGGTTCCAACCTTGCACCTTCTAATGAGGAATTAAAGGAACGTGCTGAAAAATCTGTAGAAGAGTTTCTCAAACAGCATCCTGATGTAAAGAAAGGCGATATCCCGGCCGATCTGTTAACTGCCTCTGGTTCCGGGATGGACCCGCATATCACGCCGGAATCAGCCAGAATTCAAATTCCATCTATCGCTGAGGAAACTGGTTTAAGTGAAGAACAGCTAGATAAAATTGTTGAAAATAATACAGAAGGTAAGGTACTCGGCGTATTTGGACATGACAGGGTAAATGTCCTGAAGTGTAATCTTGACATTGCAAAAGCAATCGGAGAAATATAGAACTAAAAAGTGCAGGAGGCGCTTATGGCGGAAGACAAAAGGCCAAGTCCACGAGAAATGCTTGATAAACTTCAGGCAGAAGAAAATAAGATACACATGAAAGAGTTTGGCCGCCTTAAAATATTTCTCGGCTATGCGGCCGGAAGCGGGAAGACATATGCGATGCTGGAAGCGGCCAGAGAGCTAAAAAAGAACTCTGTGGATGTTGTCGCCGGATACGTGGAGCCTCATGCCCGTCCGGAGACAACAGCACTTCTGGAAGGAATCGAACAGCTTCCATTCCTGATGGTGGAATATAAGGGGGTAAAAATCCGGGAATTCGATTTGGACGCAGCTCTTAAGCGGCGGCCAAAGGTTATCCTCGTTGACGAGCTGGCCCACTCGAATGCACAGGGCTGCCGGCATCAGAAACGATATCAGGATATCGAAGAACTGCTGGAACACGGCATTAATGTATATACCACAGTAAATATCCAGCATTTGGAGAGCCTCAACGATAATGTATCCAGCATTACCAACATACAGGTAAAGGAAAGAATACCAGACAGTGTCTTTGATAAGGCGTCTCAGGTTAAACTCGTGGATATCGAACCTGAAGAACTGATCGAGCGTATGAAGGAAGGCAAGATCTATCAGGGAATGCAGGCCCAGAGAGCACTGCAGAACTTCTTTACAAAAGATAAACTAATAGCCTTAAGGGAAATCGCCCTTCGAAGAATGGCTGACCGAGTGAATCACCTTGCAGAGGAAGAAAAAAAACTGCTTGGTTCCGGGGACTACCCCACGGGCGAACATGTACTGACCTGTATATCACCGGCACCTTCCAATGAAAAAGTAATACGCACTGCAGCACGGCTGGCCTATGCATTCCATGCTGAGTTTACCGCACTGTATGTAGAAACAAGAAACCTTCAGAATGCAGACGAAAAGGTTAAAAAAAGAAGAGATGAAAATATGCGTCTTGCAAGGACTCTGGGCGCAAAAATTGCCAGTGTAAACGGAGAGGATGTGGCCAGACAGATTGCAGAATACGCTAAGGTCAGCAATGTAACGAAAATTGTCATGGGAAGAACAGCCCACAAGATCCTGTTTGGCCAGACGAGAAAAACACTGGTCGAAAGTCTGAATCAGTATGCGCCTAACCTGGATGTATACATTATCCCTGATCTGCATAACGGAGTCGGGCAAAAACATTATACAATAAGGAAAAATGGTAAATTTCTGGAAGGTCTTATAAGAGGTCCGGACATTCTGGTTATGCTTGGAATGATGGCGGCAAGTACGGCAGCTGCTCTGGGAATGAAATATCTGGGACTGACAGAGGCCAATATTATTATGGTCTATCTGCTGGGGGTCATGCTGACTGCCATCACCACATCCGGCTATATATGCTCGGTACTGGCATCTGTGCTGAGTGTCCTGCTGTTCAACTATTTCTTTACAATACCTCTGCATAGTCTGGAAGCTTATGATGCCAGCTATCCGGTAACTTTTGTCATGATGTTCACAGTCAGTCTTCTGACCTCGTGGATTGTGTCAAAGATACAGAGGCAAAATGAGGAAAATGCAAAACGGGCGTACCGTACTGAGATTCTTCTCATGAACAGCAAAAGACTAAGGCGCGCAAAAAGCAGAAAAGATATCGGTGACGAACTGGCTTCACAAATTCAGAAACTGATGAATTTCACCGTTATTATTTATATGAAAAAGGATGGAAAACTTCAGGAGCCGTCTATTTATATGAGAACCGGAATTGAAAAGAATATGCAGGATGACTTAAAGTGTGACTACATAAACCGGGCCGAACAGGCTGTTGTCTCCTGGGTATTTGAAAACGGGCACCGGGCAGGCTGCACCACCCATACACTGCCGGATGCGAAAGCAATCTATCTTCCAGTGGCAGACGATGACAATGTATCCGCGGTCGTTGGCATGGTACTGGAAGAAAGGCGGGAAATTGGCACCTTTGAGTACAATATTATATCTGCCATGCTGGATGAAGCCGCGTTGGTACTGGAGAGAATCCAGCAGATGGAAAATATAGAAAAATGTGCAGGAAATCATTGAGAGCCGCTTCGTTTGATCGAAGCGGCTTTTTTCGATTCTCACAGGATTCTCACATGGACGGACGTTCTCTCACATCCGTCTCACAGCATCTGTGATAGAGTAAGTCTGCACAGGAGGTAAATTATGAATACATCAGACTATGGACCTTTCCTTCTTCCCGATTTTGGAAAAAGCATCCTGCTGCTGGCTGCGGCTACCGGCATCGGCACTATCTTTGATACGCTCGGGTTTAGCGAATCAAATATTATTACAATTTATATTCTCGGGGTATTGATAAACTCCATATTGACCACATCACGCATATGCAGCCTCTTCTCTTCTGTTGCCAGCGTGTTGGTATTTAATTTCTTTTTTACAGAGCCGCGTTTTACATTGAATGCCTATAATTCCGGCTATCCGGCCACTTTTTTAATCATGTTCATTGCCTCACTGATTACAGGCAATCTGGCCGCAAAGCTGAAACAGCACACACAGCAGTTTGCCTACACGGCATACCGCACCCGGGTTATGTTCGACTGCAACCAGGCCCTGCAGAAAGCAGAAGGCAAAGAGGAAATTGTAACTATTACGGCACGGCAGCTAGTCCGCCTGTTGGGCCGTGATATTGTATTTTATATGAAAACAAATGACAAACCTCTGGTTCCACATCCGTTCCCTGTTGGAGAAGCCATGATGGATGACAGTTGTCTGAACGTTAATGAACAGGCTGTAGCTGCATGGGTGTTTAAAAATAATAAACGGGCAGGGGCATCCACAAACATACTGTCTAATGCAAAATGCCTTTACCTTGCCATAAGGATTGGCAGCCATGTATATGGGGTTGTTGGAATCGCCCTGTCCGGTGATTCCCTGACACCGGAAGAAACAAGTATGCTTCTTTCACTTCTAGGAGAATGTGCAATGGCGCTGGAAAATGAAAAAACGGCAAGAGAAAAACAGGCAGCTGCAGTCCTGGCTAAAAATGAACAGCTCCGGGCCAATATGCTGCGGTCCATATCCCATGATCTTCGTACCCCGTTAACCTCTATTTCCGGAAATGCGAATCTTTTGCTGGCGAATGGCGCACAGATGGAATGGGAGAAACGTAAGCCGATTTATAACGACATTTATGAGGACTCACTATGGCTCATAAGACTGGTAGAAAACCTGCTGACAGTTACGCGAATTGAGGACGGCAGTACAAGCCTGCAGATGAAACCGGAGTTAATGGAGGAAATCATTGCAGAGGCACTGCGGCATGCGGACCGTAATAGTAAGGAACATGTCATTCTCGTAAAAGATGCCGATACGGCTTTTGCAAAAATGGATGCCCGGCTTATGGTTCAAGTTGTAATTAACCTTATAAACAATGCTGTCAAGTATACACCTGCCGGTTCTCATATCACTATTCAGACCTATATAAAAAACAAACAGGTGATTACTGAGGTTTCTGATGACGGTCCCGGAATTCCAGATGCAGAGAAGCCCCATGTTTTTGACATGTTTTATACTTCCAGTACAAAAATTACCGACAGCCATCGCGGGATCGGGCTGGGACTTGCACTTTGCAAGTCAATCATCCATTTACACGGAGGAACCATTTCTATAAAAGACAATCTGCCCCAAGGCACGATATTCCGATTTACATTACCTGCATGGGAGGTGCATTTACATGAGTAAACCGCTTATTTTAGTTGTGGAGGATGACAAAGCAGTCCGCAGCCTCATAACAACAACACTAGATACACAAAACTATCGTTTCCGCTCTGCTTCTACTGGTGCGGATGCTGTTCTGGAGGCAGTGTCCCATAATCCTGACATTCTGCTTCTGGACCTCGGGCTCCCGGATATGGACGGCATCGAAATTATCCGGAAAGTGAGGACCTGGTCCAACATGCCCATTATCGTTGTCAGTGCAAGGAGTGAAGATACCGATAAAATCGATGCACTGGATGCCGGTGCCGATGATTACCTGACAAAACCCTTTTCCGTGGAGGAACTGCTCGCCAGACTACGTGCCACGGTACGCCGGTTAAATGCAGTACAAAATGTACTGCCTGTCCAGAATGCGGTTTTCCAAAATGGTGAGTTAAAAATCGACTATGCGGCCGGGTGTGCCTATCTGAAGAATGAAGAACTACATCTGACCCCCATTGAATATAAACTGCTGTCCGTGCTGGCTAAGAATGTCGGAAAGGTGTTAACACACCGATATATTACCAAAGAAATATGGGGGACTTCATGGGATAATGATGTAGCTTCCCTGCGGGTTTTTATGGGAACCCTGCGTAAAAAGATTGAGCCGTCCCCTGATTCGGTACAGTATATCCAGACGCATGTTGGTGTCGGATACCGGATGCTGAAAATATAAATCCGTGGGGTGTGCCTCCTGCTGAGTCATCCGCTGCAGCCGTTCGATTCTCACAGGATTCTCACAAAGGTATCTTCACTCTCACACCAAGGTCACAGTATATGTTCTATGATAAGACTGTAAAAATCAATAAGCCTTAGAAAGGATGTATGAAAAAATGAAAAGTTCAACAATAAATACAGACTCTTTAAAAGCATTGTGTACGAATGCAAAGAATCTTATTTTATCGGGAGATTACACAGCATGTGAGCAGCTGCTTTGTACTGCTATGGGTCAATACCCGCATTCAGCACAGCCCCATAATCTCATCGGCATATTATTGGAAAAGGAAGGTGAACACAGCGCTGCCATGAAGCACTTCCGGGCTGCGTGGGCGCTTGATCCCACTTATCTCCCTGCACGAAAAAACCTTGAGAAATTCGGAACCTTTTTTTCCAGAGGAGAATGCGCATATGACGAAAGCGACATCAAAGAGGAAGAAAGTACTTATGTCATGGAATATGATTCATGCGGAATCGGACATATGAAGAGGAGGTCACAGAAATGAAAAAGTATCTTTTTAAAGTTCATGGAACTTACAATATCATCATTGGCTGCGGACGCTTAGGTGCAAATCTGGCAAACACACTGTCCGATGAGGGTTTTGATGTTCTCATCATTGACCGGGATAACGATGCATTCCGGAAACTTTCTCCTTCCTTCGGAGGGCTGACCCTGAATGCAGACGGAACCGATTACGATGTCCTGCAGGAAGCGGGTATCCAACAGGCAAACGCGGTAATTATAGTAACGAACAATGACAACACAAATATCATGCTGGCGCAGATCGCACGCGAAATATTCAAAGTGGAACGGGTCATTGCCCGTCTGTATGATCCGGAAAGGGACTGCATTTACCGCGAATTCGGAATTGATACCATTTGTCCCGCCATACTGTCGGCAAAAGAGATTGATAAACTCCTTGGCCAGGCAGCCGCACACATTCGGGAGGAAGCCGTATGAAAACAAAAGTATTACTGGTCGGCGGCAAGAGTAAAGCAAAATCTCTGGCGGTTTCCTTGTTAGGCCGCGGGTATCAGGTTACTGCCATCAATGATTCCCATGAGGAATGTCTGAAACTGGCTGGAATCAATAAGTTAAACGTCTTTGAAGGGGATGGCACCAAACCTTTTATTCTGGAGGATGCCAATGCATCCGATTATAAAATTGCAATTGCACTTACATCGAAGGATGAGGACAATTTAGTTATCTGCGAGCTGTGCAAGAAACGGTTTCACGTACACAAAACCGTGGCGTTGGTATCTGATCCGAGAAAAACAGATTTCTTCTACGCAATGGGTATCGACAGCGTTGTATGTGCCATCTCAGCAGTTACAAACATTATCGAACAGCAGGCCTTCATGGAACAAATGGCCAATGTCATTCCTATCGGAAAAGGCCGGGTACAGATTGCAGAGGTCCCCATCTCTTCTACCGCACCAGCCGCCGGCAAAAAGTTATGGGAAATCAATTTACCAAAAGAGGTTATTATCGGTTGTATACTGCACGGTGACCAGATCGGAATTCCCTGCGGAGACACAAAAATTCTTGCAGGGGATGTGCTTGTTTTGATTTCCGGCAACGGTCAGGAGCTTGCCGCGGTGAAAGAATTAACCGGGAGGGAGTAGACATGGCTAAAAATCTTTCAAACTGTTCGGACTATGGAAAACTTATGCTTTTAGTAGGAATTATGATTTCCGTACCGCTGTTAGTTCTTCCATTTTATCCGGAGGATGCCAGATATGCGCTGTCATTCATTATTCCGGCCTTATTTTCTATTTTTTCGGGAATTATTGTTTGCCGTCTGGGCAAAAAAGGCGGCACTGATACGACAGCAAGGCAGTCAGCTATGCAGCGCAGCAGCCTGACGGTTCTCTTTGCATGGAGCTGGGGTATCGTAACAGGTGCGGCCCCATTTGTACTGGCCCGACAGATGTCTGTTGTGCAGGCTTTATTTGAATCCGTCAGCGGATGGACAACGACAGGACTTTCCGTAATGGATGTCAGTACTGTCCCCAAAATCTTCTTGTTTCACCGAAGTTTCATGCAGTTCTGCGGTGGTCTTGGATTTGTTTTGATGATGATTATGCTCATTTCCGGAAAGCAGTCTATGAGTCTGTTCAGTGCAGAGGGACACCCTGATAAACTGATGCCGAACCTGAAAAAAACCGCCCGGACAATTTTTATTATGTATTCTGGTTTTTTGGTAATTGGTACAATCTCCTATTGTTTTGCAGGCATGAGCCTGTTTGAAAGTATATGCCATGCCATGTGCTCCCTCTCCACAGGAGGCTTTTCCACCAGGCTCGGCAGTATTGGTGAGTACAATAACCTGCCTGTTGAAATAATAACAATTATTCTAATGCTGATTGGTACGACAAATTTTGCTGTACTATTACTGCTTACCAAACGCAAATGGAAGCAGGCATTCCATGTAAGCGAAGTACGTTTCATGATTGGTCTGTTACTTATATTTGTTCCTTTGACAGCCTTTTCTCTTTCAGGCAGTCTTAACATACCGATCGCAGAAGGATTCCGTAAGTCTTTTTTTGATGTTTCATCTGCGCTATCCACAACCGGATACTCCAGTATGAGTTATACCGGCTGGCCTGCCTTCTCCATTGGCATACTGATCCTCATGATGCTGGTCGGGGGCGGAATGGGTTCTACGGCAGGCGGTATAAAAATGACCCGTGTATATCTGATGCTGCGCCTCGCGGCTGCAAATGTCCGCAAGCGCCTGTCACCGGCCCGCCGTATAGATACCCCGTATTACATAAGGGCCCAAGGAAAAACACCGATTGATTCCGGCCTTGCGGCAGATACTACAGGATTTACGGTGTGTTACCTTGGATTATTCCTTATTGGTACATTCTTATTGACACTGACGGCAGACTCCAGCCTGACAGAGGCCGCATTTGAATTTGCCTCTGCGCTTGGAACAGTCGGCCTTTCTATCGGTTTGACCGGACCCGACACCAATACTGCTACATTACTTGTAGAAATGTTTGGTATGATTTTAGGTCGGCTGGAGATATTTATTGTTGTTACAGGAATCGTTTCCGGCATGAAAACGTTTCACAGGCTTATGCCATATCATCCCGAAGTGCATCGATAATATTTTCTTTTTTCATCTTGCTGACTGCATACATCATGGTGACAAAAATTACAAGGAGTACACTGATGACGCTGATTCCGATACTGCCCCACGGCAGTACAAATCTGATATCATCCGACAACATGCCCTTACAAATCAGCCAGGAAGAAAGGATCGATATGGGGATTCCAAAAAGCAGGGCCCTTATACCGTAAAAGGCACATTCAAAGCGCATCATTTTATTAAAATCACGGTCAGGCATTCCCACTGAACGCAGCATGGCAAGCTCTCTGCGCCGCAGCTTAATATTCGTGGAAATCGTATTGAATACATTGGCAACCGCAATCAGCGAAATCATGATGATAAAGGTATACGCAAAAACGTTGGCAATAAATATATAATTCCGGCTTTCCTCAAGCACCTCGTCCGTATTTAACATGATATATGCAGATGAAATGTTCATTTCCTGTATCATACTCTTCATTTCATCTGCCGACTGTGACGGATGATCTGACTGGAAGGTCAGCCCCTTTACTCTGGAATCCACAGATGCCCCCTTAGGTACAAGTCTCTCTTTCAGTGACCAGGGAGCTATAATTGAGAAAAAAGTAGACTGTTGTCCGGCCGCCTTTAGCATCGGAGGTGTATCCGGGGGTACCATAGTAACAAACCTGACCCCGATATGATCCCACTCTTCTGTGTCCGCTACACCGTTTATTTCAGGTGCAATGGTTAAATTCATGACTGGATTCCTGAACATATCAGCAAGATCATCTACACCTTCTGCGCTGTCGTCCCCTAATTTTGCTACGCCAATCACTCGTGCATCCTGACCCGTATATTCCTCCTCAGGCAAATTCTGTCCTTTAACTATATCCAGATAAGTATTATCATCCAGAAACTGAATTTCCATGTGCAGATTCACCGTTTCATCCGGTGAATACACCCCCGCCGATTTCCAGTATTCATCTGTCAGTTCATCCGCTTTAACGGCACAGGAATAATTTATCACTTCCTGATATGAACTTCCGGTAACACCATTGGCAGTTTTTAGTCTGTCAAAAATCTGCAGCATTTCGCTGTCATCCATATCCTGTGTGCCAAAACCAATGTCATAGCTGGTAACTATTTTTGTCTGCTCCGCGCCTTTCTGCATACTTGTTACGAGGGCGCTGGTTGAAACAAACAACACAATGCTCAGCACAAGTGACATTACGATACTACGATAACGTTTCTTGTTTCGCTTAAAATTCTTCAGTGCAAGAATTCCCTCCAGACCATAGGTGCGCCTTTCCAGCCTCGATATTTTCATGGCTCTGGCTTCTACCTTCACCTCGTTTGTCTGGCGGATGCATTCCATAACCGGCATGTTGACTGCTTTTTTAGCAGGAATATAAGCCGAAATTAAAATAGTAATGATGCTCACCGCTGCCGCACCCGCTATGGCAGGTAAAGACATACTCATTGTTAACGGAACCCCCGAATATAACAGGCTTGAAAATTTTCTGGAAACGACGGAAATTACAAGCCAGATACTTCCCAGACCTGTCAGAATACCAATCGGAATCCCTACGGCCCCAATACACATACCCTCAAAGAGCACGGAATTGCGCAGCTGCTTTGCAGTGGCACCCACGGAAGAAAGAATTCCGATCTGCCGTGTCCGTTCACTCAGTGAAATACTGAAGGAATTGTAAATCAGGAAGATCGAACCAATCATGATGATAGCGATCACAATGGCACCGGCCGAGTACATAAATGCATTGAATATCCTGTCTCCCGGATTTCTCGAGAGTCCCATAATGCGAAGCACATCTGTATTCAGGATATAGGAACTGCCGGCTTCTGTACTGTCCACATAGGAATACACCTGCCGCGGATTCTTCAGAGTCACGAATAAACTAAGGTCCTCCCCTTCACCGGCCTGGTCAGATCTTGTGATCAGGGTATATCCCGGAGAATGGTCCTGTTCAAAAACAGGCGTCCGGCATATGCCGACAACGGTATAGGTTTTATTTTCCTGTGGTACAAAGGTCTCAGAACCTGATGTATATGGGTCGTTCTGGGTAAGCTTCTTTTCTCCTTCCATACGGTTCCCTACAGCAAGCGAAATGGTATCCCCCGTTGCATAGGAAACGCCGCCGTCTGTCGCAATTTTCCCGGAAATGAGAACCTCATTGCCGTTTTCAGGAAGTCTTCCTGAAGTCAGGGTTATGGGCAGGGCGTCAAAAGCCTCCCTGCTGAATCCGGCCACGTAAAGATAGGGCTTGTCGGGATTTTGCCCGCCTTTCAGTGGTGCATATCCGATATTTTCAATCGTTGTTATCTCCTCAACATCATTGTTCTGGCTCTGCTCCTGTGCAAAAGAAGCATTGGCATCCAAAAACCCGACATCCCAGCTGCCGTATTTCATGACCGCCCCCTCTGCCATGTAATCCAGAAGGGAAACACCAAACGTAGTAACTGCCGTAAACATAGCCGCAGACAAAACTACCCCGATGATTGTTACAATCGTCCGTGTGCGGTTCTTTTTCAGTCCTTTGAGGGCAACTTTGCAGAAAATATTCATTACCGTCTCACCTGCCTCTCATCCCGCACAACTCTTCCGTCCGCAATACAGATAATACGGTCCGCCTGCAGTGCGATATTTTCGTCATGTGTAACGATAATCAGGGTCTGATGGTATTTTTTATGACTTTTCTTAAGCAGACTGATGATCTCATGTCCATTCCGGCTGTCCAGACTGCCTGTTGGTTCGTCCGCTAGCATGACCGCAGGAGCGTTCATCAGGGCCCGCCCGATAGAGACCCTCTGCTGCTGTCCGCCCGATAGCTGGTTGGGCAAATGCGTCTTCCGTTCTTCCAGTCCGAGCAGTTCCAGTAATTCCTCCAGCCGCTGTTTGTTGACTTTACGTTTGTCCATCAGGATCGGTAACGTAATGTTTTCCACTACATTCAGCGTTGGGATAAGGTTGTGGAACTGATAAATCAGCCCCACCTGCCTTCTTCGGAAAATAGCAAGCTTCTCATTACTTCCGGCATACACATCCTGCCCCTCCAGATACACTTTTCCACTGGTTGGTACATCCACGCCTCCAATGATGTGAAGCAGAGTAGACTTACCGGAACCGGAAGATCCGGTGATTGCCGTAAACTCCCCTCTATTGATGGTAAGCGAAACGTGGTCGAGCGCAGTAACCTGGTTTTCCCCCCTGCCATAGACCTTACATAAATTTTTGATTTCTAAAAACTCCATGATATGAGCCTCCTTTAAATATGGTTCTTAACAGATACTACCCATATAATAGAACTTTCAGCTTACATCTCCGTGACTTTCAAGTGAGAGATCCGTCACTTTGGGAAACGAATCACAAATAACGCACCCCCTCCAGGATGGTTTTTTGCAGTGACGGTCCCTCCCTGCCGTGTAATAATCATCTTGCAGAGGGCCAGACCGATTCCATAACCGGTTGCTTTATCACTGTTTCCCCGGTAAAACCTGTCAAACAGACGGGGAATGTCTTCCTTTTCAAAGCCTGGTCCGCTGTCGCGGATATTAATCCCGGTAAACAGCGGTGTATCCTCACAGACAATCTGAATCGTCCCATTATCTCCAGCGCTCTCCATGCAGTTTTTCAGAATATTCTGGACGGCCTCCGATAACCAGCCGGAATCCCCCAAAATAGCGGCCCCTTCCGGCACATTGGTATGGCAGGTAATATTGTGCAGTTCCATTGGTATCAGTAACGGACGAAGCGCAGAATTGATTAAAGCACTTACATCGATATTTTCACTTTGAAACACCACAATGCCCGCATCCAGACGGGAGATTTTCAGCAGCGAAGTGATCAGCCAGTCCATATGCACAAACAATTCCTCTGTTTCCCGCAGTAAAGCCTTCCGCTCATTTTCATCCGAACTGTTTTCTATTATTGACAGAATAAGATTCACTGATGTCAGGGGAGTACGGAGCTGGTGTGCGATATCAGCCATCGAATCTGCAAGATGTTGTTTTTCTTTCCTCAGTGCATCATTCTGCTCCCGGATACGCAGTGTCATTTTTGTGATCTCACTGTGCAGAATAGAAAGCTCCCCCTCCTCTGATTCCCCGATATACAGACGGTCCGCGTTATGCAGCACAAGGTCGATCTGATCCGCTGTCTCCGCAATACTCTTATACCGTGCCTTCGTAAACACATAAAATGCAATTCCAAAGGCTGCATCTGTGATAAGGACAAGGATTCCTGCAGCAGGGCTGACTGCAAATCCTGCCATTACCGTAACAGCAGCCATGATGATAAACAAAATGGCAAAATGGCGAAATTCTTTATTCCGTAACATTTCCGCCCCCCAATCTATAACCTGTACCACGGACGGTCAGGATAATCCGCGGGTCGGCAGGATCATCTTCTATTTTCTCCCGCAATCGTTTTATATAAACAGTCAGTGTATTATTATTGACAAACTCTCCCGCAGCATCCCACAATTCATTCAGCAGCCGGTCCCGCGTAATGATCACTTGCGGATTACTGATAAACACCAGAAGCAGGCGGTATTCCAAAGCAGAAAGAAAAATCTCGGCGCCGTTCTTTTTTACAATACCACTCGTTGTATCGACATGAAGACCGCAGATATCAAAAGCCGACGGTGACCTCCCACTCTTACGAAGAGCCGTTTTAATTCGCGCAATCAGTTCACGCGGCCGGAAAGGTTTCGTGATATAGTCGTCAGCCCCCATATTCAGTCCGGTGACAACACTCGCCTCATCGCCCGAAGCCGTCAGGAAAATAACCGGAATGTCCTGTGTTTCCTTGATTTCCGTACATACCGTGAATCCATTCCCATCAGGCAGAAAAAGATCTACCAGCGCCAGATCAAACTTCCCTTCTTCCAACACAGCAAGGGCCTCCTTCTGTGTCGCAGCCGGAGTAACTGTAAATCCTTCCGAGCCAAGCAGAAGCATCAGGTTCTTTGCAATTGCCTTATCATCTTCAACTAAAAAAATCCGTTTCATTGCTTTTACCACCCTTCAATTATTTTCATATCCTATTCCTCTTCAATCTCTAATTTACAGGATCATTGTATCGTTATCTATGGTTACTGGCAACATAAATCGTAAATAGTTATGGTTCAGTATTACTGTAACAGCCGATTGAAAAATATTACTGCAGGTGTTATCATTGACACACAGCATCTATGCATCTGAACCCAAAGAAATCAAAGAAAATGCAAAAGCCATTCCATTACAATCTCATCCGGACGGCTGTAAAATATGAGTATCAAAAAGCAAAAGAGGTGGCCGATATGAATGGTATAAAAAATCATTTGGTAAAATCTGTTGGAGCAGGAATGCTGGCTATTGTCCTGACTGCATTATCCGGATGCGCTGCAGTACAGAAAGAAACGAAAGAAAGTACGAATAGCCTGTCCACGAAAAAGGAGGATACTATGGTGAATGAAGAAAATGCACATACAATTTATCTGGCGGGAGGATGCTTCTGGGGAATTGAAGCCTACTTTAAGAAACTTCCCGGTGTGTATGATACAGAAGTAGGGTATGCCAACGGGAATACAGAAAACCCAACCTATGAGCAAGTATGCCGCAACAACACAGGGTATGCGGAAACAGTCAAGGTCATGTATGACACTTCCCTGATTACAACCAGACAACTTTTAGATGGATTTTTCAAGGTCGTAGATCCGACAAGTGTTAATAAGCAGGGGAATGACAGAGGCAGCCAGTATCGCTCCGGTATCTATTATGTAGATGAGGAAGATAAGGCTGCGGCAGAAATGGCAGTTGAAGAACAAAAAGCAAAATATAAAAAAGAAATTGCAACAGAGGTTGTTCCTTTGGATAATTTTTACTCGGCAGAAGAATACCACCAGAATTACCTGGATAATAATCCTGGAGGCTACTGCCATATCAATCTGCAAGATGCTGATGACTTTATTGAAGAAGAAGGGCTTGGCATGAATGATCTCTCCGGTCAGATTAACCCGGAGAATTATCCGGTGCCAAGTGAGAAAGAATTGAAAGAAAAGCTCACAGATATCCAGTATCAGGTGACACAGAACAATGGTACTGAGCGTCCTTACAACAATGAGTATGCCGATAATTTTGAAAAAGGAATCTACACAGATGTCGTGACAGGAGAGCCGCTGTTCAGTTCAGAGGATAAGTTTGAATCCGGCTGCGGATGGCCAAGCTTTTCAAAACCAATCGTACCGGAAGTCGTGACTGAGGAAACAGACTCCAGCTTTAATATGATACGTACAGAAGTGCGAAGCCGTGCAGGTGATACTCACCTCGGCCATGTCTTTAATGATGGGCCGTCAGAACTTGGCGGGCTGCGTTACTGCATTAACAGTGCCTCGATCCGGTTTATTCCTTATAAAGATCTGGATGCAGAAGGATATGGATACTTAAAATCGATATTTGATAAATAAAATGAGAATGAGGTATCATTATATATCAAATGTAGATGAACGTCTGAAGCTCTACTATGGCGATAATTGTGGCGTAAAAATCCAGTCTGCCCCGGGAGAAGGCTGTACCATCCGGCTTCTGCTTGGGAAACATTAATCATCCGGACTTGGATTTTCACATAACACGACACACTTATGTCCTGTTATGTATGTTAAACTATAGAAAAATATAAAGGATGGTGTTCGCAATGGCATTTGATTTCAAAAAAGAGTATAAACAATTTTACATGCCCAAAAATAAACCGGAGATCGTTATGGTTCCGCCAATAAACTATATTGCTGTACAAGGAACCGGCAATCCAAACGAGGAGGGAGGCGCATACCAACAGGCTGTGGGGATTCTGTATGCTGTCGCCTATACCTTAAGAATGAGTTATAAAGGAACACATAAAATCGACGGCTTTTTTGAATATGTCGTACCTCCCTTGGAAGGCTTCTGGTGGCAGGAAGATGTAGACGGTGTAGATTATTCAGACAAAAGCAGTTTTAACTGGATTAGTGTGATCCGGTTACCGGATTTCGTAAAAAAAGATGATTTTGACTGGGCGGTTCAGGAAGCGGCAAGAAAGAAAAAGCTCGACTGCTCCTCTGCCGAATATCTGACTATCGATGAAGGCTTGTGTGTACAAATGATGCACTATGGCGTATATGATGATGAACCTGCCACGGTTGCCATTATGGATGAATACCTCTCTGCCAACGGTTATGAAAACGACTTCAGTGATCGCCGCCTGCACCATGAAATCTACTTATCTGATCCGAGAAAGACAGAGGCTTCAAAACAAAAAACCGTGATCAGACATCCTGTTAAAACGAAATAAATTTACAATCATGATAGATAATTAATAGGAGGAGTATTGAAATGTTTAAAAATAAAGTTGCCGTTATCACCGGGGGCGCAAACGGTATTGGAAAAGTTACAGCCGAAGAATTCAGAAAAGCCGGCGCCTCAGTCTGTATCATTGATAAAGAAGCCAACAGCTGCTTCACCGGAGATCTGGCAGATAAAGAAACACTTATCCGTTTTAAGGATAAAGTGATCTCTGAATATGGCCACATAGATTATTTAATTAACAATGCCCTTCCTTTAATGAAAGGAATTGATGAGTGTTCTTACGAAGAATTCAATTACGCTTTACATGTAGGCATCACTGCCCCATTCTACTTATCAAAGCTCTTTCTGCCATATTTTGCACCGGGAGCATCCATCATTAACATTGCATCATCCCGCGACCGGATGAGCCAGCCCAATACGGAAAGCTATACAGCGGCAAAAGGCGGAATATCTGCTTTAACCCATGCCCTGGCTATCAGCCTGGCCGGAAAAGTCCGTGTAAATTCTATCTCGCCGGGATGGATTGACACTGATTTTAAGGAATACACAGGTTCCGACGCCCTGCAGCATCCTGTACACAGGGTAGGCAATCCGCTTGATATTGCCAATATGATCCTATATCTCTGCTCAGACAAGGCCGGGTTCATTACAGGAGAAAATATCTGCATTGACGGCGGTATGACAAAACAAATGATATATTCCGATGACTTCGGCTGGTCACTTTCGGTCTGATTATTACTATTTATTGTCCAGATAGTTCCGAAAAACCAAAGCAGCCGGATAATGTTATAAGTAATATTCATACTATAACATTATGAAGAACGATCTCTAAAAATATCAAGACCGTTCTTCATAATCCATCTTACTCAATGCTTCCGCCTCTTACGGTGAGTACCTGCAGTAAGAACGCACCGTCCATATCATAAATACAGCTGCCCCTATAGCTTCTGCCGGAATCATGACATAAGGAATCCAGAACGCATGATTTCCGAAGTATACAAAGCCGGTGTCCAGAAGGGCATACAGGAAGCTGTTATTCAGCCCTGTGCCGCCCGAAGGCAGGATGCAGCGGATCCAGTCGCCAATATTATTTCCCATAAAATTCGCAATAAATACCGGAAGAATACAGAATCCGATCCCTGCAAGATAAGAGGCGGCTGCGGATCTGCACCTGCTGGATAAAAAGAGGGTGAAAAATATCGTCGCAAGCATAGTCAGGTATCCTGCCGCAATCACGATATTCTGCAGCGTCCCTATCGTCATCGGGAGGAAACTGACCGCCGAGAAGAGGACCTGTACATCTGCCTCGCCTCCCATCCAAAGGCGGTATTTATCACTATCATGTAGATAGCAATACAGACAGCGTACATAGCTGTCATAATCAGGACACTGGCTGCCAGCTTCGTTATGGCAAGCCGTCTTCTGCCGTGTCTGGTACAGCGCAGGATCTGGTCGGACTCTGTCTGGTATTCTCCCGAGAAAATAGGCGCGGTAATTACAACGCTTAATACCGTCATCAGAAAAACAACTATCCCCAAATAATCGATATTATTACTATCCACGCCGGGATAATAGGAAAACGGCATCTCAACCTTATCATACATCGCGGCGGCCTTTTCCCGCGCCTCCGGATGTTTTTTCTGTTCCATATTCATCAGGTCAGTCAGATGTTGTCTGCACTGCTCATAGAATCCCATTGCATCTTCTTCTGTCAGATCCATAACATCGGCGCCCATACCGGTAACCGGGTCCGCATACACTTCTGTCATTCTCCGTATAAAAAGGGAGACCGGTGCAATCTTTTCCGTATACTCGCTTACCGGCATATTTTCATCATAGACTCCGTTCTCATACTTACTGCTGCAGTCCTGATATTGTTTCAGCGCCTGTGCGATGCGCTCCGGGGTTATGGTCCCTGAATATGCCTTCTGGGACTGTTTCTCCAGACGGATAGCTTCTAATCCTTTAGCGGTTATTTCTTTTCCGTTGGAATCTTCATATGTGTACCGTGCAAAACTAATCGGTGCATAGGAAAGCAGCCCTGTTAATCCAATAACTGCCACTAACACAAACTGCACATATCTTGTTTTCAGTACCCGTTTCAATTCCAGCCATAAAAGCCTCATCTAACCCCCTCCTTCCCCGCTTCTTCCTGAGGGAAGAGCCATAAATAAAGATCTTCAAGCCGCGGCTGCTCCTCTATTGAGTCCGGAAATATTTTTTCTTCGGAAAGATACCGGACAGATACAACACTGCCGCTGATATTACGCAGATTCACGACTTTTGCCTTCTGCTCTGCTTTGTGTACATCACACTGCAGCATCTCTGTGCTCCAGACCTTACCTTCCATAATTCCGACCAGTTCTTCCGTTGTCCCCTCTGAAACAATACCCCCGTCCTTCATAATGGCATTTCGAAAAGCAATATATTCCACATCTGGCACGATGTGGGTGGAGATCAGGACAATTCTGTTCTGGGCAAATTCTGACAACAGGTTCCGGAAACGGACTCTTTCTCCCGGGTCCAGCCCACTTGTAGGCTCATCCAGAATCAATACCTCCGGTTCGTTCAGAAGTGCCTGTGCAATACCTACTCTTCGCTTCATCCCTCCTGACAGCTTAACAATTTTCTTACGCCTTACATCTTCCAGCGTCAGACGTGTCAGAAGTTCTTCTATTTTTTCTCTCGTATTCTTCTTAGTAAGCCCTTTTAGCGCGGCAACATATTCCAGATAATCCTGTACCGTAAATTCCGGGTAAAAACCAAATTCCTGCGGCAGATACCCGAAAATATCCCTGTAAGCCCCTCCCAGCCTCTCGATGTTTACACCGTCAAACTTCACGCAGCCGGACGTCGGCTTCATGATTCCTGCAATCATCCTCATCAGCGTAGTCTTTCCGGCCCCGTTTGCACCAAGCAGCCCCCAAATCCCGGGAGTGATGTTTAAGTTTACATCATCTGCCGCCGTTTTATCTTTGTATTTCTTCGTAAGATGTTCTATTTTTAATTCCATTTTGGCCTCCTCATGGGGTTTTAGCCCATATATTTTCTGTCCATTTTAACCAAATTCCGGGATTTCCTCATAACTTTCCTTTTCCCACATTTTTATAACCTGTACAATACTAAGCATCAGGCAGAGAATGCACAAAATCCACCCGGCTGTTTTTGGCAGATCCATTGGATTATATCCGCTCACCCGGTCCAGTAATAATACAATCGTGATACTGGTCCCTCCTGCAAGATTACAGCCTTTCATAAGTGACTGTATCTTCAGCCGCCTGAACAGATACAGGAATAAAGCAGATGCTGCCATCAACGGCAGAATAAAAGAAAAAACTACTTCGCTGAAGGAATACATAAACTTTATGGTCATCAGGCACATAACAGCTGCAGCCATAACAAAAATCCCGCCTGATATGATTATTAGGCGTGCCGTCATAAGCCTTCCCGCGGAAAATAGCGTCGTATTCTCGATTTCGAACATTCTGTACCGGATACTTCTCTCAATCATTGGTACTGCTGTCCAGACCATCAGTATTCCGCTTGCGCACAGTACATAAGGTATATGCCTCGCAGGTCCCGAAGCCAGAAATATAAAGCCGATCATCCGTATTAAGATAATCAGAATCACAAACTGTATAAACCATACCTTCCAGCCTATAAACCTGACCTGACGCAGGAGAAGTCCCCAGAATCCAATCCGCTCTCTTTTTCCGCGCCTTTCATACAAGGCTTTCGCATGCAGTATGGTATCTTCCAGATGTTCCTGATGTATTTCGGGAGTACGCCTCCTGATCTCTGCATTGATTCCGCCAGCCAGCTTTTTTTTGCTAAGTTTCAAACTTTTCACCCCTCTTCTCTTCTGCTGATCTTCTTTTACATTGTTTTTTAGAGGCGGCTGCCTCTTTTTCCATAATCAATTCTCTCAGCTGTCTGACTGCAGACCGCAGCTTTGACTGCACTGTCCGAAGCGGCAGGTCCATCACATCCGCAATCTCTCTAAGCTTCAGCTCCTGCCCGAACCTGAGCAGTATGATTTCTTTTGCCTCCCCCGGCAGGTTTTCTGCGAGGCTTAAGAAATCCATTGTTTCCTCCACATCATCCATGACACCGGCCGGTTCCATAAATGTCTCCAGAATTTCTGTGTCCATTGGCTCCTCATATTTCCTGCGGTTCATGTCAATACATGTATTTGCTGCAATCTGGTATAAAAAAGCACGGAATTTCCCCTTATGGGTATACCTGTCCAGATACCTCACTGCTTTAAGAAATGTCTCCTGAACCGCATCCTCTGCATTGGCATAGCTTTTTGTATGCCAGATACAATACCTGAATATTTCCGGGTAATACATCCTTACCAATTCATCCACATATTCTTTATTTCCCTGTTTTATCTGCCTGAAAATTTCATCTTCCCGAGTCAATTGAACCTCCTTAGGGCGTCCCCTATATATCATAACGATTCAGGTTTTAGAAATGATTTAGGTTTTCTTAATTTTTTACGCGGATTATAGGATTTTTCTATAAGATCCTTTGAACATGTAAGTTTTCAATTAGACTCTCATAAAAATGAACGATATACTGGATATATGTGGAAATTACTGTGGGTGTACTTGCTAATTCATGTACAATATATGCTGCTGCCTGGGGAGCAGGGGCATTGTGCGTGAATTATCAAACACATCCGAGGAGGAAGAGAGATGAATTTTTCAGATTCAAAAAAGAAACTGGCAATTGCAGGTGTGGTATGCGGACTTGTTGCGGCTTGTCTGGCGTATTTTGGCAATCCTGCAAACATGGCGTTCTGTATCGCCTGCTTTATTCGTGATACGGCGGGAGCGCTTGGCATGCATCAGGCTGAGGTTGTCCAGTATGCAAGACCGGAAATAATCGGGCTTGTATTAGGTGCATTTATTATTTCGGTGGCTACGAAGGAATATCGTTCCACAGCAGGCTCATCACCGATGATCCGTTTTATTCTGGGTATGGTTATCATGATCGGTTCCCTTGTATTTTTAGGGTGTCCGCTGCGTATGATTATCAGGATGTCCGCAGGCGATCTGAACGCATGGGTAGCACTGATTGGCTTTATTCTGGGTATCGCTACAGGAGTCTTTGCCCTGAAAAAAGGGTTCAGCCTTGGCAGAGCCCATCTTACAAACAAAATGAGCGGCGGGGTGCTTCCGGCACTGATGCTGGGAATCCTGATCCTTGCCACAGCAACCACTCTGCTGAAAGCAAGCGAGACTGGCCCGGGAAGCCTTCACGCCCCAATCATCATGTCCCTGGTCGGCGGACTGATTTTCGGAGCAATGGCACAGAAATCAAGAATGTGCTTCGCCGGAGGAATCCGTGACGTGATTCTGATGAGAAACTTTGACCTGCTGACTGTAATCGGCGGACTGTTTGTCGTCATGCTGATCTTCAACATTGCAACAGGAAGATTTGTATTTGGATTCAATACGCCCGGAATCATTGCACATTCCGAACATTTATGGAACATACTTGGAATGTATACGGTAGGCTTTGCCGCAGTCCTGGCAGGAGGGTGCCCGCTAAGACAGCTGATACTGGCAGGACAGGGATCATCCGACTCCGCGGTAACTGTAATCGGAATGTTCGTCGGAGCAGCACTCTGCCACAACTTTGGGCTGGCAGCCAGCGGAACATCCATGAACGCAGAAACACAGGAAATCGTCGCAGGTGCTGTACCGTTCAATGGAAAAGTGGCACTGATCATATGCATTGCTGCATGTTTTATCATCGCCTTTACAAATAAGCGCGAGAAAGCATAATCTTATTTTATGAAAGAAGGTATTTGTTATGAAGGAAGTAGATGCAAGAGGTCTTTCCTGCCCGGAGCCTCTGATGCTGACGGCGGAAGCTATAAAAGGCACTAAAGAGCCTGTTAAAATTCTTGTTACAGAACCGCATCAGAAGATGAATGTTGAAAAATTTGCAAAAGAACATGGACGGAAGACAACATCTTCTGAAATTGAGGATGGATATGCTGTTGTAATTGAATAAGGAAATATAAAAGGTGCGAAAAACCGCACCTTTTATATTTCCTGTTTTCTTATTTTATATCCAGTTCCGGAGGTTCATCCAAATGCTCTGAAACATATTTCCCATCTTTCTTTCTCTGCCGTACACATTCTGTCAGGAGATACTCAATTTGTCCGTTCACAGAGCGGAAATCGTCTTCGGCCCATGCGGCAATGGCATTGTACAATTTTTCGGAAAGCCTCAGGGGAACCTGTTTTTTTCTTGACTCTGCCATACTTAGTATAGGCTTCCTGTATTAACGATAGGCTGTGTGTCGTGACTTCCACACAACACTACAAGCAGATTGGAAACCATAGCCGCTTTTCTTTCTTCATCCAGTTCCACAATCTCTTTCTCATTCAGACGATCAAGGGCCATCTCTACCATGCCCACTGCCCCGTCTACGATCATCTTCCTTGCGTCAATGATGGCTGAAGCCTGCTGCCTCTGGAGCATAACGGCTGCAATCTCCTGTGCATAAGCCAAATAGGTAATGCGTGCCTCAATGATCTCTAATCCTGCTTCCGTTACCTTCTGCTGGATCTCATCCCGGATCCTTGATGCAACTACTTCACTGGAGCCACGCAGACTGCCCTCGTCCGCAACCCCGTCACCTGTAGTATCTATGTTAGGTGCCACGTCGTATGGGTAGATCCTTACGATATTCCGAAGCGCACTGTCACACTGCAGTGAGAGATATTCCTTATAATTATCCACGTTGAATACAGCCTTGGCCGTATCCGTCACCCGCCACATGACTGCAATGCCGATTTCAATCGGGTTGCCGAGGCAGTCATTAATCTTCTGCCGATTATTATTCAGTGTCATAATTTTAAGGGAAATCTTCTTACTGGGTGCCTCCGCCGCCGGAATATCATTCTTCATAGTAAGGGACAAGGTTTTACGTGCTCCTCCGTCCACATCCCCGCTCTGGTTCAGCTTCGTCTTTGCTGCCGGGTTAACACTTGTGCAGAAAGGATTTACAAAATAGAAGCCGTCTTCCTTTAACGTACCCACATACTTACCAAAAAGTGTCAATACCAGTGCCTCCTGGGGTTTAAGGACCCGCAGTCCGCAAAATGGAACCCATCCGATAACAAGCCAGACTATGCTGACAATCAGCAGTACTGGCGAGCCCTTGTCGTCCATGATAAATCCCCCAGCAATACATCCTGCCACAGCTGCCATGTAGAGCAGTGTCGTGACAACCAATACAAGCATACCATTCTTTTTAGTACCCAGAATCTTTTCAGTCATAATAGTGCCTTCCTTTCAAATCAAGACCAATATCCCTCTTTGTTTATATTCAAATGATATCATTTTGATATCATTTTGTCAACACTCTGGAAAGCCATTTATAATTCGTTACTGTTCACACCCTGCGGGCGTGCACAGTAACGGCATCTGCTTATTTCAAGTCGCCTTCGGCGAGAAGCAGATGCCCTGAGACCATCACTTTATTGGCCCGATGCCGTGCAGCAGGGTGCACGGCACGGTGTGAACAGTAACTATAATTCTTCTTTACAAAGTCAAGATGAAAAAATAATTTGCCTGTATATACGTTGAATGATACAATGAATAAGTAAATCTATATATTCTATTTGCAGGAGGACAATATGATAAAAACAATTATCTTTGATATCGGCAATGTATTGGTTGATTATAATTGGAGGGCTGCCCTGGACACCTTTCCATATTCACAAGAAACAAAAGAGGCCATAAGCACGGCCATGTTCCTGAGTCCTGAATGGAACGAATTCGACCGCGGAACATATTCCACGGAAGAAATGTTAGCCCTTTTTATCAAAAATGCTCCTGAATATCAGTCAGAAATCGAAAGCGTATTCGCTTCTATTGGGAGATGTATTCATCAGTTTGAATACGCCATCCCGTGGATATGTGCACTGAAGAAGGAAGGGCTGAACGTCTATGTCCTCTCTAATTATGCAGAACATATGTACAACCAGACACAGGACGAATTAAATTTTTTAAAGTATACTGACGGCGGCATTCTGTCCTTCAGGGAGAAGATGGTAAAGCCGGAACCAGCCATTTACAGGACTTTAATGGAACGCTATGGAATTGAGCCGGACGAAGCAGTATTTATAGACGATTATTTTGAAAATGTTGAGGATGCAAAAAAACTCGGCCTCCACGGTATACTTTTTACCTCCTATGAAGATACGGTTGAAAAACTGGCGGAGCTTGGTGTTGTTACCAGATAAACATTTGAGTTTTAAGACAAATCGGGGCGGGGAATTATAATCCGCATCCTACGATGCCTGTACCTCCTGTCCCGTCAGAGCCATCACCGCATCGTATATAATTCCGAATGCTTTATCGCATTCCTCTTCTGTCACAATCAGTGGGGGGACCATACGGATGATACTGGAGCCGATTGCCGTAATCAGCAGCTTCCGTTCAAAACACTCGTGTTTCACATCTTCCCCTCTCACGCCGTCCTCGAACTCTACTCCTACAAATAGCCCCTGATGGCGGACTTCCCGGACATGCGGGAGTGTTTCCAGAAGGCCGGAGAAATAATCCCCCATTTTCTTGGCATTCTCGGCACAGTGGCGGTCAAGCAGTTCGTTTATCTCTGCGAGTGCCGCGGCACAACAGACCGGATGTCCCCCGAAGGTACTTCCGTGGGAGCCTTTTGTAAAAGCCTTGGCTACTTTTGCCTTTGCACAGATGGCTCCGACCGGCATCCCGCCGCCCAGTGCTTTTGCCATTGAAACAATATCAGGCTTGATTCCATAATTCATGTAACTCATAACGCTTCCCGTTCTGCACCATCCAGTCTGCACCTCATCCAGCAGCAGGAGCAGCCCCTTCTCATCACACAGCTTCTTAAGGCCATGCATAAACTCCTGTGTGGCGGGATGAACGCCGCCTTCCCCCTGGACCGGCTCTATCATGACAGCAATCGTATGGTCGTTTACGGCCTCCCGGAATGATACCAGATTATTATATTCTGCATAGGAAAAGCCGGGAGTCATTTCGCCAAAACCGATCTGGCAGGCATTATCCGGCTGCCCTGTGGCACTCATTGCCCCGAATGTCCTCCCGTGAAAGGAATTTCTGGCAGTCACGATATTATATTTGTGCGGTCCGTATTTTTCAACTCCGAACTTCCTTGCCATCTTTATCATCGCCTCATTTGCCTCGGCGCCTGAATTCTCAAAGAATACTTTGTCCATGCCGATTGTCGTACAGATTTTCTCCGCGAGCAATGCCTGCGGAATGGAATATGGGTAGTTGAATGTCTGCATCAGGTCTTTGCATTGGTCCCTGACAGCGTCAACCACCCTTTTATTACAGTTTCCTGTACTGTTTACCGCGATTCCCGCATAAAAATCCAGATAAGCAGTCCCGTCTGTTCCGTACATATACATATCCTTCGCAGTCTCTGCCACAAAATCAAATCTGTCATATGTTTCAATCATATATTTCTTCACTTTATTCTTGATATCCTGCTCCGTCAGCCCCGTATCCTTTAATCTCATTTTGTTTCTCCTCCCTTTCAATCTATATATTTTTAAACGGCTTCTTCTTAAATCAACTGTTTGATTTTTAAATAAGACTCAATGATCTGTACGCAATTATCGATACCCGCCTTTTCGCTGTTCAGCGTCATATCATAATTAACCGGATTGTTCCAGTCATTTCCCCTTGTATAATATTTATAATAATCCGCACGGTACTTGTCGGTATGCTCAATCGTCGCATTTGCAGTTTCCTCTGTTACCTTCATATGTTCCACCGTCCGCTTAATGCAAAAATCCCGTGGTGCTTCTATATAGATGCTCACTACATTCTCCCTGCCTCTGAGAACCCAGTCTGCACATTTTCCCACGATAACACACGATTCTGTATCCGCAAGGTCCCTGATGATCTTCTTCTGATATTCAAACAGCGTATCATCCGATACAAATTCATCATTCCTCGTAATATACTGCCTGGATCTCGGGAGCCCCCTCAGGAAGCCTGAGAAACCGCCGGTTGACCGTATCCTCTCATTCACCTCGGTAAATACATTTTCGTCCAGTCCGCTCATCTGGGACGCAAGTGTCAGGATTCTGTTCTCGTAGCAATGAATCCCGAGATCTGCCGCGAGTCTGGAGGCGATCTCCTTCCCGCCGCTGCCGAATCCTCTGGCAAATGTCACTACAAATTGTTCCATCTCACCCTCTCCTTCTCCTTACCCTGCCATAAACCGGCTTAAAAACTCTCTTGTCCTTGGATTCTTTGGATTCGTGAACAGCCGGGCAGGTGTGTCATCTTCAGCGATATATCCCTTATCCATAAAGATGGTCCGTGTGGATACATCTCTGGCAAATCCCATTTCATGTGTCACAATGATCATCGTCAGCCCCGTCAGCGCCAGTTCTTTCATAACATTTAATACATCCCCTACCATCTCGGGATCCAGTGCACTGGTCGGTTCATCAAAAAGCAGGACCTCCGGATTCATGCATAATGCCCTGGCGATGGCTACTCTCTGTTTCTGGCCGCCGGAAAGCTGTGATGGGTAAGCATTGATAAACGGTGCCATCCCCACCTGTTTCAAATGTTCGATTGCCCGTGCAAACGCCTCCTGTCTGGACAGGTGCAGGACCTTTCTCGTCCCTGCCATACAATTCTGAAGAACGCTCATGTTATTAAACAAATTGAAGGATTGGAATACCATCCCGACTTTGGAGCGGTATTCGTTCACTTCCTTCTGGACATCCCGCACTTCCCTGCCGTGGTAAAGGACCTTCCCTGATGTCTGGTGCTCCAGCCGGTTGATACACCGCAGGAGCGTAGATTTCCCGGACCCGGAAGACCCTACAATACAAATCACTTCCCCCCTCTCCACCGAAAAATCAATCTTTCTCAAAACTTCATGGTTTCCGAAGGACTTGCTCAGTTCTTCGATACTGATTATATATTCCCTGCTCATAGCTGCCTCCTCTTCTATTTTTCAGATACTCCCCGCTATTGATTTTCCATGTATTCCACTGCCAGTACATAATCCTTCTTTCCTGCCGTTGCTTTCTCAAGCAGGATAAACAGCCGGTTAAAGATGAAGCAGAGCACCAGATAGATAAGGGCAATCACCAGATATGACTCAAAATATTTGTAATACGTTCCTCCCGCGGTTTTCGCCATCATAAAGAGCTCTGATACGCCGATTACATTCAGCACAGATGTCATCTTTAAATTAGTTAAAAACATATTAGCCATTTCTGGAATTATGTTTTTAAATGCCTGTGGGAGGATTACCTGAAACATTGCCTTCATAGGCGACATTCCCAGAGCCAGAGCCCCCTCCCGCTGTCCGCCCTCGACAGACTTAATCCCCGCCCGGACAGTTTCAGACATATAGGCCCCCGTATTCAAAACCGTAACTAAAATACCTGCGGTAACAGATGCGATTTTCACATCTGCCTGCAAAAGCCCGTAATACAGGATCATCCCCTGTACAATCATCGGCGTTCCGCGGAACAACTCTACATAAATCCATGAGATTCCCTTCAGAATCCAAATAAATACTTTTTTAAAGATATGATCTTCCTTATTCAGTTTTATGTCTTCAATGATTCCTATCAGATATCCCAGCAGGAAACCTGCAATCGTCCCTGTCACTGCCACATACAGGGTATTGAGCGTCCCCTCTATAAACAAGCCAGAATACTTCTGCGCCAGAAAAATCATCCATTCCAAGGAACTCCCGGGATTCGCCGAAAGCAAGATTCCTGAACCCATATTTTATCCCTCCTTTATGCGGGGGCAGAAGCATCCTGCCCCAAATACTTAATTAGCCGCAGGCTGTAGTTTGATTGCTTCGCCCATCATCTCATCCATTTTTGCTTTATCATTCCATGAAATCTGATCCATAACCCCCTGAATGCTGTCTTTCAGTTCCGTATCCCCTTTGCGTACTGCAATACATACGTTGGTTGAACCCGTAGGGTCTTCAATCGTGTCACTCTCATCCAGATCAAGCAGTACCAGATCATCGTTTGTCAGTGCAGCCGACTGGGAAGTCGGCAGATCAATCACACAGGCATCCGCTGCACCGTTTGAAACAGCCATAAAGCATTCCGCCGTCGTTGCATAATTTGCTCCAAGCTGTACATCAGGTATCTGGTCCAGCAGATCTACCCATGCCGTACCAAGCTGTGTTGTCACGGTAATATCCTTTCCTTTGAAATCCGACAGCTTCTTGATATCCTCCAACCCGCTGCCCTTTTTGACTGTAATGCAAATATCTCTGTAATAATAGGGTTCCGTAAAATCGTAGGCCTGCTCCCTCTCGCCCGTCTTTCCCATACCGGCTATGATGCAGTCATACTCCTTCGAGTCCAGCCCCATACCAATGGAATCCCATTCAACCTTATGTACTTCCAGATCCCATCCAAGTCCATCGGCAATCTTCTTAGCCATCATGACATCATAGCCGTATGCGTAATAATTTGTGCCATATATCGGAACCGCTTTATCATCATTAGCGACCTCGTCTGTTTCCTGGGTCCAGTTAAAAGGAGCATACGCACATTCCATACCCACTCTCAATACCTTTTTTGATGCTCCTTCTGACGATTGTTCTGCTGTAGTTTTTGAAGAATCCTTCACCCCGGCAGAAGTCCCTGCTGCTTTCGAACTGCCGCATCCTGCCGCCAGTACGGCCGCCATTGCTGCCGCGATCATTGTGCTGATTATCTTTCTCTTCATCATAATTCTCCTCTCTTTCCCTGAAAACAGGCATACACAAAGGGCGCTTACCTCAAAAGAAGTAAACGCCCTTGTTCACGTGTTATATGAATTCTCTGCCCGCCGTTATCCAGCCCACAATTTTTGTATGACCCGGCCGGTTTGAATTTAGTGCAAGTATAGTCTGCATTTTTTGTATTGTCAATTAGTTTCATGAAAAATCTGGAATTTTATTACATTTGACGTATTTTCCCGTATTTTCCGGATTATTTTCTACAACTGTGTTTACTCAAAGCCATTTTTCTCTTTTACCTCGCTTAACGCTGTCAATAGTGCTACTGAATAATGAATTGCAAATACGCCTTGCCCTGCTCCAGTTTTTTCAATGCATGATAGTTGTCAAGCATACTCTAAACACAAGAAATACATTGAGCAATAGATTTTCTAATGTTATGATAATAATATTAGAAAAAACTATATCTATGAAGGTACACAATCAAATGAAAGAACAGGAGTATACATGATGGATTTAAAGAGAAATATCATTGATAACATAAAAGAATGTGAGATAAAAATCGGCTATCGCGAAGAGGATATGAATCTGTATTACCCGCTGGAATCTCTCCTCGAACTGCTCCCTGCTGCCCCGGAAAACCTTCCGAATGCGATTGTAGAATTTTGCAAATCCACTGGGCACGAGCTGGGTGCACTGACTATAAAAGAAACCGGAGAAAAAGGCCGCTATTGTATCCATGTCCCTTCCTCGGGCATAAAATATATTCATGAAAACACAGCAGGCAGCCCGTTTTTAAAGGCTTTTCTGGATGAAATATTTAAGCCGGGGAACTCCGTGGATGATATCGTGAATGTGTTTAAGGCCTTCTCCGATGATGTAGCTGTCGAAAAAGTAGATGAACACGAATGGGGTGTATTCTTCCCCGATCCTGAGATTGACCCTTACGTTTATTATTTGGAACAGGAAGAATTCGGACTGCAGTATCACCGCTTTACAAGGCATGCATATGAGGCTTTGAAAAGGCAGTAACTTTTTGTTTTGTAAACATAGTTAAAACAGCGAGGTGGGGTTATGTTACAAAAAAACAGAAAATCTGTTATGATTTTAGAGGATGACGATGATTTATCAGAGGGTATTGTACTATCACTTCAAAACGAAGAGTTAGAATTTATAGTCTGCCGAGACATAGCAGAAGCAAGAGAATCTCTGAAAAACAACGTTTTTGATTTGCTGATTCTCGATATCTGTCTTCCGGACGGCAGCGGTCTGGATTTCTGCCGTGAAATACGAAAATATGTGAAGTTTCCGATTGCTTTGTTAACGGCAAAAGATATGGAACTGGATATCGTGAAGGGGCTGGAGAGCGGGGCCGATGATTATATTACAAAACCATTCAGTTTAATGGTCCTGCGTGCAAGGATACGGGCACTTCTCAGAAGAAATGGGGCAGAATGCCCAAAGGAATACAGGGATCCAACCTTTTTATTCCGATTTGAGTCGATGGAATTTTATAAAAATGGTTCCTCTTTTGAACTGAGTAAGACAGAGCAGAGAATCTTATATCTCCTGATTTCAAATCCAAAGCAGATCTTATCCAGAGAGCGGCTTCTGGAATGGGTATGGCCGGAGGGAACAGAGTATGTGGAAGACAATGCACTGTCAGTAGGCATACGCAGGTTAAGGGACAAGCTTGAAGAGGATCCGTCCAACCCTGTTTTTATCAAGACAATTTATGGAAAAGGATATATGTGGGAGAGTGTATAGATGAGACTTTATATCATTACAGTTGTACTCCTTTTAGCTTGCTGCATCCTTATTTCTGCACTTATCATACGTTCTTACAGGCGGAATATGGTGAATCAGTATGATGTGCTTCTACAGAAACTGGACCAGGCAATCGCCGGTCAAAATCTGGAAACCAGTTATGATGAATCACTGGACAGCGCGATTACAGTACGGTTAAATCGAATAATAGAAATCTCCTGTATCCAGAAAGGACAGGCAGAGGAAGAAAGAGATATCATAAAATCCCTAATTTCTGATATCAGCCATCAGATCAGGACCCCTCTGTCAAATATAACACTCTATACCGGTTTGCTTAAGGAACATGTATCAGACGAGAAGTCTCTGATGCTATCTACTAAAATAGAAAAAAATGCTGAAAAACTAGAATTCTTTATGAAAGAATTGATCCGGACATCTTATACCGAACAGGAGCTAATTTCCGTTTGCCCGCAAATCACTGATGTGGATACCATGATAAAGAAAGCCTGTCAGCTGGCAGAGCTTCCTGCATTGAAAAAGAAAATCCACCTCATTTGCAGTTATCATGGATATACATGTTTTGCGGATCGTAAATGGACAGAAGAGGCTCTGGGCAATGTAATTGAAAATGCAGTGAAATACTCTCCTGCCGGTTCAAATGTATGGATAGATTCTGCTGCTTATGATTCCTTTATTTGTATTCAGGTCAGGGATCAGGGGATCGGTATTCCGGAAGAGGAACAGGGAAAGATCTTCCAGCGCTTTTATCGCGGAACCAATGTATCTGGTGAGCAGGGCTTTGGCATAGGCCTTTACCTTGCAAGAGAAGTGATTTCAAGGCAGAATGGATATATAAAACTAGAATCAGCTTTGCATGAGGGTACTGTTTTCCATATTTTTTTGTTGCGTCCAGTCACATAATATTTTTAATCCGGCTTCTTTTTCTATTATTTAAAAAGTGTCATTTTTGTCACTTTTTAGAAAGAATTGAGAAAGAAGCTTTTGTTATGATAGTTTTACAGAAAGTATTGTAACGTAACGAGGAGGACACATATATGGAAATCTTATCAGTCAGAAATCTAAAAAAATATTATGGCACGGGCGAAAATACCGTAAAAGCTCTGGACGGCATTGACTTAACTATTCAAAAGGGGGAATTTCTCGCCATTGTCGGCACCTCCGGAAGCGGAAAGTCAACACTGCTTCACATGCTGGGCGGACTGGATATTCCAACATCCGGGGAAATCATGATAGATGGGGCAGATATTTCAAAATTGAGCAAAGATGAGCTGACCATATTCCGCAGACGGAAAATCGGATTTGTTTTTCAAAACTATAATCTCCTGCCACTAATGAATGTCTATGAAAATATCGTCCTTCCCATAAAACTGGACGGAATAAGACCTGATCAGGAGTATATCGCAAACATATTAAGGCTGCTTGGTCTGGAGAAGAAAAAATACGCAATGCCAGGCCAATTATCCGGCGGCCAACAGCAGCGTACTGCACTGGCAAGAGCTCTGGCAGCAAAGCCTGCCATGATTCTTGCCGACGAGCCGACAGGAAATCTCGACAGCCGAACTAGTCAGGATGTATTAGGTCTGATGAAAATATCAAGCACTAATTTCGCCCAGACAGTTGTCATGATTACACATAACGATGAAATTGCTCAAATGGCGGATCGGATTATCCGCCTCGAGGACGGAAAAATTTTAACGGGTGGTGCTGTTTATGTTAAAAGTAAAAAATAGAGAAGTCATATCAGAACTTGCAAAATTAACTTACAAAGCAAATAAAAAAAGAAATCTGCTGACTGTCACAGCTATCTTCCTGACTACTTTCCTAATCAGTACCGTACTGTCTCTGGGGCTGAGCTACTGGAACACAATTTCTCTGCGCCAGACAAGAATGACCGGCATGGATTACGATATCGAGTTGTCAGAACCCACAGAGGAACAGGTTTCCGTTATCCGCCGGATGGATACTGTAACTTATGCCGGGCTTTATGTAAAGTGCGCCGTTGTTTCTCAGTATCAGGACCGGCTGTTAGATAAACTACGGCTGTTCTGGATGGACGATATCTGCTGGGAGAAGCAGACCATACCTGCACTGGAAACCTATACTGGAACTTATCCTCAAAAGGAAAATGAAATTATGCTGTCTTCAAGTGCTTTAAAAGATATGGGGATTTCCTCACCCAGGACAGGTATTGCCATCCCCTTAATGTACCAGACATTATCAGAAATTTCAGACAATACAGTTACACAAAAGAATTTTATTCTCAGCGGATGGTTCACCGATTATACGGGTTCTTCAAAGGGGTTTGTATCTAAAGAATTTTATCAGGAGACCGGGGTTAAACAGACGGATTTAACACAGGGTATGCTAAAAATATCACTCAGGAATTCGCTTTATTCGAAAGAAGATATCATACAGATGCAGAATAAGATCGGATTGTCCAGAACCCAATTTATAGATGCGGACTATGATACGATTTCTAACTTCTGTAAAGTAACTGCCGCTCTGCTCGGTCTGCTGCTTCTTATTTTTTTCAGCGGCTGTCTGTTCATTTATAATACCTTGTATATATCCATTTCGAAAGATATTCATTATTATGGACAGTTAAAAACTCTGGGAACAACCTCTGCTCAAATAAAGGCACTGATCTACCGGCATGTTATCTGGAATTCCCTGAAAGGAATCCCTCTGGGACTGGCTTTTTCTGCTGTCATCGCAAAACTGATTATCCCACAGGCCCTGCATGTTGTTAATCCGACTATTAGCGAAAAAGACGTTGTCATGATTTCGCCCGGGGTATTCATAATCGCAGCTGTATTTTCGCTTCTTACGACCTTTGTGAGCAGTAATAAACCGGCCAATATGGCGAAGGACTGCTCCCCGGTCGAAGCAATGAGATATGCAGGTGTTTCTGGAAAAGAAAAGATACATAAACGCGGCGGCAATATTACATCTATGATCAAACAAAACCTGCTTCGTGATAAGAAGCAGTTTGTGGTCATCCTGCTTTCTCTCAGCCTTGCTGTATCCTTATTTCTGGTTGTAAATGTTGTAATTCGCATAAATAACGCAAAATGGATTTTAAACAGCAGCTATGACTATGATCTGCGCGTCCTGAATCAGACGATGTTAGATGAGGATGAATATCAGGCCATCACCGATGACCTGATTGAAACAATACGGAGTCTGGACCGTGTAAAAGATGTACGGGTCGTAAAATCTGCGGCAGCTTCTGTTCCCTATCAGGAAGATATGTATGGTGAATACTACAAAAAACTATATGAGTCAAGATATTCACCCGGAAATTATGAGGATGATATGAAATCATACAAACAAAACCCGGATGACGATTTATTTACCTGCCGCTTAGTCGGGATTGATGAGCAGCAATTCGATAAGCTAACCCGCGAATTCGGAATCAAACTTGACAAGGACGATTTTAAAAACGGAAAGATTGCTCTCATATCAATGAATTTAGTAGACATAGACAATCATATAGTCCACAAAAAACTGAACTTTACACCGCGCGGAAATTCTGAAACGAACAAGGAAGAAAGTATTGAAATAGGTGCTGTTATAAAAGACTGCCCGGCTTATTATGCGGGCGGTTATAATCCTGAGTTAATCGTAAGCAATTCCTATCTGGAGAAAATCATGGATAATGTAATAACAGAACTCCTACAGATCGATTATGACGAATCATACTCAATAAAGACAGAAAATACAATCTTAAAGCTTATAAAAGAAAATCATGCATTATCATATGATTCCAAACTCGAGAGATATTCCGAAATGAAAGTTTCTGAAAATCAGGTGAAAATACTGGGAAACAGTATTGGTATCATTGTTATGATACTTGCCATATTAAATTATATAAATATGATGGCCGCAAGTATCCAGAACCGGTCTAAAGAATTAGCAATTTTAGAAAGCATTGGAATGACAACAAAACAGATTCAAAAAATGATAATCGGGGAAGGTGCTGGCTATGCCGGCATATCACTGATTCTGGCCATGTTCACAGGAATCCCGTCAAGCTATGCTGTATTTTGTAACCTTAATATTTACGGGATACCATTTTCCATTCCCCTGTTCAGCAATCTGGTTTTAGTTATAGCCATCATAATTATATGCATCACGGCTCCTGTATTAATACTAAAAAGATTGTATAATGGGACAGTTATTGAACGATTGCGGGAATAAACTGCTGCCTTAAAAAATAAAACAGTTCATAAATGTATGATTCAGCACCCGGGGGTTCGCCTGAGTGCTGAATGTGCATCTTACATATGATATTGTGGTCAAAGACTTCTCCCCGCCTGACCCGCTTTTTTAACTTACCTTATTCTCTCTACCCGTGTTTTGAAATAACCGCATCAATTAAACCGTATGCTTTCGCTTCTTCTGCCGTCATAAAATTATCCCTGTCTGTGTCACGCTCTATCTCTTCGATTGTCCTGCCAGTATTTTTTGCAAGCAGCCGATTTAATCTCTGCTTATTTTTTTGTATATGGTCCGACATGATCTTAATGTTGCTGGCCGGGCCTTTAATTCCCCCGGATACGGCTGGCTGATGGATCATAATTTCAGCATTTGGCAAAGCGAATCGTTTACCCTGAGTCCCTGCTGCCAGCAAGAAGGCGCCAAAGCTTGCTGCAAGTCCGATACAGATAGTAGATACATCACACTTTATATAATTCATCGTATCAAATATAGCGAACCCTGCGGTCACTGAACCGCCCGGGCTGTTAATATAAAGACTTATATCCTTGCCGGGGTCCTGCCCCTCTAAAAATAATAATTGCGCAGTGATCAGACCGGCAGTTGTATCGTTTACTTCTTCACCCAAAAAGATGATTCTGTCAGATAACAGTCTGGAATAGATGTCATAACTCCTTTCCCCCCTGCTTGTTGTTTCTATCACATACGGTAATGTACTCATGCAGCAATCACCTCACATTTCACAGCTGGCTTATAAAACATAATGAGATTACCTTTCAGCTCAAATTTATGGAATTTAGGAGTATAGACGTTTATCGCCCTATACTCCTGCGGGGGATGCCCGTACAATCGTCGGAATGCAAAAGTGAATGATTCCTGTGAACTGTAATTTGCCTCATAGGCGATATCTATTACAGGCTTTTTCGTATAAACAAGTTTTTCAGCCGCTACAGTAAGCCTGCGCATCTGAATATATTTATATATCGTACAGCCAACACATTCCAAAAACATTCTGTTCAGATGAAATTTAGAATATCCCGCCTCTTTCGCAATTGTATCCAGATTTAACTGGCTATCCAGATTATTCTCTATATAGTCAATTGTCTTTTTTATGATATTTGTATGTTCCATCATTTTAAACTCCCTTCACGATGTTATTTTATTATAACACGCTGTATTAAGGCAGTCTTAATATAAATTGCTATCTTTATAAATCCACTGTCTGTAACTCGGTCAAAATAGCAGTACCTTGAGACCATCACTTTACTGGCCCGATGCCGTGCAACAGAGTGCACGGCATTGTGTGAACAGTAACGAATAGCCTGCTGCCTGAATCTTCGCTGAATCTAATGAAACCGGAGAAAAAGGCCGCTATTGTATCCATGTCCCTTCCTCGGGCATAAAATATATTCATGAAAACACAGCAGGCAGCCCGTTTTTAAAGGCTTTTCTGGATGAATATTTAAGCCGGGGAATTCCGTGGATGATATCGTGAATGCATTTAAGACATTCTCCGATTACATCAAGAAATCAAAATAGTGTTAAACGTTTTTGGCTGGATCTGGATTGTTACATCATTCCCATTTTCACTAACTGTCATTGGACGTTCCATATCAAGTGCATTGACTGCAACAATAACTGTCTGTCCATCCGGATTGCGGAAGGCAAGTGCGTTACCGGACCATGTTCCCTGAGAGGAAAGGTGCTTCGCACCGGATTTTATAAAATGAGAAAAATGTTTCATTAAATAAAATTCAGGATTATAAGTCACCTGATCCCCTTCTAATGTAATCATTGCATTCTGTTTCCATCCCCATGTACTGTATCCGCCTTCTTTCAAAATCATATTCCAGTAGGTATAACTGGTTACTCCGTATGTGAAATAGGTCCACATCTGATCGAATATGTAATCTGCATACTCCCAGCTATTATCCCCATATCCGCACTCATTTTCTGTCTGCATTAATTCAATATCCGGCCAGCTCGCCCTTGTACGTGCAATGGAATGTTTCCCACCCCACTGATAGCCAATGCCTTTGATATACTTCCGGGCTTCCTTATCCAACAGGGCAATATTCGCAAAATTATCGTAGGAATGTTCCACCCCCTCTCTGTTGCCATAGGCATCGTATGGAGAACAGCAAGTACCCATCCATAATTCTGTGTCGATTCCCTTTGCTTCAAATAAAGGTCCCAGATAATTTTTAATAAACCCTGCCATATCTTTTCCATAAAAAATGCTAGTAGGATAGTTCATTTCAAAAGACGGCTCATTCTGGGGGAACAGTCTGCTGACATGAATTCCCTCCTCATCGTATGCTTCAACAAATTTTTTGAAATAATTTGCATAGGACTCCAACGTTCTGCTATCTTTATTAATAGTACCTCCGTTATAGCGCTGAGGTGTTTTCATCCATACCGGGGGACTCCACGGGGAAGCATGGAACCACATATCCGGCTGACGTTTCTGTGCTTCTTTTATATAAGGAATCAGGCAGTTTTTATCACGTTCGATGGAAAAGGAGGTCAGTTCGTAATCTTCCGGCTCATCGCACAAGCTATACCAGCTAAGTGCAAAATCACTGGCTCCAATTGGAATCCGGCCAACCGTAAATGCAGTTCCCTCTTCCGAAAATAAGGCATCAAGTATTTCTTCACGTATACTTTCAGAAGCATTATGAAGCGCATCCCATCCTATCTCATTGAATGCACCACCGAATCCATTGACTGTCTGTTTTTCTCCAGTGATATCGAAACGATAGTAAGAGGCTCCGTCTTTCATATTTGTATTCTCTATCCATTTATTTTCCTGTGTCGATTGAATGACTTTTATCATAATACATATCCTTTCTTTTTCATTACATTATTTTACATGGATTTTGTCCAAATCATTCATAACTGTCCTATTCACCTTAACAGTTATACTTCTGCTGCCCAGGCCATCACCATTGACGGTCAGTAATGCCTCCCCTGCTTCATATCCACTACGGAGAATCGCGCAGCATCTCCCTTTATAAGTTGTGAATTTACCCGAAACATAGTTTTCTATGGTAATTGGGTTTCCTGAGCCGAAACCTATAAGCTTTGCTGCTCCATCGCAGGACGCAGACAGACGGATTTCTGCATTGGGCACCAGCTGGTCCTGAGCATCTGTAACTTCAATCTCAGCATAAATCAGGCTGTGTCCATCAGCCTCCATAACATTTTTGTCTAAAGATACCTTTAAGGATACAGGTTCACCAACTGTAGCAATGCTATCCCGAGATACTTCCGCTCCATTCATATAGCTTACTGCAATAAGTTCGCCCGGCTCATATTTTAGATTAAATACAAATGTAAGAGGTATATTTTCTGTACCAAGAGATTCTCCTTGCTTCTTCCTGCCAACAGTCCTGCCATTCAATATAATCTCAACTTCCTCCGCACGGCTAAATACAATAACAGAAATATCTTTTCCTTCGTCTCCTATCCAATTCCAGTTTTTTTCACACGCTGTAAACCCCCATTCACTAAGCAGTTCCTTTTTTCCAAAGTTTGCAGGTTCATAAGAAAATACATGGGTATCAAATGAACCAAAAACTACGCTTCTATAATGACCTTGTGGCAGAATTACACCGTTTATATCAATATCTGCATCATTTGCCAGACGATATGGAAACTGTGAGGCTGAAGAATCAAATACAAGTAGTCCTTTTTTCAGTCTCGGGTCATCCGGTTCAATAAAAAAGGATTTTCCGATTCCTGCTTCTCCAATATAGTCTATAGCCGTCCATGTAAAATCGCCTATGACATAAGGAGTTCTTTCTACCATTGGCCATCTCTTCCCGATTTCTTTAGGATAATTCTCGGACCCTAAGATGATACGTTCCGGATACATTTCGTGATCGATAAAATACTTATCTTCCATATAATTGTATCCCACAACATCCAGACCGTTCATAAATGCCTCTGACATTTTCTCCCAACTGGTATCCGCTTTCCCTCCATCCGCATTTTGTAAAGATAACGCTCCTTCTTTCATGTGTTCGACCATCTTCTCCAGACTTTCCGCCATCAAAACATCATCCAGACCGCTCCAATAGGAACAAATACCATTACTGATAAGTCGGCTGCTATCAATGGTCTTTGCTTTTTTTGCTATTTTTGTGGCCAGAGTATAACCATGATTCAGCCCTCCCCGCTCTGGTATCTCATTTCCTGTCGACCAGATAATAATAGATGGATGGTTTCTGTCCCGAACCATAAAAGCTTCTAAATCCTTTTCCCAGTCTGCCATAAAAAACTGATTGTAATCACCTGGTAGTTTTCCAATCCCCCATGTATCAAAAGCCTCCGCAAACACATACATGCCCAGTCTGTCACAAACCTCCATAAGAATTTTTGAAGGAGGGTTGTGTGTTGTACGAATTGCATTGAAGCCAACTTCTTTCATCTTCTGTATTCGGCGGACCTCTGCATCATAAAGGGATACCGCACCAAGAAGACCATTATCATGATGTACGCATCCACCTCTTAGCTTCACAGTTTTCCCATTAATCTGAAGACCGCCCCGCACATCTGCAGTTACTGTCCTGATTCCAAAAAGTGTACTATCACAGTCAGAAATCTTTTCCTCCGATTCGATAAAACGCGTTTTAAAAACACCGATATCTGTCACTTTGGCTGTAAGCCGATAGAGAAACGGCGTATCAATATCCCAAAGCGCCGGGGCATCAACCGTCATTGCAATGTATGCAGTTTCGACAGAACCAGCATCTATCTGTATCTTTGCCCGTCTAGTGAGCACTGTTTCATCCGTCTCATCCCTAACTAAAGAAACCTCTATTTCTGCCATATGGTCAGCAACCGTTGTATTTCGTACAGAAACTTCCGTATTTAAAAATGCGGTTGCAGCTTTTCCTCCATTTCCATATAAAATTTTCTTCGTATATCCGAAGATTCCATCATTTACTATATGAACTGGCGGTACATGAATCATCTCCACCGATCTAAAAATTCCGGCTCCTGAATACCAGCGGCTGTTCGGCTGCATACTTGGATTCACCAATACAAGAACATTATTATCCTGGCCATAGTAAATATATGGGGTGATATCAACACAAAATGGAGTATATCCATAGTGGTGAAGTTCTGCTTTGCAGCCATTTATATCCACAGTAGCATTCATCATAACACCATCAAATCTCAGAAAT
Organism: Clostridium sp. AF19-22AC; assembly: GCF_003479085.1. Taxonomy (NCBI): domain Bacteria; kingdom Bacillati; phylum Bacillota; class Clostridia; order Eubacteriales; family Clostridiaceae; genus Clostridium; species Clostridium sp. AF19-22AC. The sequence continues at coordinate 299,864 of NZ_QUGN01000004.1, read as the reverse complement.
ACTTGTTCCCCTACCCAGTCTGAAGGTATGTTGACTGTTTTTTTGTAATAGGCTATCCCAGCATTATAGAATCCGCTTGCACTTCCTGCCGGAGCATCCTCCAGCACGTCGTTCTCAATCATGTAATCGTGGGGCAGATTTACAACTGTCTCTGTCTCATTTCCAGAATAAGAACCATAAATATCTGCCATCCCCCTGTAAAATTTCCATTCCCTGTCAATATTTTGTATCCTCATACTATTCCTCCCTTAAGTTACTGAACATCCGAGTGCCGTTTTTCCAAAACTTCTATAATAGCGGGATACTCCTGATCCAGTTTATAGCAAAGCATTAAAACTACCATGATAATACCGAGTATTAGTGGAAGCCATAAAAATATAAAACTGATCTGACCTACCGCTGATTCAGACTGTACTACCACAGCTGCGCTTTCCTGATAACCTGAAAAAGCCAGAAGCCAGCCTATCGCTGCGCCGGATATGGCAGATCCCATTTTCTGGCCTACCGTTGCCGCACTATAGACAAGGCCTTCCGCGCGGATTCCGCTTCTCCACTCCTCGTATTCTATTGTATCTGCGACCATAGCAAAAACAACTCCGAAGATTGCACCTACTCCCAGTCCACAGACAGAAAGCCCTATCAAAATGACTGTATAATTAGAGGGGGCAAAAATCATAATAATCTGTCCCAGTACCAGTAATAAAGAAGCACCAAGGGAAACATTGCGTTTACCCAGACGTTTTACAATCGGAATTGTAAGCATGACTCCCCCAAGTTCTACAATGTTACGAATCGTGAACATTGGACCGGATAATGCTTCGCTGCCCAGAATATACTTTGCATAATAGGTGTAAATCCCCATCAAAGCATAGACTGCATATAAAACGACGCTGAATAATACGATAATAAGCCAATATTTATTTCTCAGCAATGATTTCAGTGCTTTTGTAGTTTTAAATTTGGGAGCTCCTTTTGTTTCCGAAGCAGGCTGCAAAACACGTTCTTTCGTAAAACGGTAGGTAACCAAAAACAGAAGCACTGCAAGAATGCCAAATATTGCAAAAGTCAATGTCCAGCCGCGGGCTCCTCCGCCAAATGTTGAAACCATTGGTAAAGTAACTGCCGCCACAAGGATTGCCGCAATATATGCGGATACCATACGATAAGTATTCAGCAGGGCCCGGTCATACTGATTCTGTGTAATTAATGAGTTCAGCACACCATATGGAATATTGATAGCGGTGAATATAACAGTAGTAACAAGATTATAGGTTACAAATGCATAGATAATCTTGCCCATGTGACCGAGATTAGGAACTGAAAACAACAGTACTGCACCAATACCATAAGGGACAGCCATCCAGAGAATCCAGGGGCGGGCCTTCCCATTTTTGAAATGTACTTTTTCCATAAGAATACCTATAGCCAAATCGCTGATTCCGTCAAATATGCGGGAAATCAAGAAAATGGTCCCTACTGTCAAAGCTGAAATGCCTGCGACATCCGTGTAAAAGAAAGCCAGAAAAGAACTAATACTGACATAAACCAGATTACTTGCAAAATCTCCGCAGCCATAGGCTAATTTTTCACCAAATTTAATGGTAGATTTTCCTTTGTTAATCAAAATTTTTATTCCTCCTTTGTTCACCGGACTTATAGATAAAATCTGTCATTTTTGACAATAAAAAAAACCGGTACTATCGACCGGTTTCATAAAATCATTCTGACCTTTTTGCTTTTCTGTTCTGCCACAAACAGGAAAAACACACTTTACTTGCTTGCAGTAATTATAACCTCAAGGTATAGAAAAACGCAAGAATAAATTTAGAGAGTTTTATTTTTTGTGTATTTTCACGAAATATATATGATATATGTGGAAATATAGACAATATATTTAGTATGATTTATACTATTTATCAGAAAGTTGTTGAAAAGTCCGGAGGTGCTCTCATGTCAAAAATAGGAAAAAAACTAATCCGGCAGGCTGCATTTATCTGCATATTGGGACTTTTCTTCTCAATACTGGTATGTGCCGCAGTCCTTTTTCCTGCTCTAAAAGACAATATGGCAACAGATTCCCAGAATATTACTTCGCAGATTACTACACGGGTAGATAATACCCTTTCCAATATCCGTTCCTTCGGCCTTGAGCTAAGCGATATCATTTTACCGGAGATTTTTGAGGACTATGACAGCAAAAGCAAGGATGCAGCATATCAGGCAGAAATTAAACTGAAACTCAACAATTATATTGCACCATTCAATAATATTTATGGAATCGGTGTTACTATGAATGACGGGGATGTTTTCAAGTCGATCCTGTTGGATACAGGAAACGAACTTGAGCAGCCGAAATTAAGAGAATGGTATCATATGGCACAGACTACAGACAATTATGAAGGATTTTCCGGTCCTGTCATGTCGGATGGCTATTATGGAGAATCAACTATGATATCATATTATTATACGGCCTTTTCCCTACCGGATTCCACCAGCGGAAGCATTCTGCTGCGATTTAATATGAATGATCTTATACACTCTATGGAGCAGAGTAACAGCAGTTTTCAGGAATTCGTATGGACAGATGGAAACTTTGAACCTTTTTATCAATCAGACCGACACGATAATATAGACCGCTGTCTTGAAAAAAAGGAAATGTCTTACCTGAATGCGGAAGATCTTGAATCAGAGGGAATCATAACCGCCAGCCTGCTCAACTGTTCCTGGCATTTATTCACCTATGTCTCTTACAGTAAACTGTTGGGAGGCGATAATACTTATCTGGTTTTGCTGATTTTGTTTGCAATCTTCTATATTCTCTTGTCAGTCCTCTTAATGATTCCGGTCATCTCCCGGCTGGTGAGACCTATCAGAAACCTTACTGTAGAAATGCAGCGAAGCACCGGCGATTCATTGAATACAGTCAGTGTTGCAAAGACCAATGACGAAATAGAAGAACTTTGCCGGCAGTTCAACAGCCTTACCTTAAGACTGGAAGCGAACATCCGCCAGATTATAAAAGACCGCAAAGAAAAAGAGGAGATGAAATACAATCTTCTAATTGCACAGATGGACCCACATTTTATTTACAACACTATGAATACCGTTACATATCTTGCAAGGCGTTCCGGAGCCAAGGATATTGTAGAGATTAATACGGCATTTATTAAAATGCTGAAGGATAAACTGCGGATAGAGGACGTTGAGATATTTGACAGCCTGGTACAGGAAATAAAAATTATTGAGGCTTATTGTGTTATTCAGAAATACAAGTACCAGAACAGAGTCGTTTTGGAATGGGATATTGATTCCGCTGCAAAGGGACTAAAGGTTCCAAAGAGTATTTTGCAGCCGTTAGTTGAAAATGCTTATTATCATGGGATATCAATGAAGGAAGATGAAGAAGGGAAAATAAAAATAACTGTGCGGCAGACTGAGAACAGAATTCATATCAGAGTGAAAGATAATGGAGCCGGAATCCCCTCTCAGGAACTAGAATTACTGAATCGTCATGACTGGAGCAAGTCGAAAACAAGAAAGGGAAAAGGAATCGGTTTATCCAATATATATAAACGCCTGTCATATATTTATGATGGCCGGATAGAGATGAGCTTCGAAAGTAAACCAGATATAGAAACCGTAGTATCTATCAGCTTTCCAAAACATTCCGAATTTTCCAGGGAGGATCTATGTTGAAAAAAATAAGAGTTGGGCTGCTATTTGCAGCAATATTGGCTGCCATATCCGGATGCTCCGGCGATAAAAAAATACCGTCTGAACCAAAGTTTTTCAAGATTGGGCTTGTTGTCTGGTCCGATACAGAAACCCACGGGAAAGACAGCATTGATTACGCAAGGATAGCAGTGGAAGCTTCCGGAGGAGAACTGTGCGTTAAAACGGGGGCTATTACAATGGAAGACCAGATCTCCGATGTGAGGGAATTATTGGAAGCAGGATGCGATGGAATCAGCCTGTGTGCAATGTCAGATCCCTGTGTTCTTCAGACATCCAGAATATGCAGGGAATATAAAGTTCCATTCGTACTATGGGATAGCCGGATACAACAGGAAACCATACAAGAGGAGCTAAAAACAAATCCTTATTATGTGGGTGAAACTTATGTCAATAACGAACGCCTGGGCTACCAGACAGTGGCAAACCTTTATGCCAAGGGTGCAAGGCAGCTTGTTGTATTTTCATATCTTTCAGATAATTCAACGGCAGCAGGACGGGAAAAAGGGATTTGGCGCGCATGTCGTGAACTGCCCGGGCTTTCAGTCGTACAAACAACCCGGGGGATTGTAACATCCGATACAGTGGGTGAACTGATGAATGATCTAATTACAGTATCACCTCAGATAGATGGCGTCATCATTATCGGAGGAACCCAGGATTATATTAATGGAATTTCAGAATTTTTAGACAAGACAGGAAAGACAAGACAGATAAAGGTTGGAAGCATCGATTTTTGTGAGAATATGCCGGAACTGATGAGAGAGGGAACACTTTCACTGGTCAGCGGAGGTCACAGCGTCATGACGTTCTACTCCTCTCTCATGCTTTTGAATGAACTTTCAGGAACTCCGCTTGCTGAAGAACCCATATCTATTGAGATTCCATTTTATACACTGAATGAAGTTTCAGAGGTAAAACAATATGAAAAAATGATGGCAGACAAAGTCTGGCCTTTTACCAAAACAGGAGCACTGCACCTATTAAAAAGCTATAATCAGGAATTGACATATGAAAACTTTGTAAATATATGTACGGAAGAAAATATCTATTTTAACTGAACGATAATGGCATTTATAAACTCAAAGACCTTTTTTATAATTTGCCGGGGTATGTCCTGTGAGCCGGAGAAATACCTGACTAAAGTATTGGCTGGAGGAATATCCTACAGATTCAGCAACTTCATAGATTTTACATTCTCCTTCCGTAAGGAGCCTTTTAGCACGTTCTATACGATATTCTGTCAGATATTCCCACAGAGTAATCCCCATCTCATTTTTAAACAGTGTGCACAGACGTGCCTGGCTAAATCCTACATTTAAAGCAATTTCCTGGAGCGATAAAGATGCATCTGAGTAGTGTTTTTCAATATATCTTACCACCTTTTGAATTTCACGGGAAAGATTGCTGTTCTTTTTCAATAAGTCTGCAGCATCCATAAACATATGTCCGAACCATGTAAAGATTTCATCGGTATTTCGCAAAGGTTCACAACGAACAGGTGATAACCCGAATCTCCGCAATGAATCTGCCAGATGTTCAGACACAAACAGCAGATCATTATAAGTACCCCCGGCTTTCAAATGGCTGCAAAGAGAAGCTAGCTGGGAACTGATAATTTCAGGATTGCTGCTGTCATCAATAGCCGTCATAAGTGACCTGTTAAATACAGCTTTCCTCTGGAACGGAATACTGGAAAATTCATAGACTCTTCCAATTCCGAGCAGATATTTCACATTTGTTTCAAACAAATGTGACTGCATAAAATCACGCATTTTCAATATATCCATCGGAACTGTAGACATGAACACTGTGAACGAGCGTGAGAATTCTTTCTGCAGCAATTTTAAAAGCTTTTCTGAAAAGTGCCGGATATCCCGTACTGTATTTAAAAAAGAACTCCCGCCAATGGGCGGGGTGATAAGCAAAAGATACTTATAGTCCGGAAGCGCAATCGTATAGCGGACGGAAACCCATCGCTCTTCCATATGTTCACAAAATCTCTTTAATTTTTCGGAAGCAGCCGGGAAAGTCTTTTCCTGCCTTGGAAACACTACATCAAGAAGTGGAAGATCGCAGTCATCATACAGAAGGAGAGGCAGAAAATTTTCTTTGACTTCGGGCATCACACTATCACTACTTCTAAAAAATACTTCCAACTCATTTCTCAGATCCAGTCTTTTGTGATGAAGACTTTTTTCCAAATGCTCTTTTATTTTCAAAAATTTTACTTTAAGTAGTTCCGGAGTGATTTCATCTTTAATTAGATAATCCTGTACACCATTTTGAAAAGCACTTTTCAGATAATCTACTTCGGCATATGCGGTAAGGAAAATAACAACGGCAGATTCGTCACGCTGCTTTATTAATCTTGAAAGTTCGATGCCATCCATAACTGGCATATCTATATCACTGATAATGACCTGGGGGTGGTACAGATCGTATTTTGATATAGCCTGCCTCCCATTCAAAGCAGTCGCTACAATTTCATAGCCAAACGAGCTCCAATCTACCAATGTCCGGATATTGTCAAGCGCAAGAAATTCATCATCTACTATCATCAATTTAATTTTCTCCATGTCCATATCTCCTTTTCTGATACGTACAAATATATTTTTATGTATTGCAGCGATGAGTAACCATTCAGAACTAAAAACAGTTACAATTATTATACATAAAGTAATTTCCGTTTGTAAATATATTAAACAAAATTAAAATATTTTCGTCTTATTTTCGAAAGAAAAGCATGATATTCTTGATACGTAAATAACCGGACAGGTTCTGACGCTGACAGATGATACTGCCACGATATCCATCTATCAGAATTTACTTGCTATTATCTAAAATGGAAAAGGGGTGATTATTCCACAAGACTGATCCTATCCGGGGGGTAATATATAAACAATTGCCCCCGGAGAATCCGATTAATGTTTAGAAAACACATTGAGCTATCGTTTACCTAATGTTACTTAGCTGAAATATTTAAGCTGAGGAATTCTTTGGAAGATACCGGACGGTTCTCCGAGGATGTGATTGTTGAAAAAACGGAGGAACATGAGTGGGGAATTTATTTCCTTGATCCAGAAATAGACCCTTATATTTAGTATCTGGAGCAGGAAGAGTTCGGACTGCAGTACCACCGCTTTACAAAGCATGCCAATGAAAATCTCCGTTGGTGATGAGACTTGCTTTTGCAAGTGTAACGTTTTCTTTCGTAAATAGCAGTGCATACATTTTTCAATCCAAATCCATGTAATCACACATGAAGGAAGATCCGCTCTACAGTATATGGGATTAAATCATAACTAAAAAATAAAAAGACTACCATTTACCTTACCGTCTCGTATAAACTTGAGGTGCACTAGACGAAAGTTTTCTTCGTATGTGACACTAACCGGAAGAACAATATAATCATTTATCCTTAAATCTGCTCATAGAAATTCTATCCATGAAAACAGAGTATCAAGATATTCAAATGGTCTGAAGTGACCATCTGGAAGGTGATATCCCCCACAATCACCATTTTATTAGTAACAGATGGAGTTACGTTTATATAAAGAAGAGGTTTGATTATACCTGTTATATTACTTATACTCAAAGTATATCCCGTAACTCAGGCCCTGCGGGCAGAATCTTTAACCTTTATTGTTTAAATACTGAATCTTCATGCTAAATCTTCATCTGACACATGATTGTTTTAACCATATTAAATATGCTATAATAACGCAGTATCTCATCCCCGGTAAACTTTATAAAATAAATTTAGGATAACAAATATGAAAATTGATGAAAATATGACCTTTTTAGACAGCTCTATACAATATCTTATAAGAGAAAAAGTTGAATATTTAGTAAGAAAGATTCCCAAACTGGAATACATTGTTTTATTCGGCAGCTATGCCAGAATGGAACAAACCGTAAAAAGTGACATTGATTTGGTTTTTTACGATTTAAATATTTTCCGCGAATCTGATTGTCTTTTCATATCTCAAATAAAAAAGGAAGGGATTATATTATGGAGACAAAAATAAATTCATATTATGGTATGGCCTACAATGATTACTGCTTTGCCAAGGCAGGAATGCAAGTCGGCGAACAGCTTGGTAACTATAACGGTGTTGCCGCCCTTTGTGCACAGTCCGCAGAAAAATATTTAAAAGCAGTTCTTGAAATCACCTTTTCAGAAGAAGCTTTAGGATTACTGCATTCTCATAACCTCCGTGCAATTACCAATAAGCTAAAAGAAATTTATTCAGACTTGCCTCTTTCCACTAAAGACATGAATTGGCTAAGCAGCTTATATTTTGATGCCAAAGCTCCCGGTGATAACTTCGTTGAAGTTAATAAAGACGATGCTCTGGAATGTCTGCGCCTCACAGAAGATCTAGCGCAAAAAGTAACGGTTCTGCTCGAACAGAATGATCGAAAAATGAAGAAAAAAAGGACAGTCTGAAGCAACTAGATACCTTTGATATTTAATTAAACCAAGCCTCTGTCCGCCGCTTCTTTGTTATAGAGACATAAGCGACGGGCAGGGGCCTGATCTATTATCTGCCAAAAAGTTCTCTTGCTTTTGCAGGTGTTCCTGATTTATATAGTCCATAATAGTTCATTCCCTTCCGCATCCCTGCAATCCTATCTCCTTTCAAGATAAAACGGGATCCTCTGATTATCAATGGCCAGATTCCGGAATCTATGTAGTAATACTCATAATTATCAATGTGTGTAGTAAAACTCTTGTGATTACAATGGCGAGTAAAAATATAATTGCTTTCACGCTGGTCACAGCCACTCCTCAGATGAGAAAAATTTTCTGCTCATCACCTTTGTCATCCCGCTCATCTGGAGGGATATCAGGGATCTTTGATCATATATGATTTCCAGTCCGGACGCTGACGTCATCCGGCTGAAGCATTCCAGCCCCTCCCTCAGGCACTGGTCAAACCACTCGCCGGCCCGAGAGTATGTTCCCTGCATGATAACACAATCCGGATCAAAGTTTACAATCATATTGTTTAGTACAGCAGAAAACAGCCATGCGGTTTTCCGAACGGTCTCTTTTGCAAATGAATCGCCTTCTTCCGCGGATTTAAATACATGCTCTATTCTCAGGTCATCCTGATACCTGCTCAGGACACTCGTCTTGAGTTTCTCCTTGTTTTCCAGTATTTCCCCACAGATTGTATGATCGTTTATAAGTGTGGAAAACAGGGCCGGTGCCGTTGATTCATATGCCTTTGCACTATTGAGTGCCACTGCAGTCAGACCGATTTCGCCGATCAGTGAACGGGCACCATGTTCTACATGCCCCCGATTAATGTAGCAGGCCGACACACCGATGTCCGTATAAATGGTCGCGACCCTTTTATCCAGATACTCCGGATTATCCAGAACCGCCGCACAGGCTGACATTCGTGCCACATTATCCACTGTAATCTCGGCATTTGGAAATCGCTCGGAAAGCAGCTGCCTCAGAGGGACCTTTTTCCCCCATTCAGGCGTCAGGATCGAATACTGGAGGACTCCGGTCTCTTCATCCAGATAGCCTCCAAGACAAAGGCTGACTCCATATAGCAGTTCACTTTCGCTGTTCACCTCATTCAGCAGGTTCTCCGCTACTCTCTGAATCGTATCAAGAAATGTATGGACATCGTCTTTCATATTATAATTTGCAGTTTTCTGTGCAATCAGTGTGTTTGTCAGGTCATACAGTGCAACAACCATTTCCGTACTCCACAATCCAATACAGAGCAGATATCTATTCATACAGAATCGAAACAGCTCCGGCTTCTTTCCTCCAATTTCCGTGGAATCCCCTTTTCCTGCGGATTCCACAAGCCCCTTGGAAATAAAGCTGTTAATGGCTTTCATCACCGTGGCACGGCTGATCCCTGTCTGGTACGAAATGTCATTTGCCGACAAAGCCTTGCCGGTACGGAATATATTCAATATGGATAAATAATTCTTACGTCTTAAGTTGGATGGTAATGCTGCTCTTCTTTTCTCTCCCATTGGCTATGTTCCTTTCCATTTATTAGTTTTATAACATATTTTCATAACTAATTATAAACCAGACTGGGAAAAAACGCTATACTAAAAAGGAGCACTCTGGTTTACAGGTAAATTTGTAAACCAGAGTGCTCCCTTTTATATTAGAAGTATTTTACAGCCTCCATCGTAGTATCTCCCTGTGGTACCGCTTCTGTATATTTTAACAGTTTGATATCCATCCGCTCACAGTATTCTTCCAGAACCCAGCTGTTTATAACTCTCTGTTCTGCGTCTCTCGTCTTTGCAGTCTGGTTTCCTGTTAGCACACTGTTGCAGAATAATTCCGTTTCTTCTGAATAGAAAGCAGGATGCAGGATATCGATATACTGTTTTTCCTCCTCAAACGTTTGGAACCATCCCCTGTATGCTGCCAAATCCTCTTCCGGCGCTGCTCTGCCGTTTAATTCCGGCTGGTGGGCCGTCGGAAACGTATAGAAATATCTCTGGTCAATCAGTCCCTTCGATTTTATAAATTCTGAAAGTGCATCCATCAGCCCCGGCACAGCCGCCTCCGGCAGCATATGTGTATCTACATAGTCTGCACATACCCCTAGTTTTGCCAGTTTATCCAACTGGGCTGAAATTTCATGAACCGCTTCCCCCACATCCGGCATTTTCTCCTGAAACATCATCGGATGGAACGCAAAGATTCCGTTTGAATCGACTAGAGAAGGGATTGTTTCAGGGGGCAGCACGCTTTTATAGTGTATACTCTCCCATTCACTATTCAATACCGCATGCAGGCCAATGCAAAATTCTTTTTTCTTTTTCAACCCAATCAGTCTGTCCAATCCCTCTTCTATCCTAGGTGCCGCCACCATACAGGAAACATTTTTTATATAGTTTCCATATTCGACTGCCTGAATCATTGCATGATTCGCTGACAGTGCACTTCCGAAATCATCTGCTCTTGTAATTAGATACTTCATTTTATCCCCTTTCCACATGACTGATACTGCCTATTTGTTTCTCTCCTGAAGGTCCTTCATAATACTGCTAAAATGTTTGTCCAGATCATATAGATATGCAATGATAAATTCTATTACTGTAAATGCGAGCGGGATAAAAAGGAATAATCCCGACACACTTCCGATTGCCTGAGAAGACTGGACCGCCGCGGTTCCATTAAAGCCGGCCATAGCCATAACACCTCCAAGTACTGCTGAAACAAGGCCCTGCCCGATCTTCTGTCCTGCCCCGTTTGCCCCCATCATTGCCGCCTGACTCCTGATGCCTGTTTTCCACTGCCCATATTCAATCGCATCACCGAGCATAGGCTGGTACATCGTTGCCGCGCAGCTCTGCCCGATACTCTTCATAACAGTTGCCAGTATCAGCACCGGAAGCACTCTGGGAACAATAATAATCAAGATACATCCAAGAAGCTGGATACCGATTCCGGTAAGCATAATAGTCTTTTTACCCACATGCTGGCTAAGCGGCAGAAGTAAGAACCCGACAACCAGCAGTGGAATCGTATATGCCATATTTAATATGCTGGCAATATTGATGTCTCCCAGAATATATTGTGCATAATACGTGTGCATCTGCAGGCTCGACGCATAAACCCCCGCTCCTACTACTACAATGCCAAGTACTTCAAACCAGTATTTGTTTTTTAAAATACTCTTCAACACGGTCAGGAAAGGAACTTTTGCTTCTTTTCCGGCAATCTCATCTGGGTTTACTCTCTCTATACATACCCAGCCTGTTACAAATAAGAAGACCGCACTCATGACTGCATAAATACATCCCGCCATGATCCATGCTTTCTGGCCGCCGCCAAAAGCCGAAACCAGGCTCAATGTGACGCTCGTGATGATGATTGTCATAATACTCTGGCCAATACTGCCCCAGACAAAAAGACCGGTTCTCTGGACAGTATCACGGGTCATATAGGTCGGAAGACTGATGACAGACAACTGCATGATAGTATAGATAACAGTCTGTGATAAGTTATAGCTGATAAAAACATAGATAAACTGCCCTGTTGTTCCAATGTCAGGCACCGTAAACAACGCCAGAATGCCAATTGCCCCGAAGAAAGCAATCCGCATAACCCACGGTCTGCAGACCCCGTATTTTGTCCTTGTCTTATCAATAATATTGCCGAAAATCAAGTCGGATACACCGTCAAATACCTTTGATACTAAAATAATTGCTCCGACTACACCCGCATTCAAGCCGATAACATTCGTGTAAAAGTATGTAAGAAATCCCGAAATAATTGCAAAAAGTGGTACCCCTCCCATACCGCCAAGCATCAGAGCAATTTTTTCTACCAGCGTTATATTCTCCGTATACGTTTTATTATGTTCCATATAAAATCCCCCTGTTTCTTTTAAACATTTTCTTCAAGTTCCATCATTTCCTGATATTACTGCAACTGTTCATAACCCACAAACACTATTATCCTTTTACTTATTATGATAAACTACGGAAGATTCCGAATAAATCACAGACGCAGTTCCATACTGCGTACGGCATAATTTTCCATAATCCTGAAATGGATTCACTGTCGTCTGATTATCTGCGGGAAACCCGAATCCTGCCGTATCCTCCATCACCTGCTGTCTGCCTTCTATGATTAGCTTGTCTAATTCTATAAAATCCTGTATATACTTGTCAGGATAGAGTGGAACACCATTATGTGCAGGCCAGATGTAATCATAATCTTGCCTGAATTCCAACAGTTTTTCCATGTTCATTTTGTGCATCTGCGCCAGCTCTTTCAGTGAAACGGACTGGTTTCTAACAATCCAGATTACCTGACCGCTTTCTATCTCATCCCCTGTAAACAGAAACCGTGTATTCTTATCAAGTACTGCAACGCTTCCTTCACTGTGGGCGGGGATTGAAATGATCTCCACAATTTTCTGTCCTAAGTCAATCCTTTGACCGTTTTCAATATAATGTATTTTGTAATCCTGATATGGCTTCGAACGGAACCATTTTTCATGCATTGGCCCGAATGGCTCTTTTGCGTGTACTGCCGCCTCTTTTGTCATCCACGCTTCCGGCCAGCATGAGTTGCCTCCTGTATGGTCAAAATGCCCGTGCGTATTTAGTACCATAACTGGTTTTTCTGTAATTCCCTCGACTACGGCCCTTATATTGCCCTCACCGCTGCAGGAATCAATCAGCAAAGCCTTTTCTTCCCCGATCAGCAGATAAACAAAATTATGCCAGCCGTCCGTGATACACCATGTATCCTCTGTAATCTGCCACTTCCCATATATATTTCCTTGTTCCGTTACATTTTCCCGAATCATCGTTTTCTATCTCCCTCTTCTGATCTTCTGCGGATTGTAAATAATATTTGCCAGCCCTCCGTCTTTCCTTAATTGGTTCGGAAACATCTCAAATGCAGATTTGCATGTAATCCCCATGAACTGAAAATCAATACTGTCATCAGCCCCGTTGATGATGGAGTCGCAGACGCCGATACATTCCTGTAAAAGTCTCTTCGGCATCGGTTTTCCATCTCCATGAGAAATCCAGATTTTGTCATAGAATTCTTCATATTTCAAAAACCTGACCAGATTTTTCCTGTATTCTTCAACAGAAAGTGCTTCCCGGTCAAATAAGAAAACACTTGGGTTGCAGGCATCCCCTGTCAGCAGGACCCTTTTCTCCCTAAGCAGCATACACATACTTCCCAGCGTATGTCCCGGCAGAGGAATCGGCTGAACCGTAATCCCCCCGAGGTCAAATTCCATATTGTTTCTTAGATCCTGATAATCTTTTGTCCTTATTTTACTATAGGACAAGGACTCCATTTGCTCCGAAGTGATTTCCGGATGTAATATACCACGCATTATATCGGCGTATTCCTTCCGGTTATCTATGGAACAATGTGTGATCGATAACTCCCAGTCTGCATGATTCAAATACACTTCTTCAAATTGGTCTGCTCCTCCTGCATGGTCCATATGACCATGTGTACAGACTACTGTTACAGGCAGGTTCGTCAGGCTTTCAACATACGCCCTTATATCCCCGATCCCGCAGCCTGTGTCGATCAATAATGCTCTTTCACTTCCCAGTACCAGATAAACGAATACTCCCGTTATATCACTGATCCGGATCACTTGGTCATCCACTAATTCTGATGTAAATAGTTCCATCATAGCTCCTTTCTTCGTTATGATTTTTAGTTTTGTAATAATGTTTCATAACTTGATATCATAATAGTTTTTACATCTCTTTTTGTCAATAACATATTTGATTACATATGTTTTTTCGGTAATCTTTAACAATATTTCAATTGCATTTTTATATATTATTACAATGCCACCCAATAGCAGTGGTCCAATCTGGCTTTCGAATACATTTTCTCCGGTGGAAAAATATACTGATAACACAGCCGGCTTGATAATTAAAAATAAAGTAGATAAAATAAAAGAGATTAGAATGAACCTGACCTGGACCGAAAACTATTTTAACTTTCCAAAATAGTCCACTCTTCTAGAATAAAAAGAATATTTATGTTATGTTAGATTTATTAACAATAGGAAAAAATTTATGCAGGAATTTAAGAACTTCGCACTTCGCGGAAATGTGATGGATATGGCAGTTGGTATCATTATTGGCGGTGCCTTTTCCGGAATTGTAACTTCACTCACGGATAATTTCATCAATCCAGTACTTAATTTTATAACCGGCCAGACAAGTTACACGGCCAACGATATATTAGGATTTGCCTCTTCGTTTGCCTCTGCAGTGGTAAACTTTATCATAATGGCATTTATTCTGTTTTGTATGATGAAAGCACTTAATAAGGCAGCAAGCCTAGGAAAAAAAGTAGAAGAAACAGCTCCTACGACTAAAATCTGCCCTTATTGCAAGAGCGAGATTCCGTTGGACGCAACGCGCTGTGCACATTGTACATCAGAAGTATAGACTATACGAAACTTTTACTTTAAGGAGAGGGGGAGCCCAAGACTCTCTCTCCTTAAAGCTTTCTATTATAGATTTTCTCGTTCTTTACTCATCCGTTCTAACAGCTTCAGATATTTTTCCTGATATAAGTCAATCTCATTTTGTGCCTTTTTCTTAACTTCTTCCATTGCTTCAGTGAACTGCCTGTTAGTCTCCATTAATTTCTTATCCATCTCTAACTGTAACTTATCTTTTGTTCTTTCATTTTCATCTTTCTGCTTTTCCATAGCTGTTTCCAGTTTTTGAAATTCTTCATCCAACAGTGATAACTTTCCATCAAATTGTCTCTGCTGCTCTAGCAATGCTTGTTCCTTTTCAAGAGCCGCCTCTTTTTTCCTGCTTTCAATCTGGCTCTTTAATTCCTGTATCTTTCTTTCCAGATCACTTACAACAGTAACCAGATTCTCTTTTTCCTTCAGGCTGCTTTCTGCATCTGAAACTGCAGCCTTCATCTGTTCATTCTTTTCCCGCAGTTCGATGCAGGAATCATTCAACGTCTGATTCAGAGCATCCTTGTCAGCCAGCTTGTCCCAGAAATCACTCTGCTGTTCTAATACTTTATTCTGAAGCTCCTTTATCTCTTCACCCAATCTTGTATTTTCCTCCCGGAGCAGTCTTTTTTCGGATAGAGCTGCGTTAGTTGATTCCGTCAGGGATTCCATCTCCTCCTGCAAGCCTTGAATGGTTTTTTCCTTAGATGTAAGCATAGCCTCATATTCTGTTCGTATGGTTGCTGACAGCATCTGTTTTTTTTCTACCATTCCCATAAAGAGACGTGACAGTATATTTACATGTGCCTCAAACTCCTCTACTGATTCACTGTCTTTACCGAGTGCAAATTTTGCTTTTTGAATCTCATATGCCTCAATCATTCTGGCAAACGCTTCCTGTGTATTTGCACCTGTACCAAGTTCTCCTGTTATTTCTCTTATTTTTTCTGCTGTGTTATCATCTATTCTAAAAGATTTTGGCGTAAGGTCCTTTGATTTTCTGCCTTCCTGAAATTCCTTCATATTTTTCCTCCTAATTTATATGTAATCATTTCTTCTAAATCTATTATAGATGATACTCAATTAAATTTCCATATTTTATTGTAATACATTACAAAGTAATACGTACGTACTACAATTTTTGTATTTTTTTAATTTAATTAATTTTTTAATTTTTTAGTATTTTACTGCTAATTTTTGCCCTAAATTTCATCTTATTTCTGTTGCTTTCTCGATTGCAATTCTGCGATTATTTTTTGTTGTTATAGCATTTTTGCTATGTTATTATAATAATTTAATTATTAAATTCATTAAATCTTATTTTAAGTTTATTTAAAACTTTATTTTTTATGTCTGCCTTCTATATAACATTTTATTTGTGAAGTCTTCAGAAATGTGGAGCAGCTCTGCTTTTACATTAAGTGTTGATTTCACTGTGTATATATGATTTCTTGAGTCTGGATATTTTTCAAATACTCTGCAATTATAAATAATGCGCCTGTTTATTAATTTGAATTTTATAAAATTGCATTATTTATAGTTTTTTATTTTAACGGCCAGTCGCATATGATTGAATACCACCCCTACTTTACTGCAAAAAATCTTTTACTGGCAGGAATTTTCACCAAAACATTTAAAAGTCACTTTCTGTCATATTTCATTTTTACGATTTCATATTTCAGGAAATTTCACTATAAGATGATTTTATGTTAATAAATTGCACTTTTAACAGTTGGTAAAAAAGTGATAATTATAATGAAATCTGCTCAGAAATGTAATTGTCTTATTTAAATCAAATATTGATATTATATTCTTCCTTTCAATTTCATGGTAAGAGTAAATTTATAGTAGATAATATTACCATTATATTAGCATATATTTCTATTTTGAAAAAATGCTAATTCAGTTTGATCGAGTTAGAATCTACCTTTATAATTTCTTTATTAATTTTAGTTTGTTTTTCTCTAATCAAATAAATTTCTCTTTTATATTTGTTCTTACCTTTTATTATAATAAATTTTTAATTATTTTAACACTTATTTTGATTTCATAAGAACCTCACCGTGAGGTTCTTATGAAAATTATTCAGTCAGCTTGTCTTCTACCTACTTGTTTTATCTCCTGCTATTCTTTTCCATTTTCATAACGTTACTAGCCAAATCACAAAATTTACTTTATTGTTGATCTCAAGCTTCATTAGTTTTAATAATAAAGTCGATTTCTTACTTTTTTAAAAAGAAAATATACTGAACGAATTATTTTAAATTTGAATTTTTGTAACAAAAAAGAGGATAGACAAATACTATCCTCTCAAAACCTCACGGTGAGGTTTTAGATTTTATTACTTAGTTCATCGATTTTAGCTTCAATACTCTTTTTGAGGCTCTCGAGCGTATCAATAACCACAGGTAATTCAGCTTTCTTAAACAATGCATCTTTGTCGAGCACTTCATGCAGTTCTTTTGCGCTCTTAATAACTACTTTTGTACCATTTTTTCTTCTTACCCTGCTTACACTCTTTTCCTCTGTTATCTCTTCTGCGCTTTCAGCCATTTGATTTAGTTTTAACTTACTGATAATATTCTTGATCCAGGCGTTTGAAGCACTATTTCCTCCCTTTTCTTCTCTTTCCAGAATCAGCCTCACAAGTTCGTTTTGCTTTTCATCACTTAAATTGCTGGCTTCTGCAAGATAGGACCACGGATACTTCCCTGAATCCGCCATACTTTGGAGCTCCGGTATTAAATTCAGTAATCTTCGGTATTTTTCTACTGTTTTATCTGTAAGTTCCATGTCGAGTGCTACCAATTGATTTAATGCTGTAATTTCATTGTCTGTTAGTAGATTCTCTTTCCTTTTAAATTCAATTTCATCTTTATGGGATTCATATAATCCCTGGGCAATACGGGCCTTTTCAAGAGGGCTTCCCTCGCCTCTTCCATGAAGGTTCGCTCCTAATAATCGGATTCTTCTTTCCCATAAATGTTTTGGGGGTTCTGTAAGAAGAACCGGGAATTCTGTAAGACCAGCCTGTCGTCCGGCCAAACGTCTGCGATGACCAGATTCAATCATATATGTATCATCACCGCATGGATAAGCCAGTATTACACCTTGAAAACCATACTTTTTCATCGTGAGTGATAATTGTTCAACTTCCAGATCGCTATAATACTCTTTATTTAATGGATCATCCAACAATTTTTCGTCAGGTAGATATTGAATTCCTTTTTTTACATCTTCAGGCAGTTCAGAAACCTTTGATTCCTCAACCATTTCCTGTGTTACTTCATGCTGGAACTCCCCAGAAAGATTGGCAACCTTATGCAGCATACTTTTTTTCTTTAACGTCTGATTTGCCAAACTTTTTTTAGCCATTTGCCTTACCCCTTTCCTCTTTTATCCTTTTTTCCATTTCTTTTACAAGTGTTTTATAGTCTTTTGTGATTTCACTGCTTCCACTGCATATGCATAAAGGTTCTTGCATGTTTTCGCTTGTCTGCATGGATGCATAATCATGACGTATTGTTGTAGTAAACAGTCTCATAGCATTTTTAGTCTCTTCTTCCATACTTTCCTCGTATAAAATACTTTGATCAGACTTATATAGCTGCGTATTAATATAAAAGAGTCCCAAAACGCCTAAATCACGGTTTCCATACTCCTCACGAGCTTCCCTGCATCTTCCGATTACGTCTTTATACCCATGTATACTTGATCCTTTCGCCAAATGAAGCGGTACAATAATATAATCGCAGGCTATCAGGTACATCATTGTCAGAACGTTATGAGCCGGAGGAAAATCTATAAAGATATAATCGTATTCTTCTCCTGCTAATTTCAGCTTTTCCTTAAGAATATCTATATTCTCCGGTCCATAGTAGTCCATATCGCCGCTGCCTAATACAATATCGAGTTTTAAACTTATTTTTCGAAATTTATTCCTCCATTTTCTTCTTGCGCTGAACTCAAGGCTCTTAATATGATTAAAAATATTCAGATCTTGCTCCAGAATCTCGTATAATGTTTCAATACCTTCGCGCATCTCCCCATTATCATCAAAAACCTCTTCATTTCCCTCAAAGAAAAATTGAGTCAGGTTCATTTGAGAGTCGCCATCAACTAAAAGCACCTTTTTACCATCTAATGCGAATTGAGCTGCGATATTAATAATTGAGCTAGTCTTTCCTACGCCACCTTTTCTGTTATAATCGCCTATTACATATGCCACAACACAGCCTCCTTTTGTACGTGAACCTCACGGTGAGGTTTTTCGTTTTATTTCTATTAATTCAGTAGCTTTTTTTATTATGACACATATCTATAGATATTTCAATAAATAATTATTTTTATTATTTATTGAAAAGTTTAAATATAAAGTAACAGCTTAAAATTATTACTTTACGAGTATTTATTATGCAGTA
The DNA here is from genome assembly GCF_003479085.1 of Clostridium sp. AF19-22AC. Lineage (NCBI taxonomy): Bacteria > Bacillati > Bacillota > Clostridia > Eubacteriales > Clostridiaceae > Clostridium > Clostridium sp. AF19-22AC. Next base: position 280,729 of record NZ_QUGN01000004.1, on the reverse strand, counting down.
ATGATTTTATAACATATATTTAAATATTCAAATCGGAATTAGTGTATATTGTATACAGTATTTTATGTCAATAGCTATATTTATATTCTTTCTAGTGTAATTATATAAATATAGCTATTCTGCGGCAAATCTTTGTTTCTATTTATAATTAGTGCCAGTTCATATAAACTTAATTCAGATCACTATTAGAGCCATAATAGATATAATAATATATTCAAAATAAAAGTGGAACCTCACGGTGAGGTTTCGACTTTTATTTTGAATATACATAACTCATTTATTATTGTATTAGAAAGGAAATAATATGTATATATTATATATTAACACTAATTTGAATATTTTTGATTGTACTGTTATTAAATACGTGATTATACTAGATTTAAAACGTAATGAATTACATCTATTAACTTTATTTTTTATTATTTGCATTTAATATTTTATAAAATAATTTAAACTGTAAGTCTTAATTTTTTATTCATTAAATTTGTTTGTTGTTATATATAGGTACTATAAACTGTTATTTAATATTCATTATATTGCTATATTAGTTAATACTGTAAAAATCAGAACCTCACGGTGAGGTTCTGATTTTTATCTTCTTCACATTATTCTAGCTAATAAAAAATATTAACTACATTTCTTATATATTATAGTTTAAAACTTTTCTATACTTTATTATTCCATATAATAATATGCCTTATGTCAATATATTATTTATAAAAGTAAATTTGTTAACTATTTTATACATTTTTCTGTTTTATATTCTATAAAAAATAGAAAGTTATTTTTGTTTATAAAAGAATGATGAAAATCAAATAACATATCTAATATCTTTACAGTATTTTATAAGTGTATAATATAACAATTGATCTCTTTTAAACCATAAAACCTCACGGTGAGGTTCATCATTTAATCCATTATTATAATTTTCATTTTATTATATCATAAATAAGTTCTTAATAAATAAAAATTCATTAATCAAATCACAATATATACTTATAGTAAATAAAAGTAATTAGATTGATACATAATCCCCCCTACTTTTCCATAAGCACAATTAGTTTTATTCATAAATCAACTATATGTATAAAAAATCAATTTTTGACATTCACAATTTGCGATAATATAACAATAGTTAAGAGAGAAGACAAGTAATAAAATAGTTTTATACGGCAATATAAAGAATGTAAATATATATAAGTGTAGAATAAATTGAGGAAGTAATTATTTTAATTAATAGATATAATATAATAAAGCAATTGTAATAAATCACTTCTAAAAAATTTCCACCACCAGTATTCAATAAAATCTACAAATAGCTTACAATATAACATATATTACAAGCTAATAAACTAAATTAAATGTACTTATATCTTATTCTTTTATACTATATTCTAAATATATTTACTATTAAAAGTATTTATTGTATTTTTAATTTATTTTTTAATATACTTTGGAAATATAAGATCATAAAACTCTAATAAAATTTTTATGATCTTCATACATTATAAATAAGATTATGGAAAAAAATAAGCTGATACTCCCATCCGAAAAAATAACAACTACTTTTATAAAAGTTTATAGTGACTTAATATGATCTAATTATTTCAAGTATAAGTAACAAGATCTAGTTTAAAAACAAGTATAAACTAATAAAAGCAAATTTACCAAAGGTCTGTACTCTATTATAATTCGAAAATAATGGAGCAAATTGTCAGAAATAAATTTGTAAAGTACCAGATTACGAGGTCTTTAACCTTTATACAACTCATCAAGTTTCAGAAATCCAGACTTTAATTTGTTACTGTAGAAAGTAAAATATTACACTTACATATCAGTATAAATTTAAAACTCAATTTTATTATACTCAAAATGATTAAAATGATATTTATTCTCGTCAGCTATAAGTATTCCTTTTACAAATGCGTCATAAGATAATAAATACTTGTTTAAGATATAAACTTTCAGAAAATAATAAATAAATTAATATTTTATAGGATCTAAATATTGTAAATTTATTCTGTTCATACTGTCTATAATATGCTATACTATAAACAGTATTTTTAACATTATCTACATATACATGTTACTAAGTATTCAGAAAAATAACAAAATACTTTCTCATTTAATAATCATTTTTATCTTAATAAATTATAGTTATTTATTAAAGAATGTGTAGAAGAAAAGAAGAGGTCTTCTATATACATATATTTATAGATAGAGTTATATAATATAATTAAAAAGATATAATTGATAAATCAAATCGCCGCAATCCCTTGATATTACTGGAAAAAATGAAAATTTGAAGGAATGCTTTCTTCTATGTGTGGACGAAAATGTTTGCATGGTGATGAATTTTTTAAAGTGTAGATGTTCTTTTTCCAATGAGGATGATAAAGTACAGGTGTGGATGATTTTTTTCCGCATAAATTATAAAAAAATATAGTATATTCACAGTAATATAACTTTTTTAATTAAAAAACAAATATTTAAGGTGCAAAATAGATGTTAGAAATAGGAAAAGGCCATATAATTGAAAAAAAGCGCAAAAAAACCCCCTTTTTTTAGCTAAAAGCATAAAAAAGTTCAGTTTGTGAATTGTTTTCTTTTAAGATAGTACGGATCAGAGCTCCAATACTGCTCATTTTAAACTTACTTTGATACTGTTCGTAGACATATCCAATACATTCAAGCACTGATTCTACAGAATATGTACTGCCCAGACAGCCAAGGTCCTTTAGATCATCGTCAGTCAGATTAAAAGGAACATACAGCTTACGGAGAGAACCGGCACGGCTCTGGATACCCGCCTGCTTTAATGCATCAAGATCGTCCTCTGTAACAGTCTGTTTCTTCATAATTGCAGCATTGGCATGTTTCATTACGGAATCTAATTTTTCTATGTATTTCTTGATAATATCGGTGTTTTCCTTATTATTTTTCTCAAAATCACGCCGGCCGTGGCATTCTGGATTCATTTTTAAAGCAATAACGTCTTCTCCAAAAGCAACCTGAAAGAGGTTAGAGGCGGCAGATAAGGCTTTTTTAATGATATTAGGCTTACAATAACGAGGCAGGAAGCTGCGAAGGAAGGAATATTGGTTTTCCTGTATCAATTCACGCTCCGGATTACGATTTGTATCCATATCCAAGGCTGCACGTAAGAAAACACGCAGTTGATTCAGATCCTGCAATTTGACCAACTCGTCCAGAAAACAGCGGTTAAAAGTTGCATAACCGCGTCCGCCTTCTTTGGCGCTCAGTGCATAAGTAGTGTATTCTGAAAGAATAACATGAAAACGGTTTTTAGAGCCGTCATTGCAGTACATAATGTATCCATAATTCTCCAGTTTACGGTTAGCATTCTTAATGGAGCGAACCGTACAACCTAAATAAGAGGCCAGTTCTTTAGGAGACTGGCTGCGCACAAAACCACGTTCGTCCGGGCAGGAAAAATGATAGATTACAAGGAGTTTCAGTGCAATAGCTTTCAATCTGGGGGCGTTTCCGTACATATTCCGTTCATTTATATACTTTACATGCTCATGAGTTATAGTCTTATATACGGCATGAGGGCAATTTTTGCAGTTATTACAGGCTTCTTTTTGAATTTCTGCAGGCATATATTCATAGAAATCAATATTCTTGTAATTCGGACACGCAAAACAGCCAGATGCTGTCCGATCCAGCTCCTGGCTTTCCGTATAATAAGTTTCTTTATGATTTTCCTGTACTCCAATAGCTTTTATAAGAGGAGCTTTACCGATGCGTGCGTATTTTGACAATTCCAAGTTCATCACCCCGTCCGGCCAATATGCTGTGACAGAATATGCAAAAGCAAATCCGGGTACAACAATAACACCAATTATCGACCAGAAGTGTAATAATACTTGAAATAGAATATAAAATAGACTATAATATTATCACAGTATCGGCAATTGGTTTCACATTAGCCTCATAATGTTAACGATTCGTCGGTGTTGCAACATGTAGCTCAACTGGTGAGAAAAGCTACAAATTATAATTTCAAGACATGGATAGTTTAATTAGAAGCTGCAACTTTTAATTAGGTTATCCATGTTTTTTAATATACTATATATTTGAGCATTTGTAAAATTAGAAAACCATGCACAAAATAGCGAACCAAATATGGAAAATTGCGTAAATTACGCGTTTTTCTCCCTGTGTAAATTCAGACAGTTTCTAAGGAGAATTCAGAAAAAATGCCTAAAATACAAGGGTTACGGGCATTTGGCACATAGGGGAAACAAGAGAAAAAAAAATAGAAAAAAAATAAAAAAAAATAACGCATAAAATAACGTACTAAATTTTAATTACTTAGTTAAAATAAAAAAATACGCACAAAAAAGCGGACTAAATTACTAAGAATTGATAATTGTTAAAAAGTCGCGCATAAAAAAGCGGACTAAATAAGTTATAAAAAATTAAATGAATATCTTAAAAATTTTTCATCTAGAAAAGTCGCGCACAAAAAAGCGGACCAAATATTTTTATAAAAAATGTGCGCACAAAATCTCGGACTAAACTAAAAAACTTAAAAAATCACACACAAAATTGCGAACTAAATTTTATAAAACGAAAAAAAACACACTATATTCCGCACTAAATTGAATAAAATAAAAAAATACGCACAAAAAAGCGGACTAATTATGGATAATAGATAGAATACAAGCCTCGCTCAACCAAAAAAATTATGATATTCAGGCCTTTCAAAGCAAGGTATCCAGTTGTCATATATTCTATGAAGAAAAGATAGCGACAAAATTGAAAACCAAGAATTTTGAAAAAGATAGCGACAAAATTAGCTGCAACAGATGCCTGTTGGAAAAATTCGTTGAAAAATTACGCACAAAATTACGGACTAATTATTCCTTCGGTATAAAAAAACAGGGCAGAAGAGAAAAGGAGAGATAGTTAACACATATTCTCCAATAAAAAAATACGCACAAAAAAGCGGACTGAATACGTTGAATGAAGTAAAATAAAAAAAATACGCACAAAATCACGGACTAAATGCAAATAATAGGCGCAGAAAAACAAGCTTGGCCGGTATATTTTACCGAAACTGAACAAAGATAGCGACTAAATGTAGAAAAGGACATCAGGGAGATAGCGACTAAATTTACGAGGGAATATACGAATTCCAGATAGGCCTAAGGTGGCTTTTAGGGAAAGATAGCGACTAAATCATGGGTTTAAGGGTCTGAAGCAAGGATTCAAGAATAGTATTGAAAAAAAGGACCGTAAATCATAAAGCAGATTTAGGTCCTTTGGCGGCTCTGTAGGCTGCTGTACGCATTTTTTGGGGGTACACGGCATTATTGGGCAGAGACGATTATATTTCTTTAAAATCTGTATCAATTACATCTGATGATTCCAGGGCATTTTTTGTGTTATACTCATAAGCAAACAATTCTTTGTCTTCCAGATCCATAAACTCGATATGCAGTGCAGAATTTTTATTGATGAAATCAAAGTCTTTTACAACAATCTGTTCGTTTTTCAGTATAGAGAGATGGTGGGTCAGCTCTTTGATCAGTGCAGCATTTCCAATACGCTGCAGCTTCATATGGGCACGGAAGAACTTCAGGCTGAATGTCTTGGAAGACGAACCCTTGCTGTATTCTGTCAGACGCTCCTGCTGAAGGATCATCATAATACCTTTTGTCTGGGTCGAGGCTATCGTAGTATAGGAATCGGCCAGTATATTGATATATTTTTTCTGGACATAGGTACGCTTCCACTGCTCAGAAGGTGTAAACTGCAGGATATTGTCTTTGTAGTTGATATTAATATAGTTTAGCAGTCCAAGACTCGTTGTTTCGACGATTTCGCCAGTTTCTTTACTTTTCACTGTAATGGTATAATCGAAACTCTTAAGTTTCTTTAATCTGTTTTCTACATCATCATAATGCACTTTTCGGGGTACTTTTATATGAAATATCTTTCTTACAAAATCCCGCAGATCACAGCTTATATACTGGTCATTCAGGTTTTCGCCATTAATCAGGTTAAATAACTGGGTCATGATTTCATGATCCTTCATGTCCAGTTCCTTTTGTTTTAAATAATCGACCTGATAATCCTTTTCTATTCTGGATATAGCCTTTTTTGATGTAGTGGCGGGCAGTTTCTGCTCAGGGCTATACTGTACCTTAATATCTCCAAATACATTCTTATCGTCATCCTCAAATTCATACTGATTTAGAAAGATCAGCTCATTCTCGATCAGGGCGGGCTCAAAATCCAGCCAGGAACTCCTGTAATTAAAGACCGGATATTCTGACATATTCGTAGGATATTTTACATTGAATCCTTCAATCGACCCTCCAAATAAATTCTTAATGATCGTAAGAGATTCAAAAGTAATATCATTTACAAAGCCATTGGAAATAGATTTGACCGGTTTCTTTCCAAGAAAGTAAAAATCTGTAATAGGAGCCGTTGTATCACTTCTCCAGTTCTCTAATTCCTCATACTTTTCCAACATAATTTCTTCGATTGTCTGTTCCTGCAGATTGGACCGGTCGAGGGCATCCATCATGTGTTTCGATTCTGCAAATTTCCGCAGTAGCTGTGGATTTTTTGGCTTCATCTTATCTGGAGAGGTGATTTCTTCTTTTATGCTGTTAAGCCAATTCCTTTTGTAAACTCTTCGGTTTTCATGGTATGTCTTAATTGCCTGGTCAATGCTTTCTTTGGAAAGAGCAATATAAGTGGACATTGCAATGATATCTTCCAACAAAGGGGCTTTAGAAGCAGAAGGGTCCAGATCACGTATATAGTTCTTATAAATGTATATACCGGGCTGGCGTTCCTTGATCACCTTTTCATAGGTGGTCATGATGTGGGGGTGGATATTCGGCTGGATAAAGTGTGCCATTTTTTTACATTTTTCATACTGGCTTTCATTTGTGGTATCAACCATTAGATTCACCTCAATAGTCATAGTTATAATTATCTAAATTCTAATTATATAGCATGCAGATAGTATTTGCAAACGATACTTTCTTAGGAATTTCAGATAAGGAAAGGAGAGGAAGAAGAAATTGGCTGGAGGGGAACCGGAAATTTGTCAGGATTTTTGACATACAAAAGATGACTACAGATAAAATAATAAATACAAGTAAATTATTAATATGAAAAAGAAACAAAAATATTTAATTTATATTATAATTAGTTTCAAATAAATTTTTTTATCAGCTTGAAAAACAAATATTAAGGTATAAAATGCAGGAAAAAATTCAAAATAATATATTTTACAACTTATTAATACGATAGAAATTGCATATAATGCAAGATATCCTTCAATTTATGCGGTAAATTTACAAATATGTTCTGATATGTCTGCTATGGAATAGATATCAGGAGTTAAAGAAGACACCATAATTGTTCTATCACTGTCTGCTGTAGTCTTATTTCCCTTTAAGATAAAATATGTATTACAGATATTGTTATACTTTTCAAACGAAAAAAGTAATAACCATATTTGTATGAAAAGAAACTAAATAACAGGAAGATAAACTAGGTTTCCAGAGCTATAATTTGTATGTTCATAAATTAAAGTACACTATAAAAATGTATTTTTCTACAAAATATAAAAGAAGGGCTGGGGACTGGAGTATGTCTGAGAAGTTACGGGTTATCATTGCAGATGATGAACCAATGGTCTGCGTTGTAGTAAAAAAATGTGTTCACTGGGACGATCTGGGACTTGAACTTACAGGAGTGGCATATGACGGGGAAGAACTCATGAAACAAATCAGGAATACAAAACCTGATATTGTCATAACAGATATCAGCATGCCGGAGTTAAATGGCCTGGAAATGATAGAAAAGGTAAAAAAGGAAGGGCTAGACTGCAAATTTATTATTATCAGCGGATACAGGCAGTTTGAATATGCCCACAAGGCATTGAAAAATAATGTAGATGATTATCTGCTTAAACCGATAAATGAACAAGAATTGAATGAGTCTCTCAATAGGATTAAAACACTGATTTTTGAAGAAAGTCTGCATGGGAAAAAAGCAATGGACAAGCTGATTCGCAATCAGAAGAGAGACAAAGAAAATATCCGCCGGATGTTCCTGCATCAAATGCTTACTTCAAAAGAAAATTTTTTAGCAGACAGCGAAAATCTGGAAGAAGAATATGGCATCCGTTTCTTTGATGGGGTATATCAGGCGATGGAGGTCAAGATTGATATCCTGCAAAAAGAAGATATTTATGAAGGGCTCTCCTCTATTCAGACAAAATTGATTACTATTTTTAAAAAAGAATTCGAGAAAGAATGCAGAGAGCTGTTTATAGAAACAGACGCAGAGCGGATTTTAATCGGGCTTTATTATGATACGGCATATAAAAGTCAGTTCAATGAAAAATGCAGGAAATTCTATGAGTACGGGAAAAACATTGCCGACCTGTTTATAGGCTTTACCTTGACAGTAGGAGTTAGTAAAAAACATGAATCGCTTTTAGAATTTCCCCAGGCGTTTCAGGAATCAATGACAGCTGTCAGCTTTCGGCTGACAGAAGGGACGGATAAGGTTATTTTCTATGAAAATCTGGAAATACCGGAAAATAAGTGGTGTGGGTCAGAAAAAAAGGAGATTGAGGAAATTGTTGCCGCGGATTTCGAAATATTGAACAGAGATCATTTCAAGCAGTATATAAACAGTCTGTTTTTTCAGGCAGGGGGAAAATGCAATGCCGCGGAGGTTGTTGAACTGAGCCGCTTCATTGTGGAGAGCTTTTTTCAGAAACAGCAGTATGTTCAAGGAGAAATTGAGAATATTTCCTGTCTGTACAGCAGAACAATGAAACAAATAGATAATGCAATAACATTGCCGGATCTCAAAAATACTATTTTAAATGCAATCCTGCCTGTTATGGAAAAACTTGAAGAAAAAAAGAACAATCAGAAAAAGAAACCAGTGCGTGCGGCGCTGGCTTATATAGAACAGCACTATAATGAAGCATTAACATTGGAAACAGTAGCTGAACAGGTGAGTCTGAATCCTGTTTATTTTTCGAATATATTTAAAAAAGAGACAAACGAGAACTTCATTGACTATCTGCATAAATGCAGGATCGAGGCGGCAAAAGAGAAACTTCGCACAGAGGACACGCCAATTGTAAATATAGCATCAATAGTCGGATATTATGATGCAAAATATTTCAGCAAAATGTTTCGCAAATATGTCGGGATCAAACCCTCCGATTACAGAAAGATATATGGCTGAGCAGGAACGCAGGAGGCAGAAAAATGAAGAGGTTTTACGTTTTAACGAAAAAAGGGCTGGATGAACTGATCAGGCTTAGGACACAGGAAATTCAGAAAGAAATGAATCTGGAGCTGCAGCAGAAGATCATGGAGAAAGAGGCCAGCCTGTCCAGCCTGCAAAGCCAGATCAACCCTCACTTTTTGTATAATGCGCTGGAAGGCATCAGAGGACAGGCAATTTTGGATGAAGCACCAGTAATTGAAGAAATCTCGCAGGCGCTGGCTAATTATTTCCGTTACAGCATCAGCTCTAAAAGTGATATTGCAACACTGAGTGAGGAACTCATGAATGTAAAAAACTATCTCAGTATCCAGCAATTCCGGTTCCATAACCGGTTTGCAGTTGACATTGTTTATGACCATGAGGATGACACGGTGATGGAGGCTGTCCTGCCCAAAATGACTTTGCAGCCGATTGTGGAAAATGCTGTAGCTCATGGCTTTGAGAGAACTAAGAAAGAGGCGGTCATCAGGATTGAAATGATATCTACACGAAAAAGCGTCAATATTACAATTTCGGATAACGGAGCAGGAATGGAAACGGAAGTTTTACGGGAACTGAACGAGCGTATCCAGAATTTTGATATGCTTGGAAATACCGAAGGCAGGCATAACGGAATTGCAATGCCGAATGTGAACCGACGGATCCAGTTGATGTTTGGTGATGAGTATGGACTCTATATCTCCAGTATAAAGGGGATAGGTACGGATGTGGAGATACATATACCAAGCGGCAGAAGGGATTGATGCAGAAATGAAAACAGAGATTTTAAGGGTACAGAACCTGAATATGAAAAGAAGCACGGGGTGTGACCTGAAAAATATCTATATGAATCTTTACGAGGGGGAAGTGCTTGGCGTTGTCGGTGTTCATAATTCAGGAAAATCTTTTTTATTTGACTTTCTGACAGGAAATCAGAAAGCCGAATCAGGCAGAATATCTTTCTATGAAGAAACACAGGATGTGAAGGAGTGGGCAGGCTCAGGGAAAATATACCGCATTGGGCAGCAATCGTCATTGGTTGAGTATTGTTCTGTACTTGAAAATATTTTTGTTATTCGCAGGCAGAGGCAGAAACACCTGTGGGTTCCCTGGCTGGCAATGAAAAAACAGGCCAAATGCTGTCTGGAGGAATTGGGAGTGGACGTCAGCCCTTATGATAAAGTCTATGAACTTAGCTGTGTTAAACGCCATGAAGTGGAATTGGTAAAGGCTTATGCGGCAGGAGCAAAACTGATTTTAATTGATGATGTAACGGTACCATATACAGCAGCCGATTACGGGGCACTTTATGGTGTAATTAAAAAGCTCCGGCACAAGGGAATATCGTTTATGATCAGCGGATGTAAATTGGAAAATCTGCAGCGGCTTGCAGACCGCTGTCTTTTTATAGTAAACGAGCGTGCAGTTAAGGTAGTGGAAAATGTCCGGCGCAAACAGATTGATGAAATGCAGATTCTGCTTGGCAGGCCGGAACGGACTATGTCAAAAGTAAATGCAGGGAAAAAGGGAGGACCAGGAAAACAGGCCCCTTTTTTCAGGGCAGCGAATGTCAGAGTAAAAAACGAAGAGTGGAATTTCCAAATCGGCTGTGGTGAGATCGTCGTATTCGCAGACCCGTTTGCAAGACGTGCAGAACAGCTCATACATATGCTGGAAGGGAAAGCGTCATACGAAGGAAGCTTTTATCTTGCGGGAAAACGGGTAAAAAGAAACTGCAGGGATATCCAGACTGCCAGCATGTCAGAAGAAAATATGATAATAGAAAGTCTAAAAATCAGGGATAACCTGTGTCTTTCATCCTATCAGAGAATTTCACGTCTGGGGTTTGTAGATCCTGTAAAAGCAAGAACAATAGAACGGCTGTTTTTAGAACAGTATAGGGAAGAGGATGGATTTTGCTCTGATGGGAAGAAATTGACATATGCGGAGAAAATGGCCGTCTATCTGGAACGGCTGAAGCTTCAGAGATGGAAACTCCTTGTATGCTCTAATGTAGACAATGTCATGAGTTTCGAATTGGAAGATATGATGAAGAGGCAGTTTCGAAAAATGGCAGAGGGAAAACGGTCCGTCTGCATTTGTGCATCCTCCTTTGAAAAATTCTGTGACCTTGCAGACTATTTTCTGGTTGCCGGGGATGATGGAAAAATAGTCAGGTTCACTTATCCGCAGCTGTGCGATTACTTTAAGATTTAGTACACCCTAGAAATCTGCCACCTATTCTGTATTTTGTTACATTGTTGGAGAAAGGACAAAACACTAAAATAAAGGACAGATAGAGGAAATATATAAGAAAACTATTACAGGAGGAAGGAAGCAATGAAAAAGAAAGTTTTAGCAGCTTTACTGACGGGAGCAATGGTTTTATCCATGCTTGCAGGATGCGGGACGACAGATGACGGGGATGTCAAAACAACGACGCCTGAAAAAAAGGCGGGTGACGGGAAGGTAAGTGTGGCACTTTCTCTGGCGAATGCGGCTGACTATTATATTGGTACAATGGTGGGAGCCGCGGTACAGAGCGCATTTGAGGATGCAGGGGCAACAGTACAGGTACTGGATGGTGCAAATGATGTTACCAATCAGCTAAACCAGATCCAGAATGCAATCACCAGCGGTGCAGATATTATTTACATCTTTCCGGCCGGGGACGGCCCTACTTATTATGATGCATTACAGACAGCACGGGAAGCAGGCGTAAAGACACTGATGAGCAATAACTATCCCGGCGATGGGGGGGCGGATGTTTATGTAGGGAGCGATGAGTTCCAGATGGGTGTAATGATGTCGGCAATGGTTTCAGAATGGGCGGATAAAAACTATCCGGATGCAGGGGCACAGGAGGTTGGAGTTCTGATTGTAGAATCCACATTTAATGAGAATGCAATTAAACGGTGCCTCGGCATGCGCATGATAGGGGAGAAGTTTTTAAGAGAGGGTGATACGGCATCGATTAAATTCGTAAAAGAAGAAGGCAGTCCGGTGACCTATCTGGATGAAAACGGGAAAGAAACGGCGGTGGAGGAACCGACGGGAGGACTCCTGCTTGATAAGGACGGACATGCCCAGCTGAATCCTTATTACAATGAAAAGATTAAGCTGATTGAATATTCAAACAGAAACAGTGCAGGAACAGACTCAACCGAGGCGCAGAATGCGATTGAAAATGCGGTAACAATGGGAGAAAAAGATTTAAAAGCAGTGATGAGTTACGGCGATACCGGGGCTGCTATTGATACGAAAATCCGTGAACTGTGTAAAGACAGCAGAATTACAACATCTGTGGATAAAATTGCAGTATTTTGTTCTGATCTGACAGATACGAACAGGGACCTTATTCTGAGCAGTTCTGACAACACAAGTGTCCTGCGCGGTGTTATGGCTTCCGGCGACCTGATTGCGACGCTTCAGGAAGATGCAAAGGCGATGGTAAAGGGTGAAGAACTTCCGGAATATACAATGGAGCCCATCAGCTACATGACTGCAAATGATGATGGCAGTGAGATAAAAACAGTATATTATACAGACTGCCCGCAGCTTCCGGACACCGAAGACTTTTTTGAATAACAATCTGAACAATAGAAAAGCAGGATACAGGGTGACCGGTTCTTCCGGCCACCCTGATACGTCAGAGGTGGAATATGGCAATAAAAATATTATCTTTAAAAAATATAACTAAACAATATCCGGGTGTTACAGCCCTGGATGATATGTCCATTGATTTTTGCGAAGGAGAGGTACATGCGCTGCTCGGTGAAAACGGTGCAGGTGACCGTGTTATAATAAGACCAAGTTAGCAAGGAACCCAATGAAATCAAGGGTTTGCGGCTACTTTGGTCTTAATTTATTATACCACAATCGAACTGCTTTTTCATTAAAAATCCAGTGTCGTTTTCCAAAGAGTGGGATATTTTAAGGCTAGGGGTCGCAACCGGGTGGTTTGGGACCTGCTTATACTTAGTCCTATTCCAAATATCCTTTTCTTTTGCTTCGTCCGAAGTAAAAACTCTCTTTCGGGAGAACAGCGCTGTTAAAAATAAATGAATATAGAGGACTAAGTGAAGCAACTTTGTTAGCTGACCTTAGTCCTCTTATGCATTTTAGGAGGAAAAGGGTATGCAGATACTATTTATTGTGATTATTTTTTTGATAGTGTTGCCAATGGTCGTAAGTATTTCGTTGGCTGTGACAGCAAAGAAATCAGACGAAAGATTACGCACCATCTGTACTTCTCTTGAAAAGAAGGGCAGGTGAGCGTGATGCGAGAGTATACGACAGGAAATCGAATCGTAGATGCAAGTGCCGAAATCAGTATTACCGGCAACATTACACCACAAGCATGGTATAAGACGATTGTTAAAGAGACGGGAAAACCGCATTTGGCTGCAATCGTTATATTATCAGATATTGTCTATTGGTATCGTCCTACTGAATTGAGGGACGAAAGCACTGGACAGATCATTGCAATTCGTAAAAAATTTAAAGCTGATTTACTCCAGAGAAGTTATCAACAGATTGCGGAACAGTTTGGATTGAGTAAAAAAGAAGCTACTAATGCAATCATCTTTTTGGAGAAATTAGGCGTAATAAAAAGAGTATTCAGGACAATAAACTTGAATGGACTTGTTGTAAATAATGTACTGTATATTGAGTTGATTGTTGAGAAATTGAAAGAATTAACGTATCCGCACTGTTATGATGCCCCTATCCCTTCTATGGGAGACAGGGGGGAAGACATTGTAGAGGAAATCGTTGAAGGACAGTGCTTTACTGTGAATAATAGTGAGATGGCAGTCATTGGTGAGGGAGCTGTCTCCCCAAAAAGAGAGAGGGTATCACCCAAAAAAGAGATACCTGCCACGCCGCAAAATAGCAGGTGCCACTTTTCAGAAGGTACAGCACTATCTGGTAACAGGCAGACAAATACAGATATTAACACAGATATTTCAACGACAGATTATACCAATCCAGTCCAGTCCTATCAAAAAACGTTACAGGCATTTAGAGAAAAGATTGGATACGATGCGTTATGTATTGATCGTCCCTTTGATATTGATCGTCTGGATGAAATTGTGGGAATTGCAGTTGACGTACTGACTTCAACGAAGGATACGATTCGTATTAACCAGGAAGAAAAACCAACAGCCATTGTTAAATCGGTGTTTTGGAAATTAGATATGTTTAGAATACAGTTTATTTTAAATAACCTGTCAGAGACGAAAACAAAAATCAGGAATATGCGTGCAGTGTTGCTAACCGCCTTATATAATGCGACATTCACATTAAGTAATTCCGTTATGAATCAAGTGGTGATGAATGGTGACATCTCCCCTCAATATGCATGAGCAAAGGGGGTGATGAGCAGTTACTAGGGTTAGACAATTACGCATAGAGAAGAATTTGACACAGTGGGAATTGGCGGACAAGCTGGATATCAGTCTCCGCACATATCAGAGAATTGAATACGGGCAACAAAAGCCGTCCTACAAAGTCATTTTAGTCTTGCAAAAGATATTTAACGAGAATATTGAATCTATCCTGCAGGAATTATAACTGCCAAATAAGAAGTGGAGGAAAATATGTTTGATATTAACAAGCTGGAGGTAATGGACATAGTATTTGCCGATGAAGCACATGAGCGTTTCTTTTATGAAAAGGTGCGGGAACTTCCAAATTCACGCAGGGACAGTGAAGAAATTGCTATGATATATACTCTTGGTATCTGTGACAAGACAAGGGCAGCTTTTTCAAATATTGTGGATCAAAGAACTTTTCAGGTGAATCCGTTGGTTTTATTCGCTGGGTGGCAGACATCTGCTTCTGTGAAGGTAACACGGCTGGCGATTAACCTCTATACTGGATTTTCGCAGGAAGTAAAACGGGACGATTCAATAGAAGGATATCATATAGGGGAAGACAGTTCAGATTATGCTGTTGAAGAAATCTTTGATTGCCCATATGCAAAATATTTTCTGGAAGCCGTTAAACTGCGTTATGACATATAGAGGAGGTAGAAACGATGAAAATGTATAAGATTGACCAAATCATGGAGTTATTACAGTTAGGAAAAGAATCAGAAGATTGCTATGTGGGTTTTGAGAATAATGACAAGGGAAATCTTGTTATTATATTAAAGCAACATGAACCAGATTGGGAAGATGATGAGGGTTTCGGAGAAGCGGTTGAAGAAGTCGAACTTTTGGAACATTCTGGAGAATATTAAACATAAGGAGGAGACAGTCATTATGGATAGAGAAATACTTGGAATCGACCATGGTAACAGACAGATGAAAACGGCGAATACCGCATTTTTGTCTACAGTAACACAGAATAAGGTGAAGCCCAGTAATCTAAATCAGATTTTGGAGTTTAAAGGTAAGTATTACTCAATCGGTGGCAGTAGGGAAGATGTGGATACAAAAGTTGATAAAACAGTGGACGATGATTACTACATTCTCACATTGGCATCACTTGCCGCTGAATTGAAAGCCAGAGGAAAGAATCAGGCGGCGGTCAGGCTGGCTACAGGATTACCACCGAGGTGGTATGAATCGCAAATGAAAGCATTCAGGAAATACTTGGGCAGGGAAAGGGAGTTATCTTTTCGTTATCAGGGAGAAGGGTTCAATGTCTTTCTGGAAGGCGTGAGCGTATATATGCAGGGGTTTGCAGCAATCACAGATATATTGGCAGAGACACAGGGAAAATCCTGCCTTCTGGTAGATATAGGAGGAGGAACCGTTGATGGAGTTCCAATAGAAAATATGCGACCCAGTGGAGCACAGCCTATTATAGATAATAATGGTACAATAAAGTGTATATCCAATGTAAATGAGGCATTAATGGCTGAGTTTGGGGAAAAAGCCAAACCATATATCATTGAAACGATAATGCGGACAGGTACATATGCGGGTGACGAAGCCTATCTTCGTGTAATCCGAAAGGCATTGAACCAATATACGGAATACATCTATAGCTTGATAAAAAAGCACGGATACAATCTGCATTTGGAAAAAATAATCTTTATGGGTGGAGGAGCCGCAATCATGCAGAATTTTGGTGATAACGAGGGTAAGGACGTAATCTGTATTCCGGATATACATGCAAATGCAAGAGGATATGAAGAAACTTTAAAGAGCATATGGAAGGCCAGGCAGAATATGGCCGGTTAAGGAGGCCATAAATGGACGATAAATATGTTACAACGCTTCGGCTTTATAAAAATAACCCGGTACATTTCCAGGCACTTACCTGTCTGGAAGAGTACAACCGGGAGCTGTTTACTTCTCAAAATGACTATATTGCCGAGGCGGTAATCTATTATTCAGAGTATCTGAAGCAGAAGGCTGAATATGAGAAATTGGAAAGTATCCTCTCAAACATAAGAGAGCAAGAGGAATACTTCCGTGAACTGACAAAACGTGCATTGGAAGACGTACTGAGATCAGTGCAGACGACTACTATTCCTGCAGTTACTGGAAGTGACACGAAAGCAAAAGAGGAACAGGAACCCCAAAGTGAGAGTGAACGATCAGCGGAGACGGCGAACCAGGCGACAGAAAAGGATTTTAATCTGCTTAATTTCTATAGTTCATTCACTGGATTTGAAGACGAAGGAGAAGATTGAATATGACCATATTATGTGCTATGATAAAATTTATAGGAAAATTATTACTTGGAATTGCGTATGCAATATTAAAAGTTGTATCATTTAGTGTCAAAGTGATAGGCTGTATGTTTTTATTTGTATTTCATATTTTCATGCTTTTAGTAGACATGGGAACCCCTTCCTAATAAGTCAAGGAGAGTACAATTATGGCTATTTGTAAAATTTGTGGCGGAGAAATGCTGGAACATGTGGGTTGTAAAATAGGGATATGCAATTGTAATGGAAAGAGTTACCCGCGTATCATTTTTGGTGCAGAGAAAAGGTTTGAGGATGTATTTGGCGAAGATGATATCTGCCCAGATTGTTTTGCGCCATTTGGGAGTTTTCACCATTTGGGCTGTGATATAGAGGAATGTCCGGTATGTGGAGAAGCAATTTATGGTGATTGCGAATGCCAGTTGATTCTTCCCGATTTAGCGGATATGGAAGAAATGTTAAAGTAATAGTGAATAATGAGTATCACTGTGGTAGGCTGATTCGTCAGCCTGCTTTTTTTTGCGCTTTTCTTGGTACTTATAATGAAAAATAAATGAAGCGGGGTAGTGTAAAGAACATGTCTGGATGCTTTACCAGGAGATTGTAGGGCGGTACTACACTCCGCAATAAAGGGAACCATTTCCAAAGATTAATAAGTTGACCAACCAATTGAAAAGAAGAGGAGGAATAGGAAGCGAATATAAGAGTTTTTACAAAAAAGTAAGAGGTAACGAAGGAGACAAATGCAAATACAGTGTACGACTGGATACGTATGGATGTGGCTGTCAGCACGATTGTGATTATTGTTATGCACGGTCACTTCTGTCTTTTCGTGGATTTTGGAACCCATCAGCGCCGAGCATCGCAGATATTGATAAGATTAAGAGGAAGATTCGGAAGATACCTCCGGGAACCATCCTGCGCATGGGTGGAATGACAGACTGCTTTCAGCCTTTTGAAGCGGAACATCATGTGACTTATGAGACAATCTGTGAAATGAACCGGTGTGGTGTTGGATATCTGATTGTAACAAAATCCCATTTGATCGCACAGCCCGAATATCTGGAAATTTTGGACAAGGATCTGGCCCATATACAAATCACGGTCACGACTTTAGATGATAACAAGGCTTTGACCTATGAAAAAGCAAGTATCCCATCAAAAAGAGTAGAGGCAATAAAAAAATTGCAATCTGCGGGATATGATGTGTCAATCCGGTTAAGCCCCTTGATTGAGGATTTCATGGACTTTGACAGCCTAAATTCATTAGGGATCAATCGCTGTGTTGTGGAATTTTTGCGTGTCAATAGCTGGATCAAGAGCTGGCTGCACGATGTTGATTTCAGTGGGTACAGGTTAAAACAAGGAGGATACTGCCACTTACCACTGGAAAAAAAGATGGAAATCATCAAGAAGATCAGGATACCGGAGATAACAGTTTGCGAAGATGTAACAGAACATTATGAGTATTGGAGAGATAACTTCAATCCAAATAAGGATGATTGCTGTAATCTGCGATTACATAACGGATGATGAAATAAAGAAGTGGAAATGAAAGTTCCTTTAAATATATGCTGACAGGCAGGAAGGGCGTGAAGATGAACCGGATTCGTGACGAACCTAAATCGTAAGGGAAATGACTTGAGTGGGTTACTGAACTTTAGCAGAAAAGGGGAAACCGTTGGATAAAAAAAGTTTTGAGTATGGTGGATATCATTTTTATCCATTAAGGACATTTGAGGATAAAGATGGCGATTTTATGGAACGCGCATGCAAACTGCGGGATGACCGGGAACTAGGGATGACATCCACTGATGAACCATGGAGAAAATATGCATATGATTATGAAGCTTTTTATAAAGCTGCCGGCGGCAAGAAATATGATATTTTTCTATGTGAAGAAAACCGCAGGCAGTACGTACCGTGCGGTCATGGCTTGCAGGAATTTGTTAATGCCCCGATCAAGAGTAAAAATAACAGGGCAGTCCGCTGAGAGTATGATGGCGCGGGTATTAAGAAAAACACATGGAATGGGCTGATCTTCAGTCCGTTTTTATTTTTGAAAATCAATTAAATTAGAAAACCAGTAGGAGGTATGTAAATGAAAACAAAGATGAGAAACTATCTGATCGCTAAGGTAATGAAGGTAAAAGCGGCTATTAACAACAATAAGGCGGAGGGGTTCGTTGATACGGCCATCAAAATTTTAATGGCTGTTGTGATTGGAGCGCTGCTTCTGGCAGGGCTGTATGCACTGTTTGGTGATACAGTGCTGCCAACATTAACACGGCGTATTACTGAAATGTTTAACTATGCTGGATAGAAAGGCAGTTCAAACAATTGTATTTTTGCTGTTGCTTTTGCTGGCATCTGTCACGGACTTAAAGAAGAGAATCGTGCCGGATCTGTTATGTATGCTAATTGCATTAACCGCCGCTATTTCTTTTCGTCCAGAACAGTTATGGGGGATTTTCAGCGCACTCCCATTTCTTCTTGCAGCAGTTTTTTGCGGAGGAATGGGGGGCGGTGATATCAAACTGATGGCAGCCGCAGGACTTGTCCTGGGACTTCCAGCAGGGATTTTTGCAACTATTTTGGGATTATTACTGGTACTTGCTTATTCTGTGTTTTTGAAAATATGTAAGAAAACCCAGGTTATCGCAGTGCCGTTAGTACCCTTTTTATCGGCTGGGTGTGCAGCGGGGTATTTGATTGGATAGGAGGATGGAATGAAAAGAAAAGCATTTTATTGTATTTGTGTAGCGGCTCCAATTACCTTTGTGGGTGCTGTCCTGGCATTTTACAGATGCCGGAGGAAAAAGAGATACTTAGTGAGGTAATCACGGCGGCAGGTATTCCCTGCCGCATTTAAAACGATAATTTTGATTTGATTGAAAGGAATGGATAATAAGTATGAAAATATTAAAAAGCCGTACCGTGCTTGGAGTAATATGCATTGTGGTATCACTGCTCATTTGCTTCGGAGTTACCCCTTTATTTAATAAAGAGGTCAGTAAAAAGGTAGAAATCGTGCGGGTGGTAAAGGATATAAAAATCGGGGATAAAATCACTGGCGATATGGTCAGGACTGTTGAGGTGGGAAGTTTAAATCTGCCGTCTGAAGTCATGAAAAATAAAGAAAATGTCATTGGGAAATATGCATCTGCAGATATGGCTCCAGGCGATTATATCATTAATAGCAAGGTCGCAGACGAACCGGCTGCGGAGAATGCCTACTTATATAATTTATCAGGAGAGAAACAGGCAATATCCGTGTCGGTCAAATCTTTTGCAACGGGGTTATCCGGAAAACTCAAATCTGGTGATATTGTATCTGTGATTGCACCGGACTACCAGAAGCAAGGCGAAACAGTGATTCCTCCCGAACTCAAATATGTCGAAGTTATTGCTGTAACTGCAGGCAGTGGCTACGATGCCAATACAGGAGAAGAAGACCCGGAGGAAAAGGAACTGCCCAGTACGGTGACACTCTTGGCAACACCGGAACAGAGCAGGATACTCGCCATGATGGAGAAGGACGGGAACCTGCACATATCTCTTGTATACAGGGGAACAAAAGAAAATGCAGCAAAGTTTATTACAGAGCAGGAACATGCTTTGCAGGAACTTTACCCGCCGGAAACGGAGGCGGCGGAAGCGGAAACTGGACAGCCCGAGGAACAGATAGAAGGGAGTGCAGAATAAATGCTGAACTTTAAAATCAAAAAGCGCGCAAATCAGCCTGAGAGCGAGGAAGTGCATGAGGTGGGAAAACATCAGGCCCAGATACTGGCTGTCTGGGGTAGCCCTGGATGCGGAAAGACTACGGTTTCTGTGAAGATTGCAAAACACTTAGCGGAAAAGAAGAAAAATGTAATTCTTGTGCTGTCCGATATGACTTTACCCATGATGCCTTGTATCTGTCCAATGGACGAGTTAGAAAACATATGGTCCCTTGGCAATGTACTGGCAGCGCCACATGTTACAAAAGGGCTTATAGAAGAAAACTGTATTGTCCACAAAAAAATAAAGTATCTGGCAATGCTTGGCATGTTAAGAGGGGAAAATGAATACAGCTATGCCCCCTATGAAGCGGAACAGGCTTTGGAATTTCTTACAGGGCTGCGGGAATTGTCCTCATACATTATTATTGACTGTAGCAGTTATATATCTAACGATATTTTATCGGCAGTTTCTCTAATGGAAGCAGATGCTGTTCTGCAGATAGTAAATTGCGACCTTAAATCTATCAGTTACCTGGCAAGTCAGTTACCGTTACTTCAGGAACCAAAATGGAGAATAGAGAGGCATTTAAAAACGATCAACAACATAAAGGGGCAGGAAGCCATTAACCATATGGAACAGGTGCTTGGAAAAGTAAGTTTTCAGATTCCGTCTGCATCCGAAGTTACGGAACAGGGGATGGCTGGGAATTTGTTGATTGGTCTGGAGGGGAAAAAAAGCCGTGGTTTTAAAAATGAAATAGATAAGATTGTTAAGGAGGTATATGGATGTTAGGGGAAAGAAAGACGCGAGGAGTATTTAATGAGGGAAAAAATTCAGAGTGGGGTTCGCGGATGCAGGAACTTATGCCAACACAGGCAGCCCCAGTGGAGCCGGTTGCAAGAGAGCCGGTAGAAGTGGTGAGTAAGAGTGCAGATGACCTCTTTTTTGCAGCCGTGGAGGGGAAAGATTTTGCAACGGTGCTACAGGAGGTACAGGAACACATTGCCAGCCGTTACAGCTCCCTTTTGACTGATGGAAATAATGATGATGTAAAAAGGCAGATGAAGCGTTACATTACTAAATATGTTCAGGAAAACCGGGTTGCAGTTCAGGGAATGTCAAATCAGGAACTTGTTGACAACCTATACACGGAAATGGCGGAGTTTTCTTTTCTAACAAAGTACATTTTTGGAGAGGGAGTGGAAGAAATAGACATTAATAGCTGGAAGGATATTGAGATCCAGTACAGCGGTGGTGGGACTGAAAAGTTGGAAGAACATTTTGACAGCCCTTCTCATGCTATTAATGTGATCCGCAGGATGCTCCATGTTTCAGGAACTATCCTTGATGATGCAAGTCCTGTGGTGACTGGAACACTGGCTAAAAATATCCGTATAGCGGTGTTAAAAACTCCAGTTGTAGATGAAGAGGTAGGTCTTGCCGCTTCAATCCGAATCGTAAATCCCCAGAGTATGAAAAAGGAGGATTTTATTTCTGGTGGAACTGCCACGGGAGAGATGTTAGACTTTTTGAGTGAATGTATTCGGTATGGAATTTCGGTGTGTGTTGCAGGTGCTACAAGTTCCGGAAAAACAACGGTGGCCGGCTGGTTGCTTACTACAATCCCTGACCGGAAAAGAATTTTTACTATTGAAAATGGTAGCCGTGAACTTGATCTAATAAGGGAGGAAAGTGGAAAAGTGTTAAATTCCGTTGTCCACACTCTTACAAGAGACAGTGAGAATGACCGGCAGCGAATTGACCAGATTGCCCTTTTGGATATTGCGCTTCGATTTAATCCTGATATTCTGGTGGTCGGAGAAATGAGAGGGGCGGAAGCAAACGCCGCCCAGGAAGCTGCAAGAACTGGTGTGGCGGTGGTTACAACCATCCATTCCAATTCGTGTGAGGCTACATACCGCCGTATGGTGTCCTTGTGTAAGCGTGCCGTGGATATGTCGGACGAGACATTGATGGGATATGTGACCGAAGCATACCCTATCATAGTCTTTTGTAAGCAGTTGGAAAACCGGCAGAGGGTAATCATGGAGATTATGGAATGCGAGATAAAGCCTGACGGTACACGGAGATATCGTCCACTGTATCAGTACGAGATCATGGAGAACCAGTTGGAAGGAGATTATTTTGTGGTTAATGGGAAACACAGGGTAATGAATTCCATTTCGGATGGGCTTTATAAGCGTTTGCTGGAGAATGGGATGCCAATGGAGACACTTAACCGGTTCCGTTCAAAGGGAGAGGGAGGAGAGGAATCTTGACAAGTATACAGCTTCTTGCATGCCTTGGTATGATAGTGGGTGGATTTCTTCTTTTGGGGATTCGACCAATAGAATTTACAGATGGACTGTTCGGCTTTCTGGCAAAAGAACCTGAGAATATTCGGAATGAAATCCATACAGTAACAAAAAGGAAAAAAGCAAGATTTCTGAAAAAGGCAATCATTGAGGCACAGCAGGTACTTAAAATGACGGGTAGGGAAAAGCAATTTTCGGTTATTTGTGCTGCCGCCCTGGTGTTGTTTGCTGTGGGGGCCTCGGTTGCCATCATGATTGGAAATTTTTTTCTGGCTCCGGTGATGGCTGTTGGATTTATGTTCTTCCCTTTTTGGTATGTAATTCTGTCAGCCAGTAATTACAAAAAAAATGTAGCCGCAGAGCTGGAGACAGCATTAAGCGTTATTACGACGGGCTATCTGCGGACGGAGGACATTCTAACTGCGATAGAGGAAAATATTCAGTATTTGAATCCGCCAGTCCAGAGGGTATTCCAGGATTTTATTGTGCGGATCAACTTAGTAAATCCGGATGTTCATGAAGCACTAAAGGAGTTGAGGGAGAAAATTGATAATGATGTATTCCGCGAATGGTGCGATGCCCTGTGTGATTGTCAGTATGATCGGAGTTTGAAGACAACATTGACACCAATCGTAACAAAATTAAGCGATATCCGTATCGTCAATGCTGAACTGGAATATTTGATTGTGGAGCCGAGGAAAGAATTTATCACGATGGCAATCTTTGTGATTGGTAATATCCCGCTGCTTTATTTTCTCAACAAGAGCTGGTATGACACTTTGATGCACACACCAATGGGACAGGTGATACTTGCCATTACTGCGGCAATCATCTTTGTCTCTACTGCGGTCGTTGTCAGGCTGACAAAACCGATAGAATACAGGAGGTAGGGAGATGTCAGTGTTATTACTGTTATTATTTGGAGGATTTCTCTTTCTGGGAATGTTCTTCCTGGCAGCGGATTTGTTAAAAATGCCATATATGAAGACAGAAAAGGCATTACTGGACAGGGGAAGAAATAGTAAAAAAGGGTCGGCGGCGTTAGATACGTTTTTACTGCAAGGAGCCATGAGATTGTCTCATGTAATCCGAATGGACGAATATCGGAAAAGCCGAATGAAAAATGTGCTGAAAGCAACAGGGATTAATATGACACCGGAAGTATATCAGGCGTATGCACTTACAAAAGCTGGTTTACTGATGGCTGGCATTATTCCGTGTTTGTTTCTTTTTCCGCTCCTAACACCTGTTATTGTGTTTCTTGCTGTCATGGTTTACTTTAAGGAAATTCAGCGCGCAGACGAGATGTTAAAGACGAAAAGAAAGTCAATTGAAGACGAACTGCCACGTTTTGTTGCTAATCTTGAACAGGAGCTGCAGAATAACCGTGATGTGCTTTCAATGGTAGAGAATTTTAGAAAAAATGCCGGTGCGGAATTTGGGGAGGAGCTAGGTGTACTTGTGGCAGACATGAGATCCTCCAGTTATGAGGCGGCACTTACTCGATTTGAAGCACGGTTAAACTCTCCAATGTTGTCTGATGTTGTCAGAGGACTGATTGGGGTTTTGCGTGGAGATAACAGCGTGGTATATTTCCAGATGCTTGCTCATGATTTTAAACAGCTTGAATTACAGAAATTAAAAAGTGAGGCCCAGAAAATACCGCCTAAAATCAGGGTTTTTTCGTTTCTCATGCTTATGTGCTTCTTATTGACTTACCTTGCGATTATCGTGTTTGAAATCATTAAGTCATTAGGAGGTATGTTCTAGCTCCAAATGAAAGGAGGTCAAGGAACTTGAAAAAAATATTAAAAACTAATCGTGGAGAGGGATATATAGACATATGCGTACTGGTATTGTGTGCCATGCTGGTGATTGCATTGGCGGTCAGCGTATTTCCGGTTTTTTTGGCTAAGAATCAGTTAGATACATTTGCTGTGGAATTGTGCCGTGAGGCTGAAATGAGTGGCAGAGTCGGAACTGAGACCACTAGGCGGGAACAGGTATTACGAGAAAGGACCGGACTAAATCCTAAAGTTGAGTGGTCAAAAAAGGGTAATATCCAACTAAATCAGGAGATTACTGTAAAATTGACGTTGCAGCGGGACCTTGGGTTATTTGGGAATTTTGGTTCCTTTCCAATTACCTTAAGGGCTAGTGCTACAGGAAAGAGTGAGGTATATCATAAATGAAGCGCCTGATTTGCTGTTTAAAAGATAGGCGTGGTTCCTCTTTCCCATTTGTGATTGCGGTTACATTGGTATTGATGTTAATAATGTGCGGATTTTTGGAGTTTTATCGGCTAAAGATCATAGCCAATGGCGTAAGGGACGCGGCACAGGAGGCTATCATGATAACTGTAAATGATAATTATGCAAACGTTTATCACGGTGTCAGGGAAGGATACAGTGGAGGATATCAGCCCAATAATGGAGGTTTTAAGTATAGTGTAGATAAAGGAAATGTGCTGTCAAAAATGGATAAAATCCTTGGAACAAAAGTTGAATCCGGGCGGCATGTAAAATATACAGGTGGGGTTCTGGAATATAGCATATCGGATTTAAGTGTTACTGCACGTAATGCGCCGCTTGCACCTGGAACACCGGAAAATGAACAGAGATTTGAAATTGATGCAATCGTAACATTAAAAGTACCGGTCCAGTTTGCGGGAAAACGTCTACCTGAAATGAAAATCAGGCTAAAAGTGCAGGCTGGATATATAGAAGTGTTTTAGAATTCAATAGACAGAATTGGAAAAATGTAGTATGTTTGATGCGACAGAATGTGAACCAGGAAGGAGAACTATATGAATGATAAAGTGAAAAAAGGTATGATTATTGCGGGTTGCGTGGTGTGTTGTGTTATTCTTGCAGTGATGATTGCAAGTAATTTCAGAAAGCCAGCAAAAACAAAGGATAAATTAGCAGAGAGCCAGTCTACAGAAATAGAAGTGAAACCGGAAATCAAAAAGTCCGAATTAGACAAGAAGTCAAAAGAGACTGAAAGTAAAGAAGAGGAATCGAAGAAAGAACCGGAGACTACGGAGGAGCAGAAAGAATCAGAGGAGGAAAAAGAGGGAAATAAGGACAACGGGCAGCCTGTACAGAATATTCAGCCCAGAGTGACTAAACCGGAAGAACCAGATCCAGAAGTATTAAAAAATCCTAATCAGAAACCAGATGGGGAGAGCGTGCAGGGCACGCCGGTTCCGGAAAACCATGATGAAGTAAAACAGCCGGAGACAGACACGGTTCCTGGAGCCGCACCAGAAGGTGAGTCACAGGAAGGAAAAATATATGCCCCAGGCTTTGGATGGATTGATGACATTGGGGAAGGGGAAGGCATTGAAGACAGTAACATTTATGAAAACGGTAATAAAATTGGGATAATGGATTAATTATCAATAGGTTGGTTAAATAGATGCATGACAGAAAGGCTATGAATTGTAGCGCCCTCCTGCTAAGCATAGAGAGAAATCAAAGATATAAATTTTATCGTTCGGCACAGCTATTTATGGCTGTGCTTTTTCATTGGAAAGGAGAACATTTGGGAATTTGAAAAGCAGAATAAGTTGGCTGACAAGGATTGTACTGTTCAGCCTGTGTTTTTTGATCATGTCGGTTCCAGCGTATGCGGCAGGGGAAGGTAATGTGGACGGCGGAGGCGGCAGCATGGGACAAGGTTCTTCGCAAAATTTTTGGTCCCCAGGTGATGAAGGGGTACGTGTATCGGTGATAAGTACAAGTGACCATAAAGTAGTAGGCACGCCTATTGACCTTACCAATAAAAGCCCATCTGATATTAGGCTTCATTTTGGAAAGGTGAGCAAGATGTCTTATACATCAGGTCATGGAATTGGTATATCCGGTTCAAGATACCAGTACATAAGACCAGCACAGAGACTTCCTATAATTATAAGTTCACAAAGTCTGGGACCATCAAGTATTGCGGAAATAAAGCGGTACTTTACGGACGAGCAGACGATACGTGGGATAGCAGGTTATATGGGAATAGATTTTGATATACTTATCAGCGGCGAGTACAGAATTATGATAGAGCCGATTGCGTATGTGACATTGCAGGGAGTAAGAGTTGCTATGACAGCAACGGAAGCGGCTTTATATGATGAGGTTGCAGGCGGGGTGGTATATTCCTGGTTACGTTCAGTTACCTTTCAAAATCTGCCCCTTGCAATGTTTCTCGAAAAATCTGATTTAGGATATCCTGCGTGGAACGGTCCAACTACCGGATTGCGTTCACATCAGGAAATCAAAACTTCGTTGGGACTTGGAATCATACGTTTTAATGGGGAGTTGCCAGAACCATCACCGGAGGTTACGACTTTTGATTATGAATACCGCACTAACACGGAGGTTATCACCAGTATCCGCGTGAGTGGCGGTCAAAGTGATCCGGACCATAAGGTATCTGTGACATTTAAAATACAAGGGAGAAATTATAAGGTGGACAGCGTATATTATCCCGAGGGAGGAAGTCAGCTTGCCTGGGTTCGGTGGACAACACCATCTACAGAGCAGACTATGGAAATTCCAGTAACAGTAAGAGGTGGTGGCCGTACAGACAAAGGGACTATACGGGTTAAGATAGTAAACCTGGACAAGAATCCACCGCCGAATCCAGTTGCAGATGACCGTAATGACAGTTATGCGAGGCCGGCAGTTCCATCAAAGAGTCAGCAAACGTCCGCTGATTGGAGTATTTGGCGACCATACTGGTATTCTTACTGGGTATGGCATAGTGGTGACGATGATGATGATGGATACTGGTGTGATCATGGCTGGTGGAAGTTCAATATTGATAGATATCATGCAAGTTTGAACGCAACAATGCGCGTCCAGCCAGATGATAAATCCCCTACGGCCCATGGCAAAACATTAAAAAGCGGATACGGATTTAACGAATATGTGAACAGTTCTGTGAGCACGAATCAGTCCAGTGCCGTGACTGGAGCCCAAAATGCCGTGACGTATTTTCCGGAGTTTCAATACAAGAAATACTGGCGTTTATTGGAGCGGATGTCGGGTGGGTATCATTCCGAATTTGAGTTCAAAAAAAATCAATACAGTACATTTAAGCGGAGGACACATTTCACTCCGATATGGATGCCAGATGGCAAATATACACCCTATACATGGTTAATAGATGCCTGGACACCAGCAGGAATGTTATCACTAAACCTGACCGATAATCTGACAATCAGCGGTAATTTGTGGACGGACTGGCATATCGCACCACAGAGACTAGATTAAAAAATAAAGTAAAAATAAATAAACAGTTACCAAAGAGGGAGACGCAGAGATCTTCCTCTTTTTGTTATTAGGAAGGAATGAAGTGGCATGTACGATAAAAACAAAACTTTGGATACCCTGAAAAATGAAATCTTCTTGTCAAAAGACAACCTGTATCTAGCGGAGGAAGCGTTAAATTCTGATCAGATACCCTATGAAACGGTAAAGAAGATTATGGAGGTTGGAGGATATAGAAATAAAATAAATGCTTTGCGCAAAGCGTATTTGATGGGTGTAAATTTTGACAACCTTATCGGTCTTGTACATGATTCAGACGGCCCGGAGGAAATCAGGTCAATAGCTGGGGCACTGGAACGGAAACTGGAAATCCAGAAAATTCAGATTGTGGCAGATGGAAAACACGATTACAGACAAATGGATTTAGTGTTTTATGGGTTTTATACTGGCAGAAGCATACAGGAAATGGAACTGGCAACAGATAACCGGTTTGATGAAGAGCAGATTGAAGAAATCCTGTCGGGTTTTCGCTATGGGCTTGCCTATGAACAGGTGGCATTTTATGCGAAAGAAGAATTTGATTGTTACCAGATGCGGACCATAAAAAGGGCGTTTCTGTACGATAATCTGACAGTGGAGGAGGCGGCAATATTTGCTTTACCCAGTAATAACACAAAGAAAATGCGCCAGGAGATTAGAAAGATAGTAGCACAGCGCGGTAAAACAAAGAAATCCAATCTGTAATCGTGAGAAAGGATAAACACATGGAGAAAGAAGCAATGGAAGATATCCTGCGATTGGCAGAGGATGTAAGCAGCCTTGTGATGGACCTTGGACCATTTGGGCTTACGGACGAAGATGAAGTAAAAAAAACACCGCAGGACCGGATACATGAGACATATCAATGGCTGTCCGAACCAAAGGGCTGTAAAGAAGCGTCCGAGTATTTTAAGGAATTGCTTGCAATACTGGATAAGACGGACGCAGAGTATCAAAGAATCGCTGATATATGTGAAAGAATCCATAAGGTCCAGGAAATAAAGCCATGGAAAGAAAAAGTAACTGTTAGAAACAGTCCCAGCTGTCGCAGATGACCAGGGCCTGGATATGTCCATAATATAGGACAGATTAAGGAAACAGAATCCCTTCAAGTAGAGAGGTTTCATAGATTCCTCTGGTAAAAATCTAAATAGAAATGCAAAAAGGAGGGATAAGAAGTTGTGGCCACGTAAAACGATAGTCTCTTCGACGCTTATTGGATTTAGAGACGAAGAGCATTGAACGGATTAAATTAGCAAGTGAAATGTCAAAGAGGTACTATGATGCCCCCATAATCTGTACTTACAGTGGGGGCAAGGATTCTGACGTACTTCTGGATTTGTTTATCCGGTCAGGAGTTGAATTTGAGGCCCACAATTCTCATACAACAGTCGATGCTCCCGATACGGTGTACTATATCAGGGAGAAATTTCGAGGTTTAAAAGAAAAGGGAATCCCATGTATTATCCATATGCCGCCACTGAGCATGTGGCAGTTGATTGTCAAAAAGAAGATGCCGCCCACCAGGATGCAGCGTTACTGTTGTGAAATCCTAAAAGAGAACACAACACCGGACAGACTGGTATCAACAGGTGTGCGCTGGGACGAAAGCACCAAACGGTCCAAAAGGGGACAGTTAGAAGCGGCTGCCCCAAAAGTCGAGAATAGGATTACTCTGATGAACGACAACGATGATAAGCGGCTGGTTATTGAGCGGTGTGCAATCCGTGGCAGGGTAGTGTCCAACCCAATCATTGACTGGACACATAAAGACATCTGGGATTATATCCGTTCCAACCATATGCCTTATAATCCGCTTTATGATATGGGTTATAAAAGAGTTGGCTGTGTAGGGTGCCCGATGGCTGGAAAAAACCGCTACAAAGAGTTTGCTGACTTCCCAAAGTATAAGGCAGCTTATATCCGGGCGTTTGATAAAATGTTAGTGGCAATCCATGCGGCGGGGAAACCTACTAAGTGGAAGAACGGAGAGGACGTGTTCCGGTGGTGGATGGAGGATAAAAATGTAGAGGGACAGTTGTGCCTCGCGGATTTTATGGACATGGGACCAGACTAAAACAATAAATCAACAACAGGAGGTTTACGTTCCAACCGGAACTAATTTATATAAAAAAGTGAATGAAAGCAGTACCGATTGAGTTAAAGGCGGCAAATGAATATGTCGCGCAGAATCATAGGCATCATAGCCCTGTATACCGGGACAAATTCCGTGTCGCATGTACTGAGCATGGCAGAATATGTGGCGTGATACAGTGCGGCAGGCCAGTATCCAGGCATTTAGACGATGGAAAAACGCTGGAAGTAACGCGTTGCTGCACAGACGGTACAGCCAATGCCTGTAGCTTCCTATACGGGCGGGTAGCCCGGATTGCAAAAGAGATGGGATATGAGCGGATTATCACTTATATCCTTATCTCTGAATCCGGTGCTTCCTTAAAAGCGGCAGGGTGGGAATGTGAGAAAGAGATTGCAGGGGGCGGCTCCTGGGATACACCTGCCAGGCGCAGACATACAACAGCACCGCAATGTAAAAAGCAAAGATGGATGAAAAATTTGTGTAAAGAAGGTGATGAGAGTCGAGAATCGGAATTATAGATGCTGATTTATTGGATAAGAACAGGCACCGCATGCCGAATCTGGCATGCATGAAGATCAGCGGATTCCATAAGCAGATGGGGGATCAGATACATTTGCTGACGGAGTATTCAGGCTTCAATGAGTTTGATAAGGTATATCTGTCAAAGGTCTTTACGGCTACGAGGTATCCGCCGGAAGTCTTAAAGATGGAGAATGTAGAATATGGAGGTACTGGGTTTTATTTAGACCAGGCTCCCGAGCTGTCCTACGAAATAGAGCATGCCATGCCGGATTACAGTCTGTATGCGGATTGGCTTAAAGGTAAGGGAGAAGAAGGAAAAAAGAGTAAGAAGTATAAGTATTATCGGGATTATTCTATTGGGTTTTTAACAAGGGGCTGCTTTAGGCAATGCCCTTTTTGTGTGAACAAAAATAAAACGGTATCCGTTCCTGCAAGCCCAGTGTACGAATTTTACAATCCACAGAAAAAGAAGATCTGTCTGCTGGATGATAATTTTCTGGCATGTGGGGAGTGGAGTGCATTATTGGGACAACTACGGGAAACCGGCCGTCCGGTCCAGTTCCGGCAAGGACTGGATATCAGGCTGATTACCAGGCAAAAATCCAGGGAACTGGCATCTTGTAGATTGGATGGCGACTTATTATTTGCCTTTGACAATATCAAGGATAAAGAAACAGTCATAGAAAAGATGAAGATCATAAACCCAATATTCCAGGAATCAAAAAGGATCAAGTTCTATGTATTAACTGGGTTTGATGCAGATGGAAGATATGACTGGACTTTCTGGAAACAGGATATCTTACAGGCATTTGAGCGTATCCGGATTCTAATGGGGGTGCGTGCGTATCCATATATCATGCGGTATGAGAAATATCAGGAATCACCTTACCGGGGAATGTATGTAAACCTGTCCAGGTGGTGTAACCAGCCCCAGATGTATAAGCAGATGAGCTTCCGTGAATTTTGCCACTTGTCAAAAGAAGGGAGCGCCTGCAGAACGTATCTGGAGGAGTATGAAAGAGACTTTCCGGAAATCAGCAGTTATTTTGACATGAAATTTTAAACTCTGATTCAGGAGGTGGTGCTATGAAGTTTACAGATGAAGAATTAGAGATAGCCAGAAGCGTGGACCTGGTGTCTATTGCTGAAAGGCAGGGCTTCACGGTGAAGCGGGTAGGCAGTTACTATACATTGAAAGAACATGATTCTATAAGGATTAAAAATCGTAGGAGCTGGCTGCGTTTTTCCGTACCCGAGGGCCAGGACGGTCACAACGGGGATAACATTGAGTTTCTGAGACAATTTTGCTATATGGATTTTCGTGAGGCGGTTATCTATTTGTTGAACGAGGCCGGTTATCGGTATGAGGATAAATCATTTAAAGATGATACAAGCAGGAAAAACCACGAGAGAAGAAAGGAAGAGCAAAATAAAGAACAAGAAGGGAAAGGGGAGTTTGTGCTTCCCGAACCAAACGACAATTATCGGAGGTTATATGCCTATCTGTTAAAAACGCGCTGCCTGAGCAAAGAAGTAGTTGACTGGTTCGTTAAAAAAAAGCTGATTTATGAAACACGCAGATATCATAACGTGGTTTTTATTGGCAGGGATTCCTTTGGTACAGCACGGTTTGCCAGTATGAGGGGAACGGTGGATAATTATGGAAACCCGTTTAAAGGGGACGTGGAGAACAACGATAAAACCTATGGTTTCAATGTAAGAAACAAGAAAAATAAAGAAGTCAAGGTATTTGAGGCAGCCATTGACCTGATGTCTTATATGGATTATAAGCGTGATGGGCAGTCAAACAAGTTGGCATTAGGGTCAACCTGGGACGGGGCATTGGACCGGTTCCTGCTAGAAAATCCACAGATTAAACGAATAAGCCTGTATCTTGATAATGATAAGGCAGGCCGGAAAGCAGCGGCACTTATACGCAAGAAATATATAGAGATGGGATATCACGTTAAAGTCCGGTTCCCGCCATATGGGAAAGATTGGAATGAATTTCTTGTTGCAGAAAGAAAAAAGGCAGTGATTCAATATTTGAACAGGAATAGCAATCTGGACCGGAAACAGGCAATCGGATAATTTCATAAAAGCAAGGAGATAGTATGGATTATTTTAATTTCAAAGAAGAGTTTCTCTATCAGTTCATTGACCTGATGGAGAAAAGCAAAACGTTAGGAGCGTTGAACTTGGTTATGGAAGGACTACCAGGTGAATCAATCACAATGACTTTCAAGGATAGGTACTGCCCTATGGTCAGCATAGAGGAACTGTTTTTGAGAAGCCAGTATGAAATGCTGCCAGTCAGGATATTGGCTTCGGAGACACTGCAGGAATTTCAGACGGCGGAAACCGGAGGTATCCGATTGAAGATGGATACGGTCAAGAATCCATTGTTTGTAGAGTTCCATGCAGTGAATGCAAACAAATACCAGATGAGGCTGGAAGAATTGGAGCTGCCGTATACCAGACTGGGAGATATGTGTATCTTTTATCGGTTCCGTGTGAAAGAGGAAAGTGAAAAACTTGTATACACCATGCCCGTAGATGAAGAGGACTTACAGCGGTGGGGAATGCATGTAGATCAACTGCATGCGTGCGTGTCAGACAATGCTTTCTCCCAGTATAGTGTGCAGATTGAACCGGTTGCAGCCGTTATACGGGAAGGCTTGGAGGCAGGCTTTACGCTTGGGAGAGGAAAGATTACAAATGAACGCGCAAGTGCCTGGCGGCTGACAGGTCCGGGAGGCGCGGCAGGCATGCTTTATAGGAATATTCTGGATGAATTTGCAGAAATGGTCAACACGGATCTGTACCTGCTTCCAGTAACAGCAGAGGAAACCGCTATATATGCCGCCGACCAGTATACACCTGCTGACCTTCAGATGCGTCTCGAAAGAAAAAAATCCTTAAAGGGATTTGTAAGCCATCCGTTGTCAGAGTCGGTTTTGTATTATAGTCTCAAGAGTAAAACCCTGACGGTGCACCAGTCTTCATTGGTGAAAAAAACCCTGGTCTAAGAGTCGGTACGGGAGTCTACAGATGCAGGAAATGGTAAATAGACGAAGAGGAGAACCAAAATGCGCGAATATGATGAAAACCATGCATATGAGGAAGTCCGGGAGGATTTCATTAAAGAATATAAGGCACAGCTAGAACGCAGAGGAAATGGGGAGAAGTTGGAAATAGTGGCGGAAGGTACTCCTTTTGAATCCTTTACATACAAAGGGAATGGACCTTTATTATGTACCAGTATCTCTATGGAACTGGTGTACAGAAATTGCTATATTTTTGCCATTCGAGAGATTGATGAGGCCGTATCTACTATCTTGGAGATTCAGGATGAGGCAGAATGGATATCCCCGGAGCGGCTGGAACAACTGGAACATGTAATAGTGTTTCCGGTAAATCTATCACATTGCAGGGATAAGCTGGAAGAAAATGATATTGCATATTTTCCCTTCGAAGATATGGCGATCACTTATCAATTCTGCATTGAGGACAATGAGAGGTCGTATCGCAGGGATGTTACAAGGGAATGGCTGAATAGGCAGGGGATAAATGCAAAGGAACTCTTTGAAAAAGTAAGGTATAAAGACCTGGAGCAAATTTGGGGCGAAATTAAAACCATAGAGCAGGTGGGAAAAAAATCAGAGGATTCACAGCAGGCTGCTTTGTATGGCGTCAATGGCTTTGGTGCTGCCCTTTATCCAAAAGTGATGGAGCAGGTAGTAAAAAAAATGGGCAGTGAAGTGCTGATTGTACCTGAAGAAACCTATACGGCTTATATTCAGACACCGGATATTATGAGTGCTGCAAAACTGCAAGAAGAATTACAGGAGGACAATCGTGTGAAACTGGTGACTGGCGATAGGCACCTTGTACTTTCTGGGAAGATATTTAAGTACGATACCGGCAGGAAAAACCTGGTCCCGGCAATGGAACATACCATTGAAAAGCATAGAGTGAAATGAAAACCGCTTTAATCGGGAGAAGCGCAGACGGCCAGAAGGGAAGGAGATAGATGTATTATTATAGTGAGAACGAAGCATATGACGAATTACGAGAGGATTTTATTGATGAATTTCAAGACCAGCTACAAGAAAGAGACAGAGGGGAGGAACTGAAGCTGATAGCTGAAGGCACGCCATTTGAAGCCATTATGCTGAAAGGTGGAGGGGAGTTAGTTTGCCCCAGTATTCCGATGGAATTGGTGTATCTTAACTGCTATGTTGCTGAGAACAACGAGTTAGACGAGGCGGTCACGCAGATTCTGGGTATATTTGATGGGGATGAGTGGATACCGCGCGAACAATTTGAGCAGATAGAGCATGTACTTATATATCCTATGAATTTGGCAGAATATGAGGATAAACTGGTGGAGGGAAACATTGCATATATGCCATATCAGGATATGGCGGTCACTTTCCAATTCTGTATTGAAAGAGG
Organism: Clostridium sp. AF19-22AC; assembly: GCF_003479085.1. Taxonomy (NCBI): domain Bacteria; kingdom Bacillati; phylum Bacillota; class Clostridia; order Eubacteriales; family Clostridiaceae; genus Clostridium; species Clostridium sp. AF19-22AC. The sequence continues at coordinate 245,350 of NZ_QUGN01000004.1, read as the reverse complement.
GGAGAGATCGTACTGCGGAGATGTTACAAAAGAGCATTTGGAAAAATGGGGAATCGGTGTGGAGGAACTTTTTGAGAAAGTCAGATACAAGGATGCAAATGAAATAGGAGTGGGTATCGTAAATATGTACGATTCACTTACAAACAGATATGAAAATGATAAAACAATCCTTTTTAGGCCGGCGGATGGTGTGCCATTGGAACTGAAGCAAGTCTACAATGTCTATGGTGTGAATGGCTTTGGTGCAATCTTCTATCCGAAAGTTATGGAACTGGTGTATGATAAATTAGGGGACGAGATGCTGATTGTTCCCAATGATGCCTTTGGTGCTTATGTCCATGCGCAAAGTGTTGGGAATCTGTCAGACTTATATGAGAGCCTGACCAGTGAGAATATAATGAAAGAAGAAACAGGGGAAATACGCCATAAACTATCTGAGCGGGTTTTTAAATACGATCTGGAAAGCAGAAACCTGATTCATGCAGTTCCTCCGAAAATTGAGAAACAAAAATTGAGATAGGTAGGTGGGTTAGTGGATTGATGAACTTAATAAACTATGACCAATTTAAGGTTGCTTATCTACAAAAAATAGCAGAACTTTTAGACCAGCATGGTTATTCCATCAGACCGGTCGTGATAGGGGAAGGGTTATCGCTGGAAAAGGCAACCCTGGATTTAGGCGATAAAATCTGTCATTGCATAGACCTTCAGGAAATTTATTCGGATTATTGCAAAAATGCTAGACCAATGTTTTCTATTGTGAAGGATACATTGGATTGTTTCCGGGAGTTTGGTACAGTACAAAGAGAACAGGTGGAATGCATAGAAAGTGTTTTAGCCTGTGTAACAAACTTTGAGAAAAGCAAAGAAATCCTGCGGGGTAAGGGTATACCATATTTGGCAGTAGGTGACATGGCAGTATATTTCAGGTTTGATTATGAGCTGCCTTTCGGCGGTACAATGGAAAGTATTGTAACAAAAGACCATCTCCTAAAATGGAAGTTTTCAGCCGAAGAATTATTCAATATTGTTAGGCAATGCGAGGCACAGAAAATCGGTGCCTGTGCTTATGACTGGGTGGAAAGCCTTCAACCATATGATTTTGGCCATATACCTGTGATTGCAAGAGCAGAAGATATCTACAATGCGCCATATGAGCTGTATGGATTGAACGGTGCCGGGGCGATACTTTACCCCGAAGTGCTGCGTCAATTTGAAGAGGCTTTTCATGAGCGGGTCATAATCGTACCGTATTCAGAACGAAAAGCGGCCATATTACCGGAAAGCCGTATACAGGATATGTGGGTACAAAGAAAAATCCGGGAGTATACGGAGGATACGGACGCGCGGTTATTTTTGTCCAGGCAGGTTTATTCGTATACAGAGGGGAAGTTTTACAGGCTCAAGGGTGGTATAGAACAATTACAGGCTGTCATTGATCAGAAATTGGAGACAACTATGAATCATGAGAAAACACTGGTCGGTAAAAAGCAAAGCAGATAAAATCTCAAGGAGGACAGACAAAGATGGAATATGAAGAATTCATCCAGTTTTTTACCCATGAAGTCAACTATAATTTAAAAATGCTGGGTGTTCCATGGCGGGCTAAGTATGAGAACACAGGCGGCAGAGAAGAAGTTTTGGTGGTAATCCATGGTGGAGGGCATGATTTTCCTCCGATTAAAGTTCACGATTATTACCAGGAGTTTTTGCAGGGGATGCCCTGGGGAGTCGCTGCACGGAAAGCAACACAGGATTTCTTTGATGATGAGAGCACAAAATGTGCACTGATGGATATGGGGCTTTTTCATGCAGATATGGTAATTCCCACTTTTATGAACACAGAGGAAAATGAGGAACTATTGAAAACCGTTCCATATTCAAGGTTTGAAGATTTAGCAGTTATACTTCAAATTGCATATCAGTCCCTGGGCGGTATCAATCTCAACCTTGTGGTAACAGACGATATCTTACAGGGATGGGGGCTGAGGTATGATGAACTTTATCAAATGGCCCTGGATAATCCGAGGAATGTTGAGTCTGTACAGATGATAGAGTTGCACAAGATGATAGATATTATATCACCCGATGAAACAGTAGAGGATTTACCTCCCTTCTATGTGGTAACGAATACTGGTCAACATTTAGGCGCTGCAGGTATTCTTTACAAAACCAGAATGTATGAACTTGCAGAAACTATGGGGGATGATATCTTATTGGTTCCTATGAGCGTTGACCATTTTTTGGCAATGCCGCTTTTAGACCAAAAGGGCATAGATTATATATCTAATGCACTACACAGTAGTAAAGAGGTAATCACTGGAAGTATAAAGCCCCTGTCTGGGAATCTATACCACTATAATTGTGAAACCGCACAGTTTCGTATGATTACTCCCAGCCAGTTAAAAGAAACGAAAAAACGAGGCAGATAGGGGGAGGGTTTGAGAAACGATAGATATTCAATCATAGAGAAAAGGGAATTTTATGAAACCTTTGTATATGAATTAAACAATAATTTACAAAAGATGGGATTAGGGTGGAAGGTGGTGCTGCCTGACCATATTTCGGATGGCTGTGTGATCAGTTTACAGGGCAGCCCAGAGAAAGGCTCAGAAATATTTCCTTTTGTAGCATATAACCGTCATACACAGTTGGGAGAACCCCTGTGGCTGGTAGTCAGGAATTCGCTAGAGTTTTTATTGCGGGATGACCGGATCACCAAAGCCGCATTTAAAGAGATGGGGGTGTTATCGCCAAATCTAGTAGTTCCGACATTGATGAACGCGAAAAGAAATCAAGAGGTATTGGACAATTTCCCACATAAGCTATATGGAGACGGGGACCTTGCCATTGTATTGAGGATTATTTATCATTCAACAGATTGTTTGCTTGAAGATATGCACCTTAATTTAAGAGTGACAAGTGAAATGCTGAATGAGTTTGGAATGGATTTTGATACCCTTTATCAGTGGTCGCTTGATAATCCGGAAAATCAAAGGGCTGTTTCCGTGGAACCGTTTGGGACAGAACCGGAAAAGAAGGATATCTACATTATGACAACAGAGAGCTTTTACTGGGGTGCTTCTGCTTTTTTATACAAAGAAAAAGTACACGAGCTGTCAGATAAACTGGGTGGCGATATGATACTATTTCCTACAAGTATCAATCAATGCGTGGCATTATCAAATAAAAACAGGGACGGAAGAAAATGGATTCAGGAAACCCTCTACGACTCTAAACAAAATGGTTTTCAGCAGAGGGAAAAAGATTTATCCGATTATATTTATGTTTATAGCCGGAAAACAGATGAGATCCGTAAAACAAGTCAAAGGATGCGGCAGAAGCCAAAAGTGAATAAAAACCATAGCAGGTGACTTTTCAGAGCGATTCAGAAAAGAACCTGCTTTTTTCATTTAATCATAAAGGAGATAAGAATATGAACCTCAAATTATATAAACAGTTTTCAGATGCTTACCAGCAATGTATTCGTTCCGCTTTTGAGGATTCCGCAATTCGCGGGGAAGTTAGAACGGTGGCTAGGGGTCTCCCGACCGAGGGAATCACAATTTTATTTGAGCAGGAGGGGCGGTACTGCCCCGTCATTCCGGTAAGGGAGGCTTTTTTGAGAGCGGAGATGTTTGACACCTGGGAAGAGGAATTGGCAGACCGGGCGATGGAAGTGTTCTCTGATGCGGAAGCGGAAGATCTGCGTATTGCAGTAGGCCAGTTGGAACAGCCGGAATATGTGGCAGTATATGCCGCAAACCATAGAAGTGACCTGGAAGCCCTGAAAAAGAATGATATGCCTTACCAGGTTATGGGGGACATGGTGCTCTACTATATGTTTCACGCACCGCTGGGAGACGGGCGTTATTATCAGGCAGAAGTAACCAATAAACATCTGGCATCCTGGAAAATGAGAAAAAGTGATTTTCATAATTTTGTACTGGAACATTCGCTGGTATCCATGGAGAGCAAAATCTATCCGTTGTGTGAGAAGATTGAAAATGTGCTGGAAGGTATTTCGTGCTGTCTGAACAATGGAGAGGCAGAGGATAGCCTTGGTTATGTGGTCACGGGACCTGGAGGAGCGGCAAGTGTATTATACTGGGATACCTTACAGGAACTTAGCCGCCTGATGCCGGATAGCTTTTATATTTTGCCATATTCAGAGAGGGAGGCTTATATCCTGCCTGATACTATGGGAGCACTGGCACCAGCATTTTCCATTGAAGATGTCCACAAGAATGGGAACCGTCAGGTTCGACACAGCTTGGCTGGGTATGCCATATCAAGTCATGGTTTCCACTATTCACCATCGGAGAACAAGAACAAATTGCTGACCATACGCGAATGGTTGAAGGGTGTAAATGAATGACATATGAAGAATATAAACAGGGACTGATTACAGAACTTGGGCGTCACATTGATGAAGAGCATCAGAGATTGATAGTAATAGCAGAAGGTACGGACAATGAGGAAATAGCCCTTGAACTTATGCAGCCGCCTGTGTGTAGCCAGTCATTGTCAATCCATAGCTTATATAGACAGTGGAAAGAAGGCGAATTAACGGCCCAGGTAAGCAGTATCTGCGATTATTTTGAAAAAAAGCGTGCTATTGAAACGATTGAGCAGTTAGAAAATGTTACGATTTGGGCGGCTAATTTTGAAAAGGCAGCCGAAAAGCTGGAAGGGAATGATATACCATATCTGCCTGTTGGGGATATGGCTGTATATTTTCAGTTCTTTGATGAAGTCTATGACGAGGATGAACAGTGGCCTCTGGATTATAAAAGACCTGTCCAAAATGAACATTTAAAGCAGTGGGGACTTACGGTACAGGAATTATTTGATAAAGTCAAATATTTCGATATGAATGAACGCTTTCAGACGGTTTTGGATACGAGCAGAGCTGTTCTGGCTCATACATTAGGGGCATTAAGCGGGGCGCTTCCAGACACAAAAGACTATTACGGGGTGTACAGCGAGAATGGGATTGCAATCATGTTCTATCCCGAGGGTTTGAGTGAAATCTCAAGGCGTTTGGATGATGACCTGTATGTTATGCCGTTATCAAATGATAAAATCCTTGTCTGTCCAATATCAGGACACAGTTTGGAAACTTTGCAGGAAATAGTAAAAAAGAGCAATGAGATGGATAAAAGAGCAGAAGTGTTCCCTGTCCAGGTCTCTAATATGGTGTTCCAGTTTGATGCCGAAAGCCTTGCAATCCAACCGGCGGCACAGATAGAGAAAAAAACGAGACATAAGGCAAGATAAGATGAAGGCAAATCTTTGAAAGGGGGTGGTTAAGCCCAATCCAATAAAAATTCAGCAGTCATAGAAATTTAATTTGTACCAGTAGCTCGTAACTTATTCGGAAACTGATTACATTCAAACATTTGAAAGGAGGTAAGAGGTAATCCCGGGTAAAATGTGTAGCTACACCCTCTAAGAAGGGAATTGGATTATAAATTAATAAATTTTTGTGAGTTTGACAAATATGCAGTAAAAAGTTATTGCGCCATACATGGGGTTGACGAGAGTGCCAACCTTGGGGATATTACGAAAGTTGATGAGAAAAAGCTACCTTATTTCAACTTTATCTGCGGTGGAAGCCCGTGTCAGGATTTCTCCCTAAGTGGGAAGCTGGCCGGTTCCGTCTGGAGGTGCAGAGATTGCGGGCATGAGGTAAACCCGCTGCAGGTACATTGGAGCAAACGGGATTTTTGTGAAAAATGCGGCTCAAAGAATCTGGATAAAACAAGGTCCTCTCTCCTTGTAGAGTGGCTTCGGGTTATCCGGGAAGTAAAGCCGATGTTTGGAATTTATGAGAATGTAAAAAATATTGTTCAGGCAAGGTTTCTAAACAGCACATTCCGTCTATTTGAGCAGGAATTGCAGGAATATGGATACAACACCTATTGGAAGATATTGAACGCGAAAAATTATGGGATTCCGCAAAACCGGGAACGGGTATACCTCGTCCTGATTAAAAAGGAATGTGATAATGGAAAATTCGTATTCCCAGAGCCAATGGAAAACGGGAGGCGGCTGATGGATATCCTTGAAGATGAGGTAGATGAGAAATATTATCTGTCAGATGATAAAGTGCAGAAACTGATTACAGACATGAAGGAGCGGAAAGCGCTTCTGTATATGCCTGGGGAAGAGGAACTGAAACAGTGGGAAAATAAACTGTATAAAGTTGGACAGGTTCAGGGGTATCTTGGCGATCCCCAGACTGGCAGGGTATACTCTGCAATCGGTTCCAGCCCTACTTTGCTGGCAAGCGGTGCCGGAAGAAATAAAATAGCCGTGGTCGGAAGTATTGGAAATTCCCAACAGAGTGTTATACTATCAGGGATGGGAACTGCCAATACCCAGCTTGCGAGCCACGACCAGACAAAGATTTTGCAAGTGGGGGCAATCCGTGGAAGATATAATGAAGAGGGAAGAGTCGAACAGCACCTGGAACTAAAGGATAAGCCTTGGTGCAGCTATGCGATTACCTCCGTACAGAAGGATAACATCATTCTGGTGCGGCAGGACACCGTAAAAGGCTACGAGGAATGTATGGCAGAGGGAGTTGTAAATATCGCCTATCCGAATGCTGCCGGAAAACGGGGCCGGGTACAGGGACATGGGACCATCTGCCCGACAATCACTGCGCAGGGAAATTCCCTGTGCAGGCTGGAATCAATCCTTCGTATCAGGCGGCTTACACCATTAGAGTGCTTCAGGCTGATGGGTTTTGATGATGAAGATTACCAGAAGGTCCTGGAAGCGGGCATCAGTAACAGCCAGGCATATAAGCAGGCAGGAAATTCGATTGTAGTGAATGTCTTAACCAGTATTTTTGAAGCTTTATATAGCGCTATGCCTTACCTGTTTGAAGATGTAAAGATAGGAAGCTTTTTTTCCGGGATAGGTGCCTTCGAGAAAGCACTGGAACGATTTTATGGGAACCGTCAATGACAGAGATATAAAATCTTAATATAAAGAACATCAATGCAGAATGGATTGGGAAAAACAGAACTATTTTAAACAGCAGGTCAAGGGATGCTATCAAATGCGGCAACCTAGTATCAAAAACAAAAGTGGAATTCTGCTATCAGGTTTAATTGACTGATAGCAGATAACCTTGGAATGTGATATCACAAAGCCTTTGATGATATCATACTCCATACTGCCTGCTATCAGATATATGAAGCTGATAGCAGGCAGTATGTGATTTGAGGGGAAACTGCTGTCAGTTTCCCTTTTCTGCTATCAGATTTTCGCGTAATATCCGCGGAATTGATAGCAAAAAATTGTGAATGATATCAGCTTTTTGAGGCTGATATGGGGGTATTAGGGGATCTCCCCTAACAAGATGGATTTTGTACGGCAAAATCCGTATCTTGCAGAGGACTGGCAAAGCCAGTCCGGACCGGCCCCTTAGATTTTCAGAAGTAAAGAGGGCAAAAAGAAAAGGGAAGGAGCTGGAACTGTAATAGAACCTATTGTGAAAGAGCAGATATTGGTGGTCAGGGATACTGGTGAAACCAATATGTTTGACGTGACTGCAGTTACGAAAATTGCACTAAAAATGGGATTTCTCGAACTGGCGGAATATTTGCAGAACCATAAAAGCGAATATTGCCATTTTATTATATGGGGGAAAACTTCCGAACAAGAGCATCAGAAAAAGGAGGACATTCCCAAACAGGACAGACAGAAAAATAGATAATACAGAATGTAAAGGAGACAGAGTATTGAGGTATGAACCAGAGGAATTTGAACGATTAAAAGATTACGTGGACGAATTCATGAAGAGAGGACCATTGGGAGACATTTTTACCCCATTTTTCTATAAGCCGTATCCTTACAACCAAACCGAAAATGTTCTGGATACGCTCCGGTTTGCGGATGCCAGGAAGCTGCTTATTGATTACTTATATAAGGTCAGCCGTGCAAAAAGCATTGAGGTTACAAGGCAGACAGAAGGCTTGATCGGAGAACTATGGGAATATGGATATCCTGACAAAAATAGAGAGTCGGACTTTTTGAAAAATCTGGCCTGGGATATATGCAGAATGACAAAATCTGTTGATTACTGGCAATGGGAAGCGATGCGTTTACCAGGAGAATCGGAGTCGGACGTAGTGAGACGTACCTATCAGGAGATAAAGAATCCGGAGAAGCGGCGTGAGTTCATGCAATTCTGGATTGACTATTTGGAACGTATGAGGCCCAAATATGAACTGGAAATACAGGCTGCGGAAGTTTTAACAAGACTAAACAAAGGATTTACGCACATGGAAACTCCATTTATGGAGAGAATTAAGGTACTCGTAGAAAATAAAAAATTTTTAGATTCTCAAAAGTATCATGATGCCAGTATTTACTATATCCTAAAAAAAGAACAGGATGGGGCCGTCAGTTACAAGGGAGTTGCTGAATATGAGCAGGAAATGGCAGTCTATTTTTCTATTTCTAAGGAAGAAGTTACTGAAATTTATATAGGTGATACATCGGTTCATGAGGATCTGTTTAAACCGATGGAAGAAGGCTATAAAATAGCGGCGATTACGATGGATGGCCACTTTAATGTCTGGGACGAACTTGACAGGGAGGGCCTCGACGCGTTGCCCCATAGAGAGGGATTTGAGGATTACCTTATTTACTGTAAAGAAAGAAATATCACAGCGGCGTCTATTACAGCGTCTATCGGATGGAGTGTAGGAGATCTGCTTGATGAGGTAAAATTACAGAAGCAGGATTATATGAATCATGTGAGCCAGGCAGACAGAAAAAGGACTCGATAGTGAAAAAACTGAAATGGCAGGTAAACCGCCATGTAAAGGGCAGGGTAAGAAAAATGGCTATAACGGTTATTTAGAAAAGAGGAGACAGGACATTGAAATATGAACCGGAAAAGTTTGAAGCATCAGGGATACATGAGGTGAGAGAACTGGGAATGGGGAAGGATTTATCCAGGGATATCTGCAATATGCTGAACGCTGTTGGGGGTGGGGAATGGAATGCAGCGCGCTTACCCGGAGAATCAGAGGCACATGCGGTGGAAAGAATGTGCAGGGAAATAAATAATCCAGAGAAGAAACAGGAATTTATGCAGTTCTGGCTTGACTATCTGAAACGCAAGCAGCCAGAATATGGGCTGGAAATACAGATTGCAAGAGTCCTGACGGAATTAAATAGTCTGCCCCCAAAGATACAAAACCCCCAGATGGATGTACTCAAAGTGCTTTGTGAAAACAAAGAGTTTTTGGATTCGCAAAAGTACCAGGGAGCCATTATCTATCATATTTTAAAAATGGAGGCGCACGGAGAGGACACCTATCAGGGATTGGCAGAATATGGGCAGGACAGGGCTGTTAGTTTTTCTCCTTCTGCGCATAAGACTGTTGAATTTAATATTGGATACGCATATACAGATAAATATCTGTTTGGGCTGCTGGAGGAAGGGTACAAAATTGCTGCAATGACAATGGACGGCCATTTGGACGCCTGGGAGGAACTGAGCAGGTGGGGCATTGGAGCAATCCCCCATAAAATGGGGGTAGCGGATTACCTGGAATACTGTAAAGAAAACAACATTTCAGCAGCGGCTATTAAGGCTGCTACTGGGTGGGAGGTATTAGATTTATTTAAGATGGCAGAACTGGAAAAACAGGACTCTGCTTATAAACCGCACCTGGAGAGCAGACACAACAGCCGTTGATAAAGAAATAGGTGAGGTGGAATATGGAAGCAAAACAGACAGAAACTGAGAGATTGATCTATGACAGTAAGGAGTATCTGAAACGAAACCACTTTGGAGAATACACCCTGCTGTATATCTTGAACAAGGACAGGGTGAAGGGCAGCCCATACCAATATGCAGCAGTTGCGAGTACCGATGAAGCCAGGTTATTTTTCAATGTGTACGCTAAGGAAGACCAGCCTGATATTTACCGGATTGGAATGTGCAGTACAGATGATGACCTGTTCTATGACTTGGAATTTGATGATTGTACGATAGCAGCCATGACAATAGAGGGCCATTATGATACATGGGAGGAACTGGCTGACACCCCATTGGAGGAAATTACATATTTAGGGGGACTGGAAACTTATCTGGAATATTGCAGGGAAAATAACATCACAAAGGAATCCATACAAAAAGCTGTTGGCTTGGAGGTGTGCGACATTATGGAGAGACTGGATAAAAATAAGAGTATTCCTTTACAGGGAATGGATGAGGAGTACCAGCAGCTACAGAAGGTTGTGGATACAATCCTAAATGGAACAGATGAGCGTGATTTGAGATTGGCGCAGGACATGCTGAATGGTATATGGTCTATTGATCAAAAGGAACCTATTTTAAAGCGCACGGATTTACAACAGGCTGCCTGCGATATCTGTATTTTAGTCCGGGATCATATGCCGGAGGTTTGGGCGGAAAAGCTGCAGTCTGGAGATACCGAAGTTGACCTGGCAAAAGAGACATACGGCAGGCTGGCAACATTATATGGAAGGAAGACCGAAGCGCAGTTTCTGCGAAATGCTGAGATGGGGGAACTTCCGGAGACGGCCCGTAAAAAAATAAGTGAGATTCTGGCGGTATTAAAAAAGTATGAAAACAAGGATAAGAAGCCGCTATCAGGACATAGCCGGTAGGATACCGGGCAAGGAGGCATTATTTGAAACAATTGAATACGGCCACGGAACTGCTGGCCTATCTCGATGACTTTTCTATACCATTTTCACTGAATGAGGAACATGCCCAGGTTCTGTTGGACTATATGGAGGGAAGTGCCTATGGGCTACACGTAGATGAAAAAGGGCAGCTCTATTGGGTGGATTTAGAGGGAGAACAAATAGAAGAAATCACCATGGACGAGGTTACATTCCTTGCCTGTGAATGGAACAATGAATTCATCTTAGATTCCAGACAGAGACTGGAAGAGAAAGCTGGAAGCAGTGAAGAGAGGGAAATCATAGACAGGATAAAACAGCTAAAAAAAGATGAGAGGCTGTTAGACGATATATATGAACAGACCTCCTTATGGAAACAGGTAAATCAAAAAGCGACACCGGCGAAGAAAAATTCCCGCTGATAGAATGAATTATGGAAAGAAGGGGATGATTTGGGACGAATTGAAACATCTGGAAAATTAATGGAATATCTTGACGAGTTTGATATACTTTTTCCACTTACCCGCGCGGAGGCTGAACAGGTAGTGGGGTATACAACTAAAAGTGGCTATACATTAGAAACAGACGGCCACGGACAATTGTATAAGGTGGACATGGAATCTGGTGATTCTTTGGAGACGGATATTGACCAGGTGATTGATGCTGCGTGTGAGCAGAACTACAAGATGATATCTGATACCAGGGACTATTTTAAGTTAAGCAGACACTCTGAATGGCAAATTCTTCATAAAACCCTGGAAGGATTGAAAGCGGACGAGAAAATACTAAATGCCGCTTTCCAGAGGACCTATTATCAAAAGGAGCTGCGTGGAAAGATACAGGAAATCCTGCCTCCCGTGGATATCACGGCTGGGCGGAGATCAGTAAGATGATAAGTAAAGTATCAAGAGGGAAGGAATATAGCTGATTGCTGTGGTTCCTTCCTTTTCTTTTGCTGTTTATTCGATGAAAGGATGTGAGTAGAGACTGAGAAGCGTAAAAAAGATGAACTGCCGGAAAGAAATTCGGCTGTCATGCGAGGAATTGGAGGAGCTGAACAGGAAGGCAAAAGAGAGAGGGCTATCCGATTCGCAGTATCTGAGGATGCTGATAACCAACCGCCCCAGAGATTATCCGGAACTTCTGGAAGCATTACAGAATCTCACGAATGAGATAAACCATATCGGGATAAACATCAACCAAATTGTCAAAAACAACAACAGCGGCTTATACCATGAATCCGATAAAAAACGTCTGTATGTTTATATGAAGCAGATCAAGGAGGCAGTCATGCAGGTAGTCAGCCATTTGGACATAGCGGGTAATTAAGTATGGCTATCAGTAAAATTCTGCATATGGGATGTGCAAAATCGGGATTTCAGGCAAAGCATCTCGCAAATACGATTAATTATATTACGAAGGACAGCAAAACTGAAAATGGGTTGTATGTTTCAGGCCATAACTGTCTGCCGGAGACTGCACTGAAACAAATGCTGAACACTAAGCGAAGGTACGATAAGATGGGGGGACGCCAGGGATACCATATCATTATCTCATTTGAAGAGGCGGCAGATACCGTTGATAAAGATGTTGCCATGAAGATTATAGGGAAATTTGTAGAGGAGTACCTTGGAAAAGAGTTTGAGGCAGTCTATGCGCTTCATGATGATACCGATCATATCCACGGCCATATTGCATTTAATAGTGTCCGCTGTATTGGAGAAGGGAAGAAATATGATTACCGAAATGGTGATTGGGACAAAATCATACAGCCGCTTGTCAACAAAATCTGTGAAGAGTACCATATGGCAACGCTGGACATGGATAAAGTACGTCAGAACAGAAAGAAAAAAAAGGAACGCATCTGGGACCAGGGTAAAGATGGTAAATTTAGTTGGAATGATATGATCCGCCGTGACATCGACCAGGTGGCGGCCGAGGCGGAAAACTGGGATGAGTTCCTTATTGGAGTGGAGGAACGGGGATATGAGATAAAACAGGGAGCGCATATTCTGTTAAAGCCGCCAGGTATGGATAAGGGACGCAGGCTGGATACCCTGGGCGGCGATTACACAGAAGAAAAATTACGGGAACGGCTAAGTATCCCCATATCTGCAAGAGAAAAGGAACTGCCGGAGCCAGTATTGGAACTGCCGCCCAGAGTCAAAAAAGTGACTGGTTATATTCCCAGAAGAAAGTCCCCATTGACTGGATACCAGAAGATGTATTTTACAAAGTTATACCGGCTGGGCGTCCTAAAAAAACAGCCTTATTCCGATGCTTGGAAATATAAAGAAGATATCCGGAAACTTCATGAGATACAGGAGAAATATAATTTCATTTCGGCTTATCAGATACATACAGACAAGGACTTGGAAAATATCAGGAAAGCATTGGCTGAACAGGCAAAATCGCTTAGGCAGGAGAAAAAGAACCAAAAAGAGAACCGTGAAGCCAATACAGAGATATTTGAGCTTTGGGAAAAGCTCCAGGAACTGAAGGTTGAGGTTTCTTTATATGAGGAGGGGTATCAGGAATTTAAGGGAGAATACCTGCAGGCAGAGCAGCTAAAAACGCAGTTGTTGGATATGGGGTACACGTTTGAATCAGCAGAGCGGTTGTACCTGAATTTCCAGGAGAAAAATCGCCGGCTCAATGAGGTTCTTGCGGAGGTAAGACGACAGCAGAGGATAGGGAAGAAAATCATGCAGGAGCAAAAGGAGAGAATGCAGAGCAGAGACAAGCAGAAAAGCAGGGAAAGAGGAGGAGAAAGTCGTGATCTATGAGCAGGATAAACTGGAAAAACTGGCTTCTGAAATAAAAAAATATCTTTTGGAATGTAAGCTGGGAGACGCATATATTGAGAGCTTCCGTGATTTAGTACCAGCAGGGGGGAAAATACCTGGGATTAGAGCGGTCTTAGACAATCATAGATTGAGGGACCATCTAACCTGCTTTTTGATGTACCGTTCTTCGCTCTTACCAGACCAGGACAGAAAGCAGGGCGTGAGTCTGGCAGATAAATTAGATGAGGTCGGAGCTGTCAGGAAAGCAGATAAGAAGGAAGAAATGGCGGAAGTGGCATGGGAACTGAACGAAGTGATGAAGGAAACAGACTTTATCCATTATCTTGATGCAGGATACATGAGAGCCGGGGACAACCAGTCCGATCCGGTAAGACGTATCTACAGGGATATTGGAGACCGGGAAAAGCGCCAGGACATCATAGACTATTTAGAGACTGTTTTGGAAAAAGTTCACAGTGAAAAAATTATGGCTCTTATTTCTTCTTTAGAGAATATAACGGATAAGGTTCCGGCCCGATCAGGAAAGGTACGGTAGGGGATTGCTTGATATATAGGAGGAATAATTTGAAGTATCAATTTTTCGACAATGATGGGAAAGTGACTGAATCAGAACAAAAAAGTTATACAGACGCACTAAAATTTGCAGAGGAGCGAGGCATTACATGCCTATCCATGCCATATAAGCTATTCATTGCGTCTTTTCGTGAAAAAATCAAATTGCTGGAAAGCCACACCCAGTATAGTAAGATTTCGGAATATGCAGAAAAAATGATTATCTTGAACCAGGGTGCAGGATATCAGGCCATAGCTGCGAATGATTTCATGAAAAAAATTATTGTAACACCGATTGACGATATTAGGGGATGGCTTGAGGAACATGGAAAAAGCGAGTTTGAACCAGTATCCCAGGATTGGCAGGAAGGTAAGGCGGAAAAACAGAAAAATAAAGCAAATTCCCCAAAAGTAAGATAAGAAATGAATCGAGAGGCAGCCGATTGGATTGTCTTTTTTTATTGCAGGAGGCAGATATGACAATAGAAGAACAGAAATATTTAGAAGAGTGCCGTAAAAAGCTGGGGGCGGACCAGATTGAAGTAATACAGATGGCTTTCCAATACGGGCTGGGCATTAAAGACGTGCGGCGGGTTGCAATCCCAAAGCTTAATGCGGAGCAGATGCGTCAGACCGTTTTTGCAATGCTTGAAGATGTAGACGGGGAACTGGTTGATTTGTGCTGTCAGGGCACATTTGACCAGTACCAGATACCGGAAATTGTTTCTGGTTCCGTCTCTGGGCTTACGAAGGAAGAAATCATGTCCTATGCGACACCGGATCTGCCGGCGAGCCGGATGAAAAAAATGAGGACACAATTGATTGAGGCCAAAAAGAATGCTGGTAATTCCGCAGAAGGCGCGGCGTTTAAGGAGTATACAGAAAACCTGATAAAAATGATGGAGACATCTCTGCAGCAGTTTAAAGAGAATAACGAGAAGTTTGAGGTGCTCTCAACACTGGTGAAAGAACACGTCCTGGACGAGAAAAACCAGGAGATTAAGGATTTATATGAGAACCTAAAAGATAAAGACAGTTTGATCAAAAAACTGCAGGAAGAAGCTGCGGTGCAGGAAACACAGATAAAGAAGCTGGAGGAGGAACTTACAGCGGCAAGAACACGGTCAAATGCCGAAGTGGTTGAGGGAAAGACAGAGAAGGTAACTGCACCTACCGTTCCTCCATCTTATTGGAGACCGCAGCCGCCGCAGACAAAAAAAACTATCCTTGAGAAGCTGTTCCCGCAGAAGACATCGGATATTCTGGATAAAATCGCTGCGGAAGGATTATCGTCAGAACAACTTGAAGAAGTCAGGTCTGCCTTTGATTCAGGATTGGCCGATGATGAAGTAAAGCGGATTATCAAAAAGGAATTGACTGCTGATAAAATGCGGAAAATGCGTGAGATTATGCTGCTGGTACGGGAAAGGAGACATACAGATGCGTGAGGCTGGTGTGGTGTCATTAAATATCAGAATGGTCCGGGAGTGCTACCAAATGATGGATTTAATGGAAAAGCAGGACTTTGTATTTACCCAGGAGGATAAAAGGATACTTTTAGGTTATGCGTTCCATCAGCAGGACTTAGACTGTGTGCATGATGCGGTCATTCATATCGCTGCGGTCAGGGAAAAGGAAAAATCCCAGGGGAACCTGGAGGCTGGGATTATAGAGCAGTATGCCATCCGGGGCGGGAGCGAACTGCAGGAGAGAATCAAAGAGTATATCATACAGTTAGAAGTGGCAAATATCAATCAGGAAATAGCAAATCAGTTACTTGTGAAAATCCTGCAGGATAAGAATGTGGACTATGAACTGGACCGGATGCTGGAGGAGCTGCGGAAACGCGAAGATGAAAAGAAAAAAGAGAATGAAGCAGTTAGGAGGTGAGTTCTATAGGAGAAATACAGGAAGCTACCCAAATCCTGCGGGTGTCATTTGAGGGAATTGAGATATTCATGAAAATTGTCGGAGGCGGGCTTCATACGGCTAAGGATATTGGAAAATTCATCGGCAGGTTGGTGGAGATGGAACGTTTATCCGGAAGGACAACCGTAAAAGACCTTCTTAAAACAGGAGGCGATTTGCAGGTTTTCCGTTTTGATACGACTGATATTAATAAGGTGAAAAAGCTGGCTGATAAATATAAAATCCGCTATGCACTCCTTCCAGATATCAATAAAGCGGATGGTAAAAGTGAAATCCTTTTTCATTCTGATGCCACACCTAGAGTGAATCAAATCATGGGGGACATCGAGGGGAGCAAGATTGAATCAATCCAGGATTATCTGGATAACGGGGAGGAGAAGGAACTGAAAGAGACTTACGGGATAGACAAGAAGGATATGTCGGACCCAAACAAGCAGAGCGCCCCTAAAGAACAGTCCATCTCTCCATGGGGATTTAAGGCAGTTGGGACATATCTGGCACAGACACCAGGGGCGGGTGTTGGGGAAATCAGTAATGCCATAGATATGCCATGGGCGGAAGTAGAGCCTGTACTGAAATATATGGAAAGCCTGGGAATCCTGGAGATCAATGACGATGGCAGCATGGCCTTTAAAATGGACAAACAGGAGTTTGCTGCGTATGAGAAACAGGGAAAATGGCAGCATGCGGAGGACATGGAGCCTATTGTGCGGGGGATGGAGCAGCCGCATAAGGCAGAGGCTGCACAGAAGCAGATGTCTGAGATGAATAGCCGCCAGAGGAAGGTACTGCAGCATGCAAAGGAAGCTGTCAGAGACGATCCAAATATCCATCAGATTTTTATTGCCAGGAGCCTTGCGGTGGAAGAGACTGAAAAGAGAATTCTCACACGGATTCCGTTCAAAAAGAATGAGTACCTGTGGATAGATAAAAATTCCATATCCCATATCAGTGAGGAGAAGAGGACCATATTTACAAATCTTCAGAAGGATAAGGAATACAGTGTGGTGAATAACGAGGGGCAGGTGATTGGAAAACGCACCGGTGAAGAGCTATACAGCCAGAGTTATGATCCGGTCTTAAAGGAAACCAGAGACATGCTGCACAAGAAAAAAGAAGAAAACCGGAAACTGCAGATGGCAGGCCAACTGAAAAAGCGGGGAGGAAGGTAATGGAAAATAAGAAAAAAACTTCTGTCTGGCTGATTGTACTTGGTGGTGTGCTGGCGGCATATGGCGGGTATCTTCTTAATGGCATCTGGGAACAGGGGATTGATATCAATACCTTTATGGAGCGTCTTAACATGGTTATGGCCCGCCCATTTGGAAATTACTTTAATGATACAACTTTTAAGGGGATATTACTTGCAGAATTCGTATATATGATTGCGATTGCCATGTATCTGACCAGCAGGAAAAACTATATGCCGGGAAAAGAATATGGTACAGCCAAATTTGCAGATATCAAACAGGTGAATCAGGTGTTAGCCGAGAAGGACGAGACAGAGAACCGCATACTAAGCCAAAATGTCCGTATGAGGATGGATTCGCGTAAAACGAAGCTGAACTTGAATACTTTGGTCATCGGGGGAAGTGGAGCGGGAAAGAGTTTCTTCTTTTGTAAGCCTAATTTATTACAGCTTAACCGTTCTTCTTATATAATCACTGATCCGAAAGGGGAAATTTTAAAAGCCTGCGGGGGATTCTTACAGAAACACGGTTATGTTGTCAAAGTCCTGAATCTGCTGAACATGGAAGAGTCTGACTGCTATAATCCATTTATGTATATCCGGAAGGAATCAGATGTCGTAAAATTAATTACAAACCTGATCGCCAATACAACCCCGAAAAACTCCCAGAGCAGCGATCCCTTCTGGGAGAAAGCAGAGTCGCTATACCTGCAGGCGCTGTTCTACTATGTTTGGCTGGAATGCCCCAAAAGTGAACAGAACTTTTCCACGGTACTGAAATTACTGGGAGAAGCAGAGGTACGTGATGATGGCTCGCCATCGGACTTAGACCGCAGGATTAAGCGCCTGGAGCGTAAAAAGGGAAGCAATCATCCAGCAGTCAAACAGTATTATAAAGTAATCAGAGGAGCGGCTGATACGGTCCGGAGTATTGTAATCAGTGCAAATTCCAGACTGGCTTTTTTGGAAAATCCACAAATCCTCCGTATCCTGGACCATGATGATATCAATATCCCGGAGATAGGGGTGGGAAGAAATGGTGACGGAAAGACAAAAACAGCTCTTTTTTGTGTGATTCCGGATTCCGATAAATCGAACAACAGCATTGTAGGGCTGCTTTACAGCCAGATATTCCAGGAACTGTACTTCCAGGCTGACTTTATTTACGAAGGAAGATTACCAATCCATGTGACCTTTATGCTTGATGAGTTTGCTAATGGTGTGACACGTTCTGCGTCCAAAACGGTAGAAATAACCGACAAAACCGCAGCCTGAAGCCATGAATGGCTTTGGAGAACTGCATAACTGAAATCTCAAATGATGGGGTAACGCCCGGAAGGGGATTCACTGATACTCCGAGTAGCGTCAGCCAGATACAGTGGCTGGGGTTATAAGCGCGGGAAAGTCGTGCGAAGCACACCCTAACGCTGAAAGGCGAGGAAAGATTCATAGAGGTATGAGTTGTGTGTGACAGTGCGGGTGGGGCTGCCATATGGCTAGAATGACCCAAAGGAGGTCTGACAAAGTTCCGAATGTACGGCTCTAAACAAATAGCCTGTAGAAATGCAGGTGTACCAGGGGTACGCAGGCGGGGCAAAGTAAAATTTGTTAGTATGAAATGCCTTCTGTGCTTATAGGGCATAGGTATCTTGAGGATTTTCCTTGAAGATAATGCTTGCAGGGCTAAAGGAGCGGCCTAAGTGGTAGCAATCCTAAGTTATGTGGAACGTGGAAAGCAGCCAATACGGGAGCTGACTGTATCAGCGACAAAGTATCGTAGTTGCAGCGAAAAGGAAGGGGGAGAAAAACTTCTATAATAAGTGCATTAGTGGTTGTGAGAGTAGAGGCACAGTACCAGGGAAACCGTGATAATAAGCGGTGGAGGGATAGCCTCAAGCCGATACTAAGAGATTATGTTCTTAGTCGGGGGAGCGCCGTGTGATGGGAAACTATCATGCACGGTGCGGGGCAGGGGAAAAACCCGAGGCGGCAGTGCCAGAGGTTTACCTATTGCCATTTGCATTACCGGATGATTATTGCAGTTTACTTAGTACCATGAGGTCACGAGAAATTTCATCGATCATTATTATACAGAACCTTGCGCAGATTAAAGCATTGTTTGAAAAGACATGGGAGGTCATCCCGGGGAACTGTGACACTTTGGTCTACCTTGGCGGGAATGAACAGAGTACACACGATTATATTTCTAAGATGCTCGGGAAGGCTACGGTAGATAAGCGGAGTTCTGGTGAAACAAGAGGAAAAAATGGCAGCAGCAGCCGGAACTTTGATGTGCTGGGAAGGGAACTACTGACACCGGATGAGGCCAGAAAGCTGGATAATAAAAAGTGCCTGATCTTTATCCGGGGATTTGACCCGATTGTAGATTCAAAATACAATACCCCGGCGCATCCTCTTTTCAAGGAGACGTTTGATGGAGGCGCACCACCATATCATCATACACCAATCCGTGAGAAAAGTACAGTGCCAGCCTGCGAATTGCTGAACCGGCAGTCTTTTGAATATTATGAACGCCAGAGGGACCAGGGGCTGAATGTTCAGATAGATGAAATAACACTGGACGAATTGCTGTCATTGCAGGAACCTGATATGCCGGCAAAGATATTTTCAGAAGATGAACTGAAAAAGAACCGCAAAATAACTGAAATCGAGAATATAGAAAAGCAGGATTTGGGACAGATTACAGAAGAGCAGTTTAATGAAATGCTAATAAATAATGATTATACATTAGAGCAGTTAGAAGAAATACGTCTTGGATTGGTAGGAGGTCTTTCCTACCAGGATATATTGACTTACTTTAAATCAGATAAAAGTGCCGGACAAATGCGTGAAATACGCGAACAACTGACCGGCCATCAAGAATCTTAATTTTCCCTATATTTCTTATGCCTAAGATGGCAGATATATGGGAATCTGTTGCAAAAAATAGAGGGCGCACGCAGCAGGTTCTTTTATACCTGCTATTTTTGCGCCCTTTTTTAAAGAAAAGGAGATTTTAAGTGAAGAATTTGACTGAAAAAAAGAAAAAAGCAAAAAAAATGATTAACAGAATCAGCAGTATAACCGCTGGGGCAGCCATGGCAACCATGTTATATACAACAAATGTATATGCGTCTGGCGCGGAAGTGGTGACGGCACCTTTGAATAATCTGAAGAATCTCGTAATTGCCATCATAGGTGCCGTTGGCGTGATTATCCTTGCAAAAAACGTAATGGAGTTTGCCCAGTCTTACCAGCAGCAGGATTCGAGTTCCATGAATTCTGCGATAAAGGGCATCGTTGCCGGCTTGATTATGGCGGGGATTAGTACAGTCCTCACGTTCCTGGGTATCAGTTGATTGTGCTGTTTTAATGAAAACGTGGAGGGAACACTATGCTGGAGTTAAGGCGCGTAGTTTTTTTTGTTGATATAGGAGACAATTTACTTGAAAAGGCAAAAGCCAGTCAGGAATGTAGAGAAGAGTGTAAAAATTTATTCATAAGCCTGGGATTCCAGGTGGATACCGATTACAGAGAAAAAAACCCAAATTTCTATACTCAATTAGGATATCATGCAAACGAGTTTTATGTTGCAAAGGGAGAGGAACATTTGCGGATAAGGGATTTGGAGATATCGGGTAATATATATCCTGACTCACTGGCTGATATAGCGAAAAAATTGCGGAACGGTAAAACCTTTCACTATAAAGGGGCCATTGATTTGCAAGCAGCCTATATTCTTACTGAACTTGAAGCGAAAGATT
This sequence comes from Clostridium sp. AF19-22AC, assembly GCF_003479085.1. Classification (NCBI taxonomy): domain Bacteria; kingdom Bacillati; phylum Bacillota; class Clostridia; order Eubacteriales; family Clostridiaceae; genus Clostridium; species Clostridium sp. AF19-22AC. Next base: position 224,426 of record NZ_QUGN01000004.1, on the reverse strand, counting down.
ATTATGAGAAAAACCTGGAAGCATACGAGGAAAAGGTAATCGAAGCCATGAAATTAAATCACGAAAAGTGTGAAAAAACATGGTTATACAATCCTATGGCTGAATTTAAGGAGGATATTCTTATCTGTGTTGGTTATGATGCCATTAGTTTTTTTCATTTGAAAACGGCTGAAGTTATCAATGATATGTTGGATAAAGGATTAATTAAATCGGACAATTCACTGCTCGCACCGGGGTATGCACTTCCGGAGTTTTACACGGAGACGGGTAAATATAAGCTGCCGCATCTAAGGAGGTAGTGATGCAAACAAATTTCAAGGCTTTTGTTCTTTCAAAAGAATTATTTTAAATGATACTCTAGTAATCATAATATCCAAATACGGAAATGAGGTGATGGTAAATGGATATTTTTAATTTGGGCGAGGCAATCCTTTCGCTTCTTGAGGTCGTGTTCGGCTTTTGGAACGGGCAGGTGAACATGGTGTTTGAACTGCTGGGGCAGTCCCCGACTTCTTTCAAAGGAGGCGGCCCATGGGGAGTTATAACCGGGATTGAACCGATTTTCGTTGCTGTTGGTTCAAGCCTGGTTGTTTTATTTTTTGTGATTGGTTTTTGTTCGGAAAGTGTAGATGTGCGGGAAGAGATGCGGTTTGAAGTGATTCTCCGTATGTTGATCAGGATTGGAATCGCGCAGTGGCTGGTGGTATACAACGTCGATATTATGAAAGCCATATTTACAAGTGTTGGGAATCTTGTCGGACTGATTGGAGGGAGTGAAGCCACACAGGTTACGATAGACCCGGCGCAGGCAGATATTATCAAGAATCTGGGATTTGTGGAAAGCCTTGTATTTTTAATCCTGGCGGTATTTTTAAGCCTGATTATTTTGATCTGCGGATTTTTCCTTATTTATAATGTTTATTTCCGATTTTTAAAAATACTTGTAATCGTACCGTTTGGCAGTATCGCTTATGCAACGGTTGCAGGAAATCGGGGAGTGAGTGCCACAAGCGTACAGTTTACGAAGTATTTCATAAGCGTAGTTTTTGAGGCGGTGACTATGGCTTTGGCGATTATTCTTTGCAATACGTTTATCAGTTCAGGATTACCACAATTTACAGGAGACTATGCAGATTGGACAAAGACTTTGATCTATCTGGGAGAAATGACATTCACGGTTGCCCTGACTGTGGGAAGTGTAAAGGGCGCCCAGAGCCTGACAAGCAAGGCCCTGGGGCTGTAAGTAAAGGAGGCTTTGGGTGTGGAAACAGCGGCGCAGGATAAAAGCATACAAATGACGCTATTTGAGTATTTCGCAGACGTGGAGCAATTTTCCCTGAAAGATGCAAAGGAATGTGTATACCAGTATGCGGAAAAGGATGTAAAGGAACCCAGCATCCGGGCGCGTATCTACGAAGGGATTAATAAAGGTCTTTTTAAACGGGTTGCCAAAGGCGTCTATACGGTTACGAAGAAAAATGCAGAGAATGAGGATATTACCTGCATGCTCATACAGGGAAATGGACGTGATCTGAGTTTCCTTGAGGATAACAGCATTGACGCAATTATCACTGACCACCCATATCTGCTGAAAAAAAGTTTAAAAGGGGGAAACCGGGACTTTGCCTCCTATGATTTGTTCCAGTACACACAGCAGGATTTGGACGAAAAATTCCGTGTTCTAAAGAAGGGGCACTTCCTCGTGGAGTTTCTGCCGGAGGAAAACGGTGATAATTACGAATATCTTTACCAGGTGAAGGCCATGGCGAAGGAAAGCGGCTTTGAATATTACGCGAAGGTGGCATGGCGGAAGGGTACAATCGTTGCCAATACGGGGCGGAAGGCAAAAAATACTGAGGATATCCTGCTCTTTTCAAAAGGACGTGCGCGTGATATGCGACCGGACGCAAAGAAGGACAAGGCAGAACCGGAGATGAAACACTATATGTCCGGAGCGAAAGGGATGCTTCCTACGGCTTTTGACATTCAGCCAATCTCAAAAGCTGATAGGGTTCATCAATCGGAGAAGCCGGTGGAACTGCTAAAACAGATACTGGAATTTGTTACAGATAAAAAAGAACTGGTATTGGACCAATATGCTGGTTCCTTTGCCCTTGCGGAAGCTGCCCTTGAATCAGAACGGGATTCCATCTCAATTGAGATTAGTCAGGAATATTTTGAAGAGGGGAAAAAGAGGATTGAAAATGTAAAGAAAGGTAAGGTGAGATAAATGGATATCGAAATCAGCAGGGATTTACAGCACTATAAGGAGAGCTTCCTGATGGGGCTGACCGTGAAGCAATTTACATTCAGCGTCCTATCCCTGGGGGCGGGAGCGGGAATTGTACTCGGTTTATACGATAAAATCGGCATGACATTAGCGTGCTATCTGGCAACGCCTGTTGTGGTGCCGATTGCACTCACAGGATTTTATAATCACAATGGGCTTAGTTTCTGGCAGACGGTGGGGAGAATGGTCCAGATGTCTTTTTTCAATAAGCCCTGTTTATACCAGTCCACGGAAAATGTGGATTGGATAAAGGACGCCTATGGAGAAGAGCAGAAAATTGCTACACAGCAGCAGAAAAAAGAAAAAAAAGGACTGTCTGACGGACAGGAGGATTTTAACATGGTAAAGAAAAAAGCAAAGCGCATGATCCTACTGACAGTGGGGGCTTTAGTTGTGGCAGTGGCAGGGATACTTGCCTTTAGGCTCATGAAATAAAAGATATGAAATAATCCCACATATGTGGGAAGTAGTTTAGCGACCAGCAGGTTACGGGATTCGCTAAACTACTTCCCGTAGCCTGCCTTGGATTAAAGGAGGTTTACGGAAGTGGGAATTTTTACAGATCGTTTCATACAGTTAAAAAAAGCGGACAAACCATTGTTTGCAGCCCCGAAGAGTGTTCAGCAGCAGATTGAGATTCTGAGGATTGCAAAGGATGGTATTTTTGAGAATACAAAGAACCGGTACAGCAGGGTATACCGTTTTGCTGACATAAATTATGTCACGGTGTCGGAGGGAGACCAGTATGAAATCTTAAAGCAGTATTGCAAGCTGGTTAATGCGATTGATGTTGCTTTTAAGATTACAATATACAACAAAAACAGGAACATGAGCCAGTTCAGGCAGAATGTCCTGATACCAGATAAAGATGATGGCTATGACCATCTTCGGGACGTTTACAATGATATCGTAGAGGAACGGATTGTAGCGGGAAAACAGGGGATTGAACAGGAACGCTTTCTTACGGTTACTGTGGAACGGAAAGATTATGAACAGGCAAAAGCATTTTTTAATACCTTTGAAGGAGGGATGCAGCAAGAATTCCATGCGATAGGCTCAAAGTTGGAGCCGCTTGACGCGGCGGAACGGCTCCGGGTTCTGTATAATTTTTATCGCATTGGTGACGAAGAAACATTTTCTTTTGATTTTGATGCGTATGTAAAAAGTAAAACAGATTACAAAAATGATATCTGCGGTTCCATGATTAAGTATTCCCCGAATGACTTTGAAACAGACCGGAAAATCTGCAGGGCTGTATTCATCAGAAGGTATCCGACAAGCCTGCCGGACACTTTCATTAATGAAATTACCAATGTTCCTGTACACAGTATCACCTCTATAGATATTGTGCCTGTGCCAAAGGACCTGACAACAAGAACATTGCAGAAAAAATATCTGGGTGTGGAGTCAGATATTTTACGCCAGCAGCGTGTCCGTAATAAAAACAATGACTTTGCAAGTGACATCAGTTATGGAAAGAAAGTGGAAAAGAAAACCCTGGAAGCGTTGATGGACGATGTACGGGAGAATGACCAGAACCTGTTCTTTGCAGGTGTAAATATGGTACTGATTGCGGATACCAGGGAAGAACTTAACAGTATTACAGAGACAATCCAGACGATAGGAAACAAATATCTCTGTAATATGGAGGTACATCATCTCCAACAGCGAGAGGCATTAAATACTGCTCTGCCCGTAGGGGTGCGACAAGTCGAAACCATGCGCACCATGCTTACACGGGATATCGCGGCTTTAATGCCTTTTAATGTGCAGGAGATTTATGAACCCACGGGCTTATGTTATGGAACGAACAGGATTTCTAAAAACCTGTGCGTGGCAGACCGGAAAAAACTGACCAATGGAAACGCTATGGTATTTGGCGTACCCGGCAGTGGAAAATCCTTTTTCTGTAAGTCCGAGATGTTGGGGGTATATTTGCAGACAGGTGATGATATCATCGTCATCGATCCGACACTGGAGTATTTTGATATTGCCCAGAACTTAGGGGGTGTATGCATCAACCTGTCAAATTACACCCAGAATTATATAAATCCGCTCTGGCTTGATGTGAATGAATTGGACCTTGCCGACAGTAAAGGACTGATCCGAGATAAGGGCGAATTTATGCTTGGTCTGTGTGAGCAGGCGATGTCGGAAATGCTAAACAGCCGGCATAAATCCATCATTGACCGTTGTATCCGTAAGCTGTATCTGGATATTGCCATGAGCAAGGAAAAATATGTGCCGGTTATGTCGGATTTTTATGACCTGCTGATGAAGCAGCCAGAGGAGGAAGCCAGGGATATTGCCTTGGGGCTTGAGCTGTTTGTAAGCGGTTCCTTGAATATTTTCAACCATCAAACCAATTTAGACGTAGACAACCGGTTCATTGTTTATGGAATCCGTGATCTTGGAAAAGAGCTGAGTGCGATTGCGATGCTGGTCATGCTGGAAAATGTCCGGGCACGGATTGCCAGAAATGCAGAAAAAGGAAGAGCTACATGGCTATACATAGATGAGTGCCATGTGTTGCTGGGAACCGGGGAACATTCTGGACGCAGTGAATATTCGGGAAAATTTCTCTATTCCCTGTGGAAAAAAGTAAGGAAACAAGGCGGCTTGTGTACCGCCATCACCCAGAATATTTCTGATATGCTCCAGAATTACACAGCCGTAACCATGCTGGCGAACTCTGAATTTATTGCTTTGTTAAAACAGGCAAATGTGGACAGCCAGGAGCTTTCACGGGTAGCGGGGATTCCGGAAGCACAGTTGAAATACGTGAACGGCTGTAATTCCGGTATGGGAATCCTGAAACACGGTGAAGTCATTATTCCTTTTGATGCCAGGGTAAAGAAGAATAATATCATATATGATTTGTTCAATACAAATCTTCATGAAAAAAACAAACAGGGAATAAAGACGGATGACCAGTATTCATAATTATGAGAGGTAAGGAAATGGAAGAAGAGAAAAAAACATTGGGTTATGATTGGGAATTTGGGCATGAGGAGCTGATGCTTGAAGTTGATGCCTATCGTTATGACAACAGACTGTATATCGGTCTTACCCATATGGAGGAGGGATATGAGGAATCTTTTGCTGATCTGACCATCAATCTGGCTCATATGCCTGTCGAAAGAAATGAGGCATACATTGACGCCTTTGCCAGTAAAAGCAAACTGGACTTTATTAAAAAGCACAAACTTGGAAAGGTGCTTCCGGAAATGGGTTATTCGGGCATGGAAAGTTATTATAAGGTGGCGTTTGACCTTAAACGCCTGGAGGAATTTGACAGGGCAGGAGTAGAGAGATACTGCTCCATCAATGGAATGGCAAAACCAGAGCAGACAAAGGCAAATAAAAAACCACCAAAGACGAGGTAGAAAGATTGGAGGAACATCGTTGAATAGAGATATCTTTGTGTTAGTAGTAAAGCATCTGCTGGAACTGCAAACAGACGGGGAACTTAGGACCTGGGTGAAATGGGCGGAGGACTGTGTTGCCATGGGGCAGTATGCTGGTTTTAGGGAACTGCCGCAAAATAAAGCGGTAGAGAAGTGGTTGGATTCCTATTATCATGTTTTTTCTGCTATTCAGTCTGAGTTTAGCAAGGAAACGGCGATTAAGGTCCTGAATTTATCACAAGAGAAATTGTGCTTGTATCCATATGAGATGCGGGCAGCGGCACGGGTCCTTAAGGCTGGAGGGACAGGAAAGGATATTTTACAGATGATTGTCGAAGGAACATTGGAAGATCCAGAACCCGTTGTGCCAGAACATTGCGAGAAGGGAAAGATAGAAGAAGCGGATACATGGTCCTGCAATACAGAAACATTGGACTGTATCCTGCGGAGTGTGCGGACCTGGCAGGAGAATCCGGAAATCCCTCTTTTGTATAAGCGTGGGGATTCACTGGCAGAACAGCTTTTCAACGCCTGTTTGGAGCTGTTACAGTATGAATTTGAGATAACATCAATTCCAAAATCCGATTATGATTTGATATCCGAACATGCTTTTTTCCTCGTAAACTCTTACCAGGTCCTTGAACCGGAAGATATTGACCTGGATGCAATCTTTGAGTGTTTTAACGATGCAAAAATAAATGAACGTATGATTGAAGCAGAGAATCGGGATAAAAAGGAAAAGGTAAGCAGTATTTCAGGAAAATCAGAAAAAAAGAGATAACAGGAGGCAGCTATGATGGAGGTATCGTTGAATGTTCCCTTGGGGGAACAGCCGCATTTAAAAGAAATGTTTGCCATGATGGAGGAAAACCGCATGGACGCGCAGGCGCAGAACCTGGAGGATTTTTTACAGTATTTTAACCAGATGGAAAAGTATTTTGAGGATATGCAGGACGAACTGCTGTATCTGCGCGGGCAGTTAGACGAATTAAATGATAAAACCCTGAAAGCTAAAATAGACAATTTTGTGAAGGCGTCCGGAGATAGAGTGCACGCAGCGAAAGTATGGCTGGGAGCTTTAAGAAATGAGGTATCGGAAGGCATTAAACAGGCAGTGGGGCATGTAAAGAGGCATGTAAAGTATTATGGAGAACAGGCACTATACACGTTTATTGATAAATCAAAAGCAGGCAGGGCGCTGTCGGTAATTCATGAGCATCTGGAACAATCTGCCAAAAACCTGGAAGATGGAGCACGGACCATGGGGGATATTGGGATGGAACTTAGCGCAGCGAAGGGACACCGGAAAAATGCTAAAAATCTTCTTATGGGGAAAGATGCAGCGGATGTTTTTGAGTATGACTACGATAAGGGTATTGTGGCAAAGATCAGGCAAGCCATAGAATTTTGTGGGAAAATTGTGAAAAGTATGGCGGGGCACACAGAAAATATGCAGAAATCATTGGACGGTTTTACGCAGAGGGCTTTGGATAACAGAGCCGGACGGGATAGTAAAGTTCCTGACAGTATGGAAGAAAAGATGAAATTGGCTGGACATGGGAAAGGAAGATAAACATCATGCCTGAAATGAAAGTAAACGGGGTACAAAAGTTATTCCCTCCAATAGAGTGTAGGGTTTTGAAGACAGGAAACAGAAGCAGATGGATATCTGTTAATCTGGATGATTTGAAACATGATCGTTTTGAGGAAGTCAAAGCCAGTGTAGTTGCAACGGTTGAACTTGCAGACCCGGATTTTGACAGATTGTGTTACCGCGGCCTTAATTCGCACGACTATCCCTTCGTAAGCCAGGTATATGGTAGGAAACGAAAAATACTGAAGAATGAGGCTGGAAGGGATGAATTTGAAGTGATACGCATAGAAAATGAAAAGATGGACTGGCTGTACATGGCAGTCAGACAGTATGGCAGTATTCCACTTTTCTCTAAGCAGCTTCTTAATATGGAAACTTTACGGGATTGGGAACAAAAGTTTGATGCTATGGAGAAATTTGTGAGTGACAACAAAATAGGGTACTTAGAGGATAAACTTTACTTTGATCCGGATATACCACCCAGTAGAGCAGATTTAATATTGTCGGCCGTGCGCGATGGGCGCGATTGGGGAGATTCCTTCGAGGGCAGTTTGAGTCTGTATTCTGCTGTGTCTCGCCATATTCACTCTTCCATAGATGAAGCGGCAGAAAAGTATCTGGACAAAATATACGGTAGCACACAGATACAAACACATAAGGAGGCAAAAAGATAGATGGATAGCCAGGATAACAATAATGTGGAAATACTGACACAGAGCGAACTTACTATGCGTATAAACTGTATTGAAGATGGTGAGTTACTGGTGATAGATAGGAGGGGTGCGGATGAAGGCAAATGGGCTGAAAATGGTAAGTATTCGTCTGGTTGATGATCCACCCATATACAGTGAGGATAAAATCCAAAATCCGAATGATGCAGTCCAACTCTTATTAAAGGAATTCGATTCTGTTGACAGGGAATTATTTTTCGTCCTTAACCTGAAGACCAATGGGCAGGTGATCAACGTAAATATAGCCAGCATGGGGACACTAAATAGCTGCATACTCTCCCCGAGGGAAATCTTTAAAGCCAGTATCCTTTCCAATGCGGCCAGTGTTATATTAATGCATAATCACCCATCAGGGGACTGCACACCTTCCAAACAGGACGTTTTAATGACTAAAAGGCTTGTGGCTTGTGGAGAACTGATTGGTATCACTGTGTTAGACCACGTTATATTAGGAAAGGAAACCTATTTAAGTATGAAGGAGGCGAATATGATGCCCGATGGGAAGAAAATATATAATGAAATAGCTGCAGAAAACGGAGTAGAGTATGGAAAGAAGCCGATTCCCACAATATCATTTTACGTGGCGGAATGTATGGAGTTTCCCTCGTTGGGGAAAGTGTATCAGTGCAGGAGCCTGGAACAAGCTGTGAAACGATACAGGAATCTCCCGGAAGAAATGGCGTGCATGGGGAATGGGATTGGATTCACAATCAAGGACGATGATTCTATCTATTCCGGTGAGTTTGATCTGGTGTCAGCAAACCGGCTGGATGTGGATATTATCAACTCTATCCCATATTATCGTGACAGCCCATTGGTACAGAAAGCAATTGAGGATATCAAACGACTGATGCCGGAAGTGAAGATTATTGAACCGGTACAGCACGGGGTACAAAATCCAAAGGAGCGAAAGCAGGCCAGATAACAGGCTTTCATATATGCATTGAATAAAAGCAAAAAATACGGTACAATATCCATATAAAAGATAAGACAGGAGGGAATCGGCGTGGATAAGAATAAGGAAATGTTTGACAGGCTGGTAAAGGGCCTGCGTGATATTTACGGTGATAAATTGGTAAGTATTTTACTATATGGTTCATTTGCCCGTAAAACCAATACAAAGGAATCGGATATTGATATAGCAGTTCTACTGAACGGAAAAGAAACAAAAGAGATGCATGACCGTATGGTGGACCTGGCGGTGGATATGGATTTGGAATATGATCAGGTCTTTTCCATTCTGTATATTGACTATAAAAACTTTTTGGAGTGGGAGGATACTTTACCATTCTATAAGAACGTGAAGGAAGAAGGGGTGGTACTGTGGGCAGCTTAGAGACATTAGCAAAGTACCGTTACCAGCGTGCGTTAGAGGATTTAGCTGCGGCAAAAGAAATGTTGTCAGGCGGTATGTATAAACCATCGCTGAACCGTTCCTACTATTCTATTTTTCATGCCATGCGTGCCATTACAGCACTGGAAGGATTTGATTCCAGTAAACATAGCGGCGTGATTGCGTATTTTAACCAAAATTTCGTGAAAACTGGGATTTTTGCGAAGGAGACTTCTAAAATAATCAAAAATGCCTCTATCATGCGTGAACAATCGGATTACTCGGATTTTTTCATTGCCTCAAGGCAAGACGCAGAGGAGCAGATTGAAAAGGCAAAGGAGTTTATCGGTGAGATTGAAAGATATTTAAAGGATAAAAATGTTCTATAGGAGATAAAATACAGGCGCACCAGTACGTTGTGGCTGTCTGGAAAACGGTCTGTGGATAAATAAAAATTGAAGAATGTATTACAAGAAAAAGTGGTTGCTTCTAGTGGCCACTTTTTTTATTGGAAAAACGGCTGCGAAAATTTGCAGCCGTTTTTTGCAGAAAGGTGGGTTGAGAATATGAGATTTGGATTCAGTATTGGATTTCAATTGTATGAGTGGGAGGTTGAAATCGAAATACCGAGAGAATACCGATTCCGTTCCGAAAGGGAAGCGCGGACAGCCTGCAGGGAAATGAATGTGGAGGCTATTGTGTTTCCAAATCAGATCGCCGTCCTGTTTGAACGGGATTATATGATGCTGGAAGACAGGGAGTTATACAATTTTCGGAAACTCAAGGATGAAGTATATGAGAAGTGTGGAACTTTACTTACTCCGGAGGAAGTTAGTGAACTGATTGAGAAAGGAACTTTAGAAGAAGTAGTCCTTTTCAGTGATAAGTATATGCCTGACGGAACGGAATACATGGAACTGGATGTGTCGGCAGAGGAAGCATACAAAATGTTGAAAGAAAAGTATGATCCACATTATCAGCTTCCTTTTGGTTTCTGCAGTCCTGCAATAAAGGGTGTAAAAGGATTCCACTTTGAAAGCCTCTATTATCAGGTGAAAAAGATATGAGCAATAGCTGAAGGGAGGAATACGAATCATTGACAACCGATTTAAAAGTAAAAAAGAAGCACAGATAAAGCTGAAGGCAGACGCAGAAGTAAAATTACAAACGCATAATTACCTGGGAACTGAAAAAAGTTCTGCATCGGGACTTCTTGGAAAAAAGATTGTTTCCGGGGGTATAGATGAAAAAGCCTCATTATCGGATAAAAAGATCCACATGAAGTCCACGGAGATTCATCCTGTATCAGAGCCGAAGGAACAAGAAGATAAGAAAAGTGCGGTTCTTGCAGCGAATTCTGTATCAGGGTTTAGAAAGCAGCCAGGAAAGAAAGAGAGTTCCCTGGATTATAAAAATACAGACAGGAAACCCAGACAAGAGAAAAAGAAGTCAGGTCAGGAATCACGCCAGGAATCAAGGGAAGAAACTTATCCCAGATATTTGGCTGGAAGTGAGAAGAACGCAGATTTTGAAGATGATGGAGTGCGGAAGAGTAAGGAGAAACCAAAAGAGAACTTTGTCCGGGAAAAGCAGAAGCAAAAAGCCAGCAAAGATCCTAAGTTTCACTTAGACAATGTTTCCGGGCCGGATATTAAACGGAAAGATTATGATTTTGGATTTAAAGATACCGTGACCCTCACACGAACGGAGCGAGGGTCTGAAGCAGTGGACCAGAAGTCTGAGGACAGATTTCAAAGTCAACAAATGCCGGGAGAGGACCGGGATACATTAAAGACCAGAAAAAAAGATGAGAAGATATCCTCAAAGAATGAAGTAAGACGAGGAAGGGTAAAAAAGGAACAGGAAAATACCCGGATGAAAAAAGCTATCCGGAGGCGCATGTATGCTTTCATGGTGAACAAGCTAAGCGGTGAGGAACAAAAGGACAGTTTTGCAAAAGCCGCAAAAGATATCGCCGTCATGAGGGCTGGATTGGTTGTCAAACAGCTTGTTTTGTATCTTCTGGGGCTGTTGGGGCCGTTATTGGGAGGGCTGGTTACGATTGCCTTGCCCTTTGTCCTGATTATTGTAATCCTGTATAACACCCCTTTGGCTCTCTTTCTACCACCATTACAGGAAGGGGATACGGTACAAAGCGTATTATCGGAGTATTACCGGGAATTTAACGAGGAAGTAAGGGCGGCGGAAGAAGACAGTGATGAGGATGTAACCTACAAAAATATGCAGAGTGGCGTGGCTCGTAGCAATTTTACCGATGTGATGATGGTATATATGGTGCGTTATGGAACCGGGCAGGGAAATTTCTCAACCGTCATGAGTGATAAGAATAAAAAGCACTTAAAGGAGATTTTTGATGAAATGAACCACTTTGCATCTGAGACAGTGACAGATACGATCCGGGCCGGTGAAAGCCTTGGAATCATGACATTCAGTGGTTATTGCAACTGTTCTATCTGCTGTGGCCAATGGTCGGGAGGTCCTACGGCAAGCGGCGTCATGCCGAAAGCAGACCACACCCTGGCCGTTGATGCTTATAATCCCACGCTTCCTATGGGGACACATATCATAGCAGGCGGAAAGGAATATGTGGTGGAGGATACCGGAGATTTTGACCGTTATGGTGTAGACTTTGATATGTATTTTGGAGACCATGGGACAGCCCAGAATTTTGGACATCAGGATATGGAGGTATTTTTGGCTGATTCCAATGGCAGCAACACGGTGGAAGTAACACACACCTCATTATATGTGTACAACCTTACCTATGAAGATTATATTGAACTTGGCAAACTGACACCCAGTCAGGAGAAGTTGCTGCGTGAGGTCATGAGTGACGAATTCCTGCACAGTATGCCTGCAAGCGGCATTGGCGAGCAGGTGGCACTTGCGGCGTTAGATAAGGTTGGCTGCCAGTATAGCCAGGATTTGCGGTATGAGGAAGGATATTATGACTGCAGTTCTCTGGTACAGAGGTTATATGCAGAATTTGGTATAAACCTTCCATCCGTTGCATCAACACAGGGACAGTATATTGTAGACAATGGTCTACAGGTTAGTGAAAATGAACTACGGCCAGGAGATTTGATCTTCCATTCCCGTGATACAAATGCGGGGGAATTTATGTCTATTGGGCATGTGGCGATTTATGTAGGAAATGGGATGCAGGTGGACGCACGAGGGACAGCATATGGCGTGGTTTACCGGCCATTGGTTCCGTCTAACATCGGTTTGTATGGAAGGCCATGTCGGTAGCATCAGCATACAAATTTGCTTTGAAGTTCTAATCGTAATGTAATTTAAAGGTAATGAAACTGAGGAGGGATAAACATGCTGTAAATGAAAAGAAGAAATCAATAAGAAATGAAGAAAAAATTGAGGGCAGTCGGCAAGACTGCCTTTTTGAAAGGAGAATGCCAATGTCTGACTATATGGAGGACAATTTTTATTATCTTGAAAAGGTCAGGATGAAAGGGGAATACCATGTAATACTGTATAAAGCCTGGATGGGGCTGTGGGAGGCACGGGAGGCGTTTCTGGACGGTCTGCAGGAAGGTATGATAAACAGGCAGCTAGTCTTGGGAGTAGAAAAGGATGGAGAGAAAATCCCATTTTTCCAGTGTGATGATGGTAAATTCTATATACCAGAAATAAAATCCAGAGATATGCTAGGGAAGCCTGCAGATACATTACTGGAAGAATTGAGTGGGCGTTTTGGGATAGAAGAATGTGGGGAGAAGCAAGTTGTTTATATAAGCGATACCAAAGAACAGGATTATGATATCCGCATAACCGAAACATTAAGTAAAATAGTGACGGTCAGGGCACAGAGCATGGAATCATCCTTATCAGAGGCACATGACAATTATTCGGACGCAAAAAGTGGTTATGTATTGGATTACAGCGACCTGCGGGGTGTAACCTTGTCAATGGTGGGTATCCATCGGGAAAAGCCGCGGAATATGGGTGGGAGATGAGTAGGGAAACATTAAAAGAAAGACTGGAAGACTCTTTTTGCCGCTGGGACAAGGAACTATTAAGTGGAGGCAGTGATCCTTATTATACTGACGGGCAAAATATGAACCTGTTAAGAAACCATATCATTAGCGCGAAGTATGATATGAAGGAGGCAGGGGAATTTCCAGAAATTTACCACCGAAAGACACCGGAGAAGCTGCCGGAACATTTTATGGTACAGGCGGAAAAGATTTATTGGGCAGCCGTTGGTATCTTCCGTCAATGTAGGGACGATGTGGACTATCAGTATTTATGCGGACTGGAACTAAGTCCTAAAATGGATAATGGGCTTGAAATCAGAAATGCATTAAGAAATGTAAGGGAATTGGAGGATGCAATCAGGAACCAGGATTTTGTCATTATGAGAAGGCACCGTGAGATACCTGATTTTAAAAAATACAGACAGATTATTGAAAGCAGCCCAGAGAAAATAGAACCCAAAATGGAACAGATGAGTTTATTTACTATGGCAGACCGGGAAAGAAGGTGAACCTATGGATCAGCACACCATGAAGGTATCAGATTTGTATGATATTGCAATTTTTGATATCTCGCGTGACGGTGAACAGTGGAGAAAATATCTGGAGTTTTCTGCCAGGGGGAATTTATATCGTTTTGACTTTTTGAATACATGTATCATTTACGAACAATACCCGGAGGCAGAAATCCTCCTGGGATTTTCAGACTGGAAGAAAGCAAAGCGTTATGTCAGGGGCGGTGAGATTGGAATCGCAACATTTCCCATTGAGATGCTGGGAGGTGCGCAGTATGTCTATGATATCAAAAGCACCGGCGGAAGGGTTATGCCTTGGATATGGGAAATCAATGAAGAAAATGCTCCTGCTTTTGCAAAGAGGCTATTTCCAGAACAATATCAGGAAGAAAATAATTTCAGGATAGCAATAAAAAACTTTACGAGAACATATGTACGTGCTATAATGGAAGAGGAAAACGACAGGATTCATGAAATAGCAGTTCTTACCAGCAAGGATGAATTGGACGATAAACAAATGTCACCAGTTGAAGAATTCATCCTGCAGAGCACCGCATACTTGGTATTAAGGCGATGCGGGATTGATACTTTTGATACAGGACTGTCTGCAATAACAAACTACCAGGAAGAGGTGATACTATCCAAAATAGGTATCCTCATATCGGATATTGCAGAGAGGACGTTGCGGAGATTTGCAGAGATTGCGAAAGAGATCCGGGAAGATGAAAGGAGAAATCAAGATGGTAGAACTGAATTACAGGAAAGAAAAGGACGGGCTGCTGTACCCGATGCTGGAGACAGGGAGCCAACAGGCGGAAGGGCTGGAGACGCTGGGCAGATACGCGAAGCTGGCACAGGAATACCTGCTGGAGAAGGAGGAAAGCCGGTACAGCCTGTTGCTGCGGACGGGCAAACTGCCGGAGCTGCTGAAACAGATAGAGGCGGAAGCGTGGGAGCTGCACGACCAGATCGTGGAGGACTACGTGAGGATAAAAGCGGTGGAGAGGAACATCAATCCGGCGGATACGATGGAGATGACCAGACTTCGAAACGAAGCAGCGATGATAGCTCAGGAAACCGTGATGCAGGAAGTAATCTGCAAGCCGAGGTAATAGATACTGATATAGAGGAAGGAACTGCTGTTGCGGTTCCTTCTTTTTCTGTTGAACCAGTGCCTGTAGAAGTGACAGATGAATTATGCAGAGAAGTGGTATTAGCAGGCGCACTGGAACCTATCCTAAAGAAAAAGATCTATGATTTCTTTGAGTTAAATGAAGGGATAGAGGAGCGTGTTGAATTTCTTTATCAGATTTACGAAGGTGGAGACACCATTATTACTGGTGAGGGACTTGAATTTGAATATGAGACAGATAATACGGGAATCCAGTTATACTGGCATGAGCAGAGGCAGTATCTAAGTGGGTATCTTCCATTTAAGATAGTGGCAGAAGAAATCCTATTATTAATCGAAAGCGGGGAATACTATCAGCCAATAAAAAAGGACGTGGAAATACCGGAATCATTGGCCGAAACAGTAGAAAATTTCCTGGAAACGGCAGATGGCAGGATAGTATTTGACATGATTTATGATGTAATGACCATAAACTTACTGCCCCAGCAGGAAACCGAATTTATACGGCAGAGTTTCCTTTCCCTGCTTGGTTCAGATGTGGATTGGATATTTACCTCAACACTGACCTTCCATGCTGGAGAGATTTCTTGTTCTTTTGACGGTAATAAGGTGCAGACCTATCCGTGGCGTGTGATCCGGGACATTCTGGCCCGGATAATCGAATTAGATCAATATCCTGAATCCAGCCAGGATTTCTCTGTAGAGGAAATTAAAAGAATTCCCTGGTTTCAAAATCTGGCGTCCCAATACCAGGGGTTATTAGAACAGGCCGGCGAGACACCGGCAGTAACAATACCATATTTAAGTGCGGATACCGTAATTGAGAAAGATGACAAAAGAACAGAGGATACAGGAGAAGAAATACAGGAGACCCAGGCTGATGGAAGAAGTGAACGGTTAAAGGCAGTATTTGAAGAGGCTGCAAATGCATATGCCCTTCATTCCATGGCATTGATTCCCTCCAAACCATTGATTCAAAGGTTCTTTGAACAGGCAGGGGAAAAGGAAAAACAGGAATTTCTTTCAAAAATTTTGAAAGTTCAGTCTAAGCAGGACTATGGAAAGTCTGCGCTAAATACAAGCTGGGGATTGATCCATTACACGTATGGTGAAAGTGGAGTCGTTGAATTCCGCCTTGTGAATGGAGAAAATGAAGGACATGGGGCTTTTACCATGCAGGAAGTATCGCGTGCAATCCAGGCAGCCATTGATGTGGGAGAGTACCTGCCACCGGGGGAATATGAAGCGGCACGCAAAGAAGAATTTGCCCTATGTCCGGAAGAAACCTTCCTATTATATAAGGAAATGAGTAACCGAAACCAAAACGTCATTCAGGTTTCGGATTTTTTTTACCCTGATGGATGGGAATTCCCTTCCGGTGACAAGACAAAGTATAAGAGTAATGTCGCAGCAATCCGTCTGTTAAAGGAACTGGAACAGTCCTCCCGCCCGGCTACACCAGAGGAACAGGATATCCTCGCCAAATACATAGGATGGGGAGGTCTTGCTAATGTATTCAATCCTAAGAGTCCAAACTGGACAAACGAGTATCAGGAACTGCAGACGCTGTTGACAGAGGAAGAATATGAGCAGGCCAGGGGAAGTATTAATTCCGCATTTTACACGCCGCCCGTTGTCGCTAAGTCAATCTATAAAGCATTGGAGCAGTTTGGGTTCACAAATGGTTCCATCTTGGAACCCAGTATGGGCGTCGGGAACTTTTATAGTGTCCTGCCGGAAGATATGCGGGATTCCCGTCTTTATGGAGTGGAATTGGACAGTATCAGTGGAAGGATTGCAAAACAGCTTCACCCTCATGCCGCAATTGAAGTCAAAGGATTTGAAAAGACAAAGTTTGAAAAGGACAGCTTTGATGTCATCGTGGGAAATGTTCCTTTCGGCGCGTACAAAATTTTTGATCCTGAATATAAAAAGTATGGTTTCCGTATTCACGATTATTTTTTGGCAAAATCCATGGACCTGCTTCGCCCTGGAGGAATCATTGCGGTTGTCACAACAAAATTCACCATGGATAAAGCCAATTCCACGATACGAAAATACTTGGCGGAGCGTGCAGACTTTATCGGCGCGGTACGTCTGCCAGGGATTGCCTTCAAAAAGGACGCGGGAGCAGAAGTGACATCTGACATTATCTTCCTTCAAAAGAAGGGAAGTGTACTGTCCACAAATAAATCAGAGGAATGGATGAACATCACCTATACCGATGATGGGGTGCCGGTCAATGAGTATTATATGAACCATCCGGAAATGATGCTGGGAAAGATGGCTTTTGACAGGCATACCTATGGTCAAAACTCTAATTATACAGAACTGATCGTAGAAGATGAGGAAAATTTTAATCTTGAAGAAGATTTGAATCATGCTATTTCTTTTCTATCAGCCGATTATTGTCCGGTAGAGGAAAAAACGCTGCTCCCTGATGTAAACAGCAAGGAAGAACTTCCCAATACCATGCCGGCCCTCTTAGATGTGGCAAATAACACATATACAGTCATAGAGGGAGAAATCTATTACCGGGATAATGATATCATGGTGAGATGGTCGGGAAACGAGACGCAACGGAATCGTATCCTTGGAATGCATGCTATCCGGCAGTCGGTCAGATACCTGATTGATATTCAGACACATGGGTGCAGTACAGATCAACTTGTTGAGGCACAGGAAAAGCTAAATAAGATTTATGATCCTTATGTAAAGAAGTATGGATATCTGTCCAGCCGTGCCAACAAGTTAGCATTCCGGGAGGACAATGACTACTATCTGTTATGCAGCCTGGAAACGGAAGATGAAAACAAGAATATAAAGAAGGCGGATATCTTTTATAAACAGACTATTGCGCCAGTTTCCATAGTTAAGAAGGTGGATACAGCCATGGACGCGTTGAAAGTCAGCCTGGCGGAATATGGGAAGGTACATATCCCCTATATGCTGAGTGTCTATCCGGTAGAACGGGAACGGCTCCTGCAGGAATTAAAAGGGCAGGTATTCTTAAACCCAGTCAAAGCGGCTGATGGGAATCCTAATCAGGGATGGGAAACGGCAAGTGAGTATTTGAGCGGTCCGGTTCGGAATAAACTAAAGGCTGCAGAAGTGTATGCAAAAGATAATCCCGTCTATTTGGCAAATGTAGAAGCCCTGAAAGCGGTGCAGCCGGAAGATTTGACGGCAACGGAAATCGGCGTAAAGTTGGGAACCTCTTGGATTGATCAGGAAGATTATGAGGCATTTATCTATGAGACGCTGAATACGCCGGATCAGTACAGAGACGGGACTTATGCAATCAAGGTACAGTTAAACCGATATACTATGTCTTACAAGGTTACTAATAAATCCAGCGACTATTCTTCTGTGGCGGCAAGCCAGACATATGGAACAAAAAGGATTGATGCATATTCCATCATAGAGGCGTTACTGAACCAGAATGTAATTACCGTCAAAGATAAGATTGAAGTTGGGGACAGTGAACGGTATGTAGTAAATCAGAAAGAAACAACTCTGGCAAGGGAAAAGGCAACCCTCATAAAAGATGCTTTTAAGGAGTGGATATGGAAAGATCCGCAGCGTAGAAAAAAATATGTGGATTTTTACAATCAGAACTTCAATGATAACCGTCTGCGGGTTTATGACGGTTCTTATTTATCGTTCCCCGGTATGAATCCGGAAATAAATATGCGGGACCATCAACGGAATGTTGTAGACCGGGCACTGCATGGAAGCACTTTGCTGGCCCATGCGGTTGGGGCTGGAAAAACCTATGAAATTGCGGCTATCTGTATGGAGTTGAAACGGCTGAAGCTGATGCATAAAGCAATGATTGTCGTACCGAATCATCTTGTGGGGCAGATGGCGGCAGAATTCCTGCACTTATATCCCAGTGCCAATCTACTTGTGACATCGAAAGAAGATTTTAAAAGTGAAAATAGAAGAAAGCTGACATGTAGGATTGCTGCAAATAATTATGATGCCGTGATTTTGGGACACTCTCAATTTGAGAGGATTCCCCTGTCTGCGGAAAGGCGTGCGAAAATTCTTGAAAATCAGGTGGAACGAATTTCGGGGGCCATTGCGGAGATGAAGGAGGAGCAGGGGGCTAAATGGGGGATAAAAGATATGGAGCGTCAACGGAAAAATCTGGAATCCCAAATTTTAAGTCTGAGAAATGATGCAAAAAAGGATGATGTTCTGGATTTTGAACAGTTAGGGATAGATGCATTGTTTGTAGATGAAGCGCATGTGTTTAAAAACCTGTCTATCTTTTCAAAAATCCGTAATGTGGCAGGTATTTCCACCAATGGTTCCCAGCGGGCTATGGATATGTTCCAAAAGATCCAGTATATCCAGGAACTGACCGGAGGAAGAAATGTTATCCTTGCAACCGGGACGCCTATCTCCAATACCATGTGTGAAATGTATGTCATGCAGTTGTATCTGCAGTCACAGAAACTACATGAGAAGGGGATTGACCATTTTGACAGTTGGGCGGCCAATTTTGGCGAAGTTACCACTTCGCTTGAAATGTCACCAGAGGGCGGATACCGAATGCGGAGCCGGTTCAATAAATTCTGTAATCTGCCGGAGCTTATGAATATGTTCCGGGAGGTGGCTGATATCCAATTGCCTTCAATGCTGAACCTGAATGTACCTAAGTTAAAAGGTGGGAAATACAAAATTGTGGAGAGCGTGGCGTCTGAGAGTGTTGAGTACATGATGCAGGAACTGGCTAAACGCGCGGAAGCAATACGAGCAGGGAATGTAGATCCAACGGTCGATAACATGCTCAAGATCACCAACGAAGCAAGGTTGCTCGGCACCGATCCCCGGCTGATTGACCCAGATGCGGAAGTAGATGGTGACGGCAAACTCTTTCAGGCGGCAGAGAATATTTATCAGGAATACATTGGTTCCCAGGAGTTTAAGGGGACACAAGCTGTCTTTTGCGATATTGGCACGCCCACAGGAAACAAGAAATTTAATGTATATGACTTTCTGAAACAGGAGCTGATCAGGAAAGGAATACCAGAAGATGAAATTGCATTTATTCATGATGCCCATAGTGATAAGCAGAAAGAGGAATTATTTGCAGACATGAGGAGCGGCAGGAAACGAATCCTCCTGGGAAGCACGTCCATGATGGGAACAGGAACCAATATCCAAAAACGCCTTGTCGCGGCTCATCACATTGATTGCCCGTGGAAACCTTCGGATGTAGGACGGATTTTGCGGACATTCAAAATAAAAAAGAATGTGGAGGTAACAGACAATGGCAAAATCATTATTTGAGGAACTGGGCGGCAAATACGAAAGGCAAGGGGATTATTTGATACCGTGCTTAACTGTACCCGCCGAAGAAGAACAGGCAATAGGCATCTGGGGGCAACGGCATTTAGATTATCTAAAACAGTACCGTAAAGTTACATACACCAATCTTCTTACAAGCGGCAGGCTAAACGCCTACCTTGCCGACATCAACAGACAGGCACAGGAACGCTTTGAAAGGCTCATAGAGGGTATGAAACAGGCACAGGGCATAACGGAACAGCTAAAGGCAGAAAACGCCTTAGAATGGACAGGATGCCTCAATAACATAAGGGCTTGTGCGAGGGAGATTGTGGAAAAGGAAATTATTTTTGCATAAACAGATGATTAGTGGCAGGGGGAAATCCTGCCGCTTTTTCTGCTTTAGTTTGTCAGCTTGACAAATAAAGGGTTAAGGAATATAATTAGATTCAGTATTATACAAGGAGTTAATAAATATGCGGCAAGGTATTCTTAAATAAACTGTCAATTTGATAGTGGGAACAAAAAGTAGCAGTCTCGTTTCACTTTTAATATGGGGCTTAGTTTTTTGTACCCAGTTTAAGAATACTTTTATCATGTAATTTTATATGCCCGAAAACATATAAGTGTTTTGGGGCTATTGGAGTTATTTACCCAGTGATAGGAGTATTTATCACTGGGTATTTTTATGCCCTTTTTTGGGTGTTGATAGGAGGAAAATCACATGAAAATAATTAACTTAGGCATTCTGGCTCACGTTGACGCAGGAAAGACAACATTAACGGAAAGTTTATTGTATACCAGTGGTGCAATTGCAGAACTAGGGAGCGTAGATGAAGGCACAACAAGGACAGATACAATGAATTTGGAGCGTCAAAGGGGAATCACTATCCAGACAGCAGTGACATCTTTTCAGTGGGAGGATGTAAAAGTCAACATTATAGATACGCCAGGCCATATGGATTTTTTGGCGGAAGTATACCGTTCTTTATCCGTATTAGACGGAGCAGTATTATTAGTTTCTGCAAAGGATGGCATACAGGCACAGACCCGTATACTGTTTCATGCACTACAGACAATGAAGATTCCGACAATTTTTTTCATCAATAAAATTGACCAAGAGGGGATTGATTTGCCAATGGTATATCGAGAAATGAAAGCAAAGCTTTCTTCGGAAATTATAGTGAAGCAAAAGGTTGGGCAGCATCCCCATATAAATGTAACGGACAATGACGATATGGAACAGTGGGATGCGGTAATTATGGGAAACGATGAACTATTAGAGAAATATATGTCAGGGAAACCGTTTAAAATGTCAGAACTGGAACAGGAAGAAAACAGGAGATTCCAAAACGGAACGTTATTTCCCGTTTATCACGGAAGCGCTAAAAACAATCTGGGGATTCGGCAGCTTATAGAAGTGATTGCCAGTAAATTTTATTCATCAACGCCTGAAGGTCAATCTGAACTATGCGGGCAGGTTTTTAAGATTGAATATTCAGAGAAAAGGCGGCGTTTTGTTTATGTGCGTATATATAGCGGAACATTGCATTTGAGGGATGTTATTAGAATATCTGAAAAAGAGAAAATAAAAATCACAGAGATGTGTGTTCCGACAAACGGTGAATTATATTCATCCGATACAGCCTGCTCTGGTGATATTGTAATTTTACCAAATGATGTTTTGCAGCTAAACAGTATTTTGGGGAACGGAATACTGTTGCCGCAGAGAAAATTTATTGAAAATCCTCTCCCTATGCTCCAAACAACGATTGCAGTAAAGAAATCTGAACAGCGGGAAATATTGCTTGGGGCACTTACAGAAATTTCAGATGGCGACCCTCTTTTAAAATATTATGTGGATACTACAACGCATGAGATTATACTTTCTTTTTTGGGGAAAGTGCAGATGGAAGTCATTTGTGCCATCCTTGAGGAAAAATATCATGTGGAGGCAGAAATAAAAGAGCCTACTGTTATATATATGGAAAGACCGCTTAGAAAAGCAGAATATACCATCCACATAGAAGTCCCGCCAAATCCTTTCTGGGCTTCTGTCGGGTTGTCCATAGAGCCGCTCCCTATTGGAAGCGGAGTGCAGTATGAAAGCAGAGTTTCACTTGGATATTTAAATCAATCGTTCCAAAATGCGGTTATGGAGGGGGTTCTTTATGGCTGCGAGCAGGGGCTGTATGGATGGAAAGTGACAGACTGTAAAATCTGTTTTGAATATGGATTGTATTATAGTCCTGTAAGTACCCCCGCAGACTTTCGGCTGCTTTCCCCTATCGTATTGGAGCAGGCTTTAAAAAAAGCAGGGACAGAACTATTAGAGCCATATCTCCACTTTGAAATTTATGCACCGCAGGAATATCTCTCACGGGCGTATCATGATGCTCCAAGGTATTGTGCAGATATTGTAAGTACTCAGATAAAGAATGACGAGGTCATTCTGAAAGGAGAAATCCCTGCTAGATGTATTCAAGAATACAGGAACGATTTAACTTATTTCACAAATGGGCAGGGAGTCTGCTTGACAGAGTTAAAAGGATACCAGCCAGCTATTGGTAAATTTATTTGCCAACCCCGCCGCCCGAATAGCCGTATAGATAAGGTTCGGCATATGTTCCACAAGTTAGCTTAACAGCTTGCAAAAGTCATATAAAATGAGATTTGAAAGGATTAGAGACTAATTATGATGAAATGCGAATGGATATTGTGTCCTGTTTGTGGGAACAAAACCCGTAATAAAATTAGGAAGGACACTGTTTTGGAGAATTATCCCCTTTATTGTCCAAAATGCAGACAAGAAAGATTGATTAAAGTTGACAACTTGAAGATAACTGTCATCAAAGAGCCAGACGCTTAAGACGCAGAGCCGATGAAATTGTGGAACAATTCACGAATCATCGGCTCTTTTTGTTTCGTATTTGAAAGAACAAACTCACCAAATAAAAAAAACGATATTCGGGTGGGTTATTTTGTTATACCCTAAATTACCCTCTGAATTTGTTTTTAAATTTGGAGGGATTTTTTTATGTCCTTTTTTCGGGCAGTTATCTATCTGCTCATACGAAGCAAAATTTATCAATACATAGCATATCAGAGAACGGCAGGAAACCAGTTAAAAAAATTTCTGCCTATGCAACGGCACTTCCTGCCTTGAATGTAGAAGTACAATCTCCATACAACAGAATTAATATTTCCCATAACCGTAAAGGTCATAGAGCCTTTGCGGTTTTTCTTTTGTCGATTTTTGTTGGAAAGTGCCATAGGGCTATTAGTGGTGTTAGGTGTCGTTCGCCACCTCTCCATCTGGATTTTGAACATTTCAAAAATTCAGATGGGAGGTACTTACAGTGAAATACGCACCGAGAAAGGTATATATCAAGGAAAGCGGCAGATATGTGGAACTGTCCTATACGGATTTCTGCCGCCGCAGGGAATCCGACCAGACCTATATGGACAAGCTGTTTATCCCCATTCAAGGCTGTCTGCTTGAAGTCGTGAGGGAGCAATACACGGACTTCTACCGAGATAAGGAACGGTGGCGTTATCTGAAAAAATTAGATACGAAGAACAGCCTGCTTTCTCTGGATGGATTTACGGACAGCGAGGGGAAGCCTTTAGACTTTATCGCTGATGAAGCGGCAGACATTGCGGAAACCGTTGTCAATGCGGTTATGGTGGACAGGCTGAAAGCCGCCCTGCCTTTGCTGTCGGATAGTGAACAGGAATTGATACAGGCAATCTTTTTTGACGGACTTTCTGAGCGTGAAGTCGGGGCGAGGTTCGGCATAACCCAGAGCGTTGTGAACAAACGCAAAGCCAGAATCCTAAGAAAACTAAGAAAGATAATAGAAAATTAAAATTTAAGGCGTTCAGCCCCCTTGTTTTTTCCTTTGGGAAAATGAGGGGGTTTTTCTCTGCCCTCTCAATCAATTCTGATTGGAGGAAAAGAAGCATGGCATATAACCACGGACGGGAGGACAGGAAATGGCGTATCTGGAAAGAAGCGGAGGAAAAGCTGCTGCGTGAGTGCGGCGTTGATGAAGCGACCATTGAGCAGATACGCATTGCGGACAGGGCAGACTTCAATTCCAACAGGCGGTTTTACCGATGGACGAATGACATTGCGGAATACCTTGAGGACATGGCAGACAGGGAGCGGCAGACGGAAGTGGGTACGGTTGCGGAGTTACTGGACGAGATTGAGAGCGAAAATCTCTATCAAGTATTAGTCGCGGTGGACGGGCGTACCTTGAAAATCGTCCTGCTGAAAATGCAGGGGTATTCCACAAAGGAGATTGCCCCGCTCGTGCATTTGACGACTGGTGCCATCTATGCGAGGTTAGACCATCTGCGGAAGAAGCTACGAAAATTTTATAGCGTCTAAAACAGCCTGCCGTCCTGCGGGCTACTGGGTGAGGGATGGAAATCCCCTCACTTATTTTTTGCAGGAGGCAAGCGGGATGGCATACAGAGTTAAGGCGTACACGCTTCGGGAGGAATCCACGGAAAGCGGCACAAGGTATTTTATCAGCTTTAAGGACGGGCAGGGCAAATCCCACGAGTTGGAAGTGTCGGAACAGTTCTTTATGGAGTTTCGGCAGATGGAACGCAGGAACAGGAATCTCCTCCAATGGGACGAGCGGCACAGGGAGTTTTCGGAAGTATGGGACGAAACGCTGAACAGGCGGGCGTTGAAGCTGCCTAAGAGCATAGAGGAACAAATGATTGAGGCAGAACGGGCAGAACTGCTCTGTAAGGCGGTTGACGGACTGCCAGAGATACAAAGGCGGCGTTTCCTGCTCTACTACGAGTATGAGTTCAATTTTTACCAAATCGCCGCTATGGAGCATTGCACCGCTTCGGCAATACAGAAATCTGTTGCGATTGCAAAGGAGAAAGTAAAGGCGGAAATGAGGAAGTATCTCCAACCGTGACCGACACCGCCCGAAAAAGAAATCTGTTTTTTATTTGTGTGGGATTGGCGGCATTACATACTCTCACTTTTTCTTCGTGGGAGTAAATCTATTTTTAAGGAGGTCAACGCCTATGTGCAACGAAAACAAAAACACCGCCCGAAAGGAGGAAAGCCATGCAGAAGTTACAGACAGTCAACGCCGAAACGCTCCTTTATGAACCGCTTGAGAAGCCGTCCTTTGTGGTGGACAGCCTTATCCCCACAGGCTTGTCGCTGTTCTGCGGCTCACAGAAGATAGGAAAGAGCTGGCTCATGCTGAAGCTATGTTTATGCGTGTCGCAGGGACTTCCCTTGTGGGATATGCCGACAATGGAGGGCGACGTGCTTTACCTCTGCCTTGAGGACACGTTCTGCCGTATACAGGACAGGCTGTTCCGATTGACGAACGAAGCGAGCAGGCGGCTTCACTTTGCCGTGGCAAGCTGCAAGCTGTCAGACGGTCTTATCGTGCAGCTTGAAGATTATCTGAAAGATTACCCAAACAGCAGGCTTATTGTCATTGACACTTTGCAGAAAGTCCGTACAGCTTCAAAAGACAATGCCTACGCAAGCGACTATGGGGACATCTCACTAATCAAAGACTTTGCCGACAGGCATTCATTGGCGGTCATTGTCGTACACCACATCCGAAAGCAGAATGACAGCGATGTGTTCAACAAGGTGTCTGGGACGACAGGCTTAACGGGGAGTGCGGACGCTACCTTTGTTCTGGAAAAGGAGAAACGGGCATCCGACACCGCCAAGCTGTATGTGACGGGCAGGGACACGCCCTATCAGGAATACACGCTGCGTTTCCGTGATTGCAGTTGGGAACTTGTGGAGAGAAAAACGCAGGAGCAGCTTGCGAAAGAAACGATACCAGACGTCCTTTTTCGGTTGGTGGATTTTATGAGGGATAAGGAAGAATGGGCAGGCACGGCAACGGAGCTGTTAGCCGCTATGAGGGAAACGGAAACCATACCCACGGTGATTACGAAATGGCTCAATGAATACCGCACCACATTTTTAAATGAGAACCATATCGTTTATCAGTACAGCCGCAAAAAACACGGCAGGCAGATTTCGCTTGCAAAGCGGGCGGGTGACAGCGGTGACGGTGGTGACAGCGATATTGGGATACCCCCTGTTACTGTCATTGACGCTTAAAGCCGTGTAAAGCTGGCGACTCTGCCCTGCGGGTGACAGCGGTGACGGCGGTGACAGTGATTTTAGGATACCCTGCCGCTGTCATCCCTGCGGGAGAACACCCCGTAAACGCAAAGTGCAGGCGTAGGATTTACCCGCCCTTTTCGGCGTGTAAAACCACCCCTGCGGTCAGAAAAATCCTTCCGATTTTTCCGACTGCGTTTACAGGGTGTAACACACTACACTTTGCCCTGCAAAGTCGTGTGCCAGACGTTCCCTCTGGACTCCCTTATGGCAGGTCTTACGCCCTGCTTATCCTACGCTCCACGCTTCGGATAAAAGAATGGCAGCATGACGGTGACGGCTCTTGCGAGGGGGTATTCCAAAAACACCGTCATCATCGACATGACCGTCATGCAGGGAATAAGGGTGACAGTTGAGGCAGTCGGTAGGGGGTATCCCAAAACTGCTGTCACCGCCGTCACCGCTGTCACCCAAAGGGCAGTTTACCCGCCGAAGAAAGGAAGATGATGAATTATGCCCTATGCAATCCTGCGTTTCCAGAAACGCAAAGCGGGCGGCGTTGCGGCTTGCGAACGCCACAACGAGCGTAAAAAAGAAGCCTATAAAAGCAATCCAGATATAGATATGGAACGCTCGAAAGATAACTACCATCTTGTGAATCCGCCGAGGTACACCTACAAGAAAGAGATTAACCGCATGGTAGCCGAAGCAGGGTGCAGGACGAGGAAAGATAGCGTGATGATGGTGGAAACGCTTATCACGGCTTCGCCAGAATTTATGAACAGCCTGCCGCCCAAAGAACAGAAAGCGTATTTTACGATGGCTCTGGATTTCATTTCAGAGCGTGTCGGGGAGAAAAATATCCTCTCCGCAGTCGTCCACATGGACGAGAGAACGCCGCATATGCACCTCTGTTTTGTGCCGATTACACCAGACAATAAGCTGTCTGCCAAAACAATTTTAGGCAATCAAAAGAGCCTGTCCGAATGGCAGACCGCCTACCATGAGCGGATGTCCTCACGGTGGAATCAGCTTGAAAGAGGTCAGTCCTCAATGGAAACGAAGCGGAAACATGTCCCCACATGGCTCTATAAGTTGGGCGGCAGGCTTGATAAACAGTATGAGGAAATTGTGTCTGCACTGTCCGACATCAACGCCTTTAATGCAGGGAAGAAGCGTGACAAGGCTCTGGAACTGATTGCGGCATGGCTCCCAGACGTGGAGAAATTCTCAAAGGAAATCAGTAAGCAGAGTGCCTATATCAATAGCCTAAAGGAGCAAATCGGGCAGGAATCAGACTATGCGGGGCGTATGCGTGATGAAAAGTATGAGCAGGAACTAAAGGTGCAGAAAGCGAACCAGAAGATATTTGAGTTGCAGAGAACCAACGAGCAGATGGGGCGGCTGCTCTCAAAGATACCGCCCGAAGTGTTGGAAGAATTGCAGAAAAACCATAAAAGCAGAGCGAAAGAAAGGTAGATATGTGAATGAAGAAACAGGATTTTAAGGTGTTAAAGACCAAAGACTTGTACCCGTTTCCCGACAATCCGTTTCATGTGGCAGAGGATGAAACGCTGTCAGAATTAGCGGAAAGCATCAAGGAATTTGGCATTGTCACGCCGATAATCACACGCCCGAAAGAGGACGGGAACGGCTATGAAGTGATTGCAGGGCAGCGGCGTGTCCGTGCGTCTGAACTTGCAGGGATAAATACCGTGCCTGCGTTTGTCCTGCCCTTAGACCGTGACCGAGCCATCATCACCCTTGTAGACAGTAATTTACAGCGTGAGAATATCCTGCCATCAGAGCGGGCGTTTGCCTACAAGATGAAATCCGAAGCCATGAAGCGGCAGGGTTTCCGCACAGACTTAACCTCGTCACAAGTTGTGACGAAGTTGCGGACGGACGACAAGGTGGCACAGGGCTTCGGCGTAGGCAGGATGACCGTACAAAGATTTATCCGTTTGACGGAACTGATACCGCCGATTTTGCGGATGGTGGACGAGGGGAAAATCGCCCTCACGCCTGCGGTGGAACTGTCCTTTTTGAAGAAAGACGAGCAGGAAAACCTCTTTGCCACGATGGAGAGCGAAGAAGCAACGCCCTCACTCTCACAGGCACAGCGGATGAAAAGCCTAAGCCAGAGCGGGCGGCTTGACATGGATACGATATTTGCAATTATGACGGAGGAAAAGGGAAACCAGAAAGAAACCTTGAAAATCAACACAAGCAAGCTGAAAAAGTATTTTCCGAAGAACACAACGCCGAAGCAGATGGAGGAAACCATCATTAAACTTTTGGAGCGTGAATTGCAGAGGAAACGGGGCAGGGACAGCCGCTAATCTTCTCTTTTCGGGAGGTAAATGCAGAAAATTGAGGTATGAAGAATGAAAGAAATCCAGTATGAGATTGTAAAGGAAATCGCCGTATTGTCTAAGGGCGACAGCGGCTACACAAAAGAAATCAATCTTATCTCATGGAACGGAAGAGAGCCGAAATATGACATCCGCAGCTTTTCCCCGAACCGTGAGAAGTGCGGAAAGGGTATCACGTTGAACGCTGATGAAGCAGCAGCACTCCTTGAAGCATTACAGAAAGAAGTAAACAGCGGGGATTGATGGTATCTGATTGACAGGGCGGGGCGTTTCCAGACGTTCTCCTGCCCTGTCTGGAAAGGAAGATTTAAGTATGGGCGAGGATAAGAAAGCAGATAAAAAGAGAAAGCGTATCGTGCCGAAAGCACCAGTTCAGATGATAATCAGCCGTGAATATGTCGGCACGCAGACAGTCACAGAAGCGTTTATCCCGATTATTTCCGAGGATATTCGGAAGAAGATTGCCGAGGGCGACACCTTCGACAATGAGGGGCTGTCCGCTTAGAATGTACGCAATGGAACATGAAAACAGATAGGACAGATATGGAGGTTTTACAGTATGGCAGGAATAAGAATGGAGAACAAGATTTATGAAGTCGGCATGTACTGCCGCTTGTCAAAAGACGATGGCACGGATAACGAGAGTGCGAGCATTGCGACACAGAAATCCATCCTCACGGATTATGTGAAAAAGCAGGGATGGCACTTAGCAAAAACGTATGTGGACGACGGTTACTCTGGTACAAATTTCCAAAGACCAAGTTTCCAGAACATGATTAAGGACATTGAAAGCGGTCTGATAAACTGCGTTATCACGAAAGATTTATCTCGTCTGGGGAGGAACTATCTTGATTGCGGACTGTATCTGGAAGTGTTTTTCCCAGAGCATAATGTGAGGTATATAGCGGTCAATGACGGCGTGGACACGCTCAATAAATCCGCTATGGACATCACGCCTTTCCGCAACATCCTAAACGAAATGTATTCCGCCGATGTGTCGGTCAAGATAAAATCGGCGTACCGAGCGAGGTTTCAGCAGGGGAAATTCATGGGGACGACAGCACCATACGGTTACGTCAAAGACCCCGCCGACCACAACCATCTGCTGATAGATGACAAAGTTGCCCATGTGGTAAGGGAAATATTTGACCTTGCGTTAGCGGGCAACGGAATCGCCAAAATCCGCAAGCACATCAACAAACAGCATATCTTACGCCCCGCCGCTTATGCGGCGGAGCAGGGGGCAACAGGCTATGAGAGGTATTTTGAGGAGAATGAGGAGAACCGTTATATTTGGAGCGAGAACAGCGTAAGGGGCATTTTAAGAAGCCCGATATATGCGGGAAACCTTGCAGGCTACAAGCGGATTGCCGCCAACATGAAAAGCAAGAAACGCCCCTCTAAGCTGCCCGAAGAATGGGAAGTGATACCAGACACCCATGAGGGGATAGTCACGCAGGAGGAATTTGATACCGTACAGCAGCTTATTACAAGCCGCAGATTACCAGAAAACAAGGGCGGCTTTGAGAACATCTTTGCAGGCGTTATTAAGTGTGCGGACTGCGGCTATGCGATGCGGGCTATGAGTGCCAACAGGAGGAAACGCCCCGACATCATCGACTGCGTACAATATTCCTGCAATAATTATGGCAGATACGGTAATATCATGTGTACCGCACACAGCATTGAAGCGAGGGACTTGTTCAACGCTGTCCTCACCGACATCAACCGATTTGCGGATATGGCAGTCAATGATGAAAAGGCAGTGAGGGCGATTGAAAAGCGGCTCACGGAAACAGACCAGAGCAAGGCAAAGGCACTGGAAAAGGAGCAAAGAAAACTGAACAAACGCCTTGCAGAACTGGACAGGCTGTTTTCCTCACTCTATGAAGATAAGGTGATGGAGCGTATTACCGAGCGGAATTTTGAGATGATGTCGGGAAAATACCAGAAAGAACAGCTTGAAATTGAAGCAAGGCTGAAAGAGGTAACGGAAACGCTCAGCGACAGCTATGAGAAGACGCAGGGTGTCCGTGATTTCCTCTCCCTAATCCGCAACTATCAAGGCATTAAGGAACTGGACGCAACCATCATAAACGCACTTATAGACAAGATACTTGTTTCGGAACGTGAGAAACTTACAGACGGAATGGTGCGGCAGGAAATCAAGATTTATTATAAATTCATCGGCTTTGTCGGTGAATTACATATCACACCGACAAAGCGGTGGACTGCGTTAAAGCCTAAGAATTGTACGGTGTGCGGTGTTGAATATGTTCCCCGCTCTGGCATATCGAAGTATTGTCCTGCTTGTGCCAAGAAGATACAGAGGGAGAAATCAAACGAGAGCAAACGCAGGAGCAGGGAGCGAAACAGACAGGCATGTATTGAACTGTCCGCAAAAAATGACCGACTGATATTGAGCAGAGGGAAGGGCGTATCATACGCCAGGGAAATGATAATGAAGAAGTCAATATATACCGCTATATCACGAAAAAGACATTTGACAGTTACCTCTGGGGGATTGTAGAAAATAAGCAGAGGTTTATCAGCCAGATAATGACAGACAAAACGGTTGAAAGGGAATGTCAGGACGTAGACGAAACCATTTTATCCTTTGCGGAAATCAAGGCAATTGCGTCTGGGAATCCTATGATTATGGAAAAAACCGAGGTAGACACGGAAGTTTCGCGTCTGCAGGTCTTGAAGGCAAGCTATGAGAGCCAGCGCTATGTCCATCAGGATAATTTCCTTTTCAAATATCCAGAATTGATTAAGAAGACTGAGAACCGATTGTATGCTATGGAAAAAGATATCAGGAAACGTGACCAGGCACTCTGTATGGAGCCGGACTTTTTCGTTACTCTGAACGGCCTTAGATATGATGAACGTGAGGCGGCGGGCAGCGTTATCTTAGAGATGGCACATTCCCTTGAAAGTATGGAAAGCAGGACGGTGGGCAGCTATAAGGGGTTTGATGTAGTGGTAGAAAAAAAGTATTCTGACTGTATCATAAAGCTGAGTGGGGAACTGACTTATTCGGCAGATATGAGCAGCAGTGCTTCCGGAAATATGGTCCGTATGGAGAACCTGTTGGGGAGTTTGGAAAAGAGAGTTGCCGCACATAAAGAAAAACTGGAAGAGTACAAAAGAAATATGGAGGAATCTAAAAGGGAGTTTAATAAAGAATTCCCCTATGAATCGGAGTTGAAACAAAAACTAATCCGCCAGCAGGAAATCAATAACGAGCTGGAGATAAAAGATGAGGGAGAAGAACTGGTGGTAACAGAGGAACTCCCGGAACCGGCGATGTCCAGATAGAATTCATTAAAAAAGTAGAAGGAGACTAAATTATGAAATATACAGTAAATATTTATGAGGTATCAACAGAGAAAGATAAAAAACTGAGGGCATTTGCTGCGGTAACGTTCGGTGACAGATTTAAAGTAACCGGTATCACTATCAGGGAGGGAAGATCAGGGAATCTTTATGTGAGTATGCCGCAGTATCCAACGGGGGAAAAAGATGAACAGAATAAGCCGATATACAGTGATGTGTTTTTTCCAAAAACTACGGATTTCAGTACCGCATTAAGGGGAGAAATTCTGGAGGCGTACCAGGAACGTATGGGAGGGAAAAACGAAGTTGACCTCACTTATGGGGAGGAAGATTTTGACTATTATGTTCAGGTAGTAAACAACAGAGATTTGTCCAATACCACTAAGGCATATGCCAGACTTGTGATTGGTGATGTATTTGTAGTTAATCAGATTTCTGTCAAACGATCCTTTGCAGGAAATAACTTTGTGGCTATGCCTTCCCAGCGACGCATGGTTGAAGGAAAGGCGGAATATCAGGATATCTGCTATCCAGTGACAAAGGATTTTCATGACAGGCTGCAGGGAGATATTATGAGCCAGTTTGAGCAGAATAGGGAAAAACTGCGCTCTGCAAAGGAAAAAGCGAGGTGACTTATGGAGAAGAAAATCAATACTACAATAGGCCGTCTGGAGGAATTGGAAGAGGAAGAATGGGATGGCGAGAACTTCCTTTTTGAAACGGATGAGGAACATCAGGTCTGGCTGGACAAAAAACACTTGGTTATCCAGGAACTTGGCTTGCAAATACATAGCGGTGTCTGGTATGAAAAATATGAAGATGATGAGGACGACAGCTTTGAACCGGATTTTGATTTTTATATGTTTTTTGATGCCGGTACAAAGGAGTATCTGTACATGGAACAGGGAAGTTCCCTAATTACCTGCATTCATAATTTTACCGGGTTGAGCTGGGAAGAGATTGAAGGACGGGCGTGTGAGGTTATCCAGACAGATCGTGATATTCAAGTCGAAGAACAGACATTAATCTATCAATAGGAGGTGGTGAGCATAGAAATAAACATGGAACATGTAGGCTGGACATTGAAAGGAAGATGCCGGGAAGTGGCGGTGTCATTTGAACACGAATTTGCCGGTTCAGTCATATATGGAGAAACCATAAAAGAAGGGCGCTGGTTTTATACTCTTCCTTACCGGAAATCTGGCGGTGCAATTGAAGAACCAAACGCAGGCAACATTGATTACAATGGAAAAATAATTGGAAACGACCTTGGTAGTGCGGAATTGGGTGAGATATTTTCAAAATCTATATCTGAAGATTACGAAATGCTAAAGACTATCCAGAATATTGTCCAACAAATGGAATTGATAGAGGATATCTCCATAAATAAGATGGTATCAGGAGAAATTTATGGTTTTGAGGATGATGGCTGCCACTCTCTTATTATCTCTGCCTTATCAGAGGATATAATCTATTTTCTGCGGCTTGATCAGGACGGCAAAGACTATATTTTTGCAGATGATGAGGATGAAAAGGTTGAATGCTGGCCATTGAATTGTCTGCAAAGTATGGCGGAATATAAGCCGGAGGATTTCGGATATGATGCTGGAACCTTGCGGGGATTATATTATTATGCTGATACAGAAATTTATAATCTGCCAGAAAAACTTGTAGACTATGAAAAAACGGAGTTTGTTAGCGCAATGGAGTTTGCGGAGCGGTTAAAACTACAGATTCCAGATATTATCCGGCCAGGAGAAAAGAAAATTCGATAATGCGCAGAAATGATTTAGAATAAGCAGATGGAATATGGAGGAATAAGTGGTGGATAACAAAAAAGTAATCAATCAAACTAGATATGAGGCACTGATACAGGAGGGATTCCCAGAAGGGATATTGTGCGTATAGCAGAATTAATCAAGTATATACCAGCTATCTTGCAGGCGTTAATTCAAAACCCCCTTTTTATGCAAATAGTTACAATTATGACCTGATAGACACCAGAAGGACATGTGCCCTGCGTCTCTATGGTTATACACTGGGAGATTATGGAACCATAATAGACAGTAATGCATACAGATATGTGGAATTTTGGGCAGGCAGCGGAATGTAACAATAAAATCCGCTGAAAACAGGGCTGATAGTTTGTGCTTTTAGATTGTTCTTTTACTGTTGTTTGTAACTAAAAGTTAATGCATGTAATAAAATGGTGGTCTGTATATTTGAAGAACCGGATTGTATACTAAATTATAACAAATGTAACTATTAGTGAATGGTGGGATTAAATGAATACCAAGAGATTAGGTAGGAAAATCAGGGAAAAACGTAAACAGTGTGGATTGACAAGCCAGCAATTGGCTGATCTATGTCATGTACATGACGGCTATATCCGACAATTGGAAAGCGGGAAAAAGGTTCCCAGTATGCCATTGTTATTGAGCCTGTGTGATGAGTTGGAAACGTCCCCCAATTACCTCTTGGAATATGCAGAAGCAGGCGATGATAAGCAACTATTAAATCGCCTGTATAAGCTTAGTCCAGAACAAAAAAACACAATGATATGTATGCTGGACGCTTATATAACTTATGAAGAAAAGAAAAAGGGTGAGGAGGCATAATCTGTGTCTCTGTATATTTAGAATATTCTCAAGTAATTGGTTGATGATTATTAAAGGGAGCGCGTTATTGCGGCTCCCTTTTGCATTTTGTTTTGTTAATGGAACGAGCCAAAGTTTGACAAATTACGAAATAACAAGTAACATAAAAGTCTAAATAATAGCTTTTTTGTGGAGGGTTAATTTGATAGATGAGATAAAAAAATATGTTAAGGAAATATTAATGATAGTCGAATTTGAAATATGGGAAAGAAACAGGGAGAAGCACATGATTCTCCAGACAAGAAATATACAGAATAACATGACAATGTTACCATATGAAAGCGACTTCCTGTGTTTAATCCACGATTATTGTAAAATGAATAGAATTTATATAAATGAAATAAAAATATATAGTAATGTAAGACTTTATGTTTTTAAAATATATTTAAAGAATAATATGGATATAATAGCCTTTCCAGTGGAAATAACAAAACATGAACTTATTTTAAGGCGTGAACAGCAAGAACCAGATGGTTTTCATTCTGTGGTGGATAAAGAAATTAAGATACGTTTATGTGATATTAAAATAATAAAAGTGATTCATGATTGTGATGATGTTGATGTTGGAAATCTGGAATTATCAAAACCAATGTATGGATATAAGGCTATACCTGAAATAAATGGGCGTTTGAAAACAAAAGGCTGTGAATATCGACTCAATATACCATGTATAGTAAAAGTAAGAAATCCATATGTTACAGATTTTCAGGATTGCTATTTACATTTTTGTACAACAATAGAGGGCGTAGCATTGTGTCCAGGCAGAACGGAATATTTAGAATCCATAAAAAACTATAAAAGAGGATCATTATCTGCAATAAGACTTTTTCAAGTGAAAGCAGAGGGACATTGTGTTCAATATAGCGGTGATTGGTGGGTCACAAATAAATTAACTGTAATAAAGGAAGTTACTAAAGAAGACATTTATTCATATTTTATGAACAATTCTTTTATAAAAGCAAAGGTTATGAAACACTTAAAGTTAAATCATGATTTTTGGGACGGTTTTCTTAAATCAGAAATCCCTCCATTTATCGAATCGGAAACGGATATGATGTGAAAAAATACAACAATCTTTTAATGCAATAAATTAAAATAAATTTTAGGGTGGGTGTCCGGACAAAATGATGTAAATTGTTACTTTGGCAAACGCCGCATGAACACTTCACTATGTTCATGTGGCGTTTTCTTTTGTGTATGTATCTTACGTAAAAAGCTCGTATTTTATTTCGTTTTCTCAAAGGTAATGCGGATGCATTCTGTACTTTTGGAAGACGCAGTGACTGTATATGGTGGCAAAGCAAGTTCCATACTATCAGATATAGGAAAAGGTGTACCTGATGCGTCCATGAGAAGTACATCGTATTTGTTCTCACTCCATATCTTTACACAATCCGTACATAGATATTTTGATATAAGAGATTCATCTGGCTGGGAGTCAGCCTGCATATATATATCTGCACGATAGCTCTCGGAGGTAATGGGTGAGGTTATAATCATAGTTCCGTTCTCGGAAGAGGTGATTGTGACACTATGATTTCCCTCCCAACTTCCTTTTGGAATAGTACTAACGGATCGTGAGTTTAAGTTTATTACACCAAATGCAGACTCATACGAGATATACGATTGGAGTTTACCCGAACAAATCCAGCATTCGGATTTGGAAACTGGACGGTGTACAATAAGCAATACAAAAGTAATAATAAAAAGAATACTAACAAGAGAAGCAATACAGAGCCGTTTTAGTTTGCGCTTTTTTCGGCAGCGCGCTATAGCCTGAGTGAATTGTTCCCATTCTTTTATATGCCGATAGTATGCAGGTTCAAGCCGGGCCCAAAGTTGCTCATACTGTTTGTCTTCAGTAAGATAGGGTAAAGGAAAGAATTCTTTACAAACATCCAGTAAATCAGAGATATCTTCATCACTTACATCACTTTGCGATAGAAAAAGTTGATTTGTTTCAAAGAACGCCTTCTCGACCTGGGAAGAATCGAAATTACCTTCTAGTGCTGTTAAAAATTTTGAAGCCAGCCTCATAGTATTTTCCTCCGAAATGTTATCTAAAAGTTTATTTTCGTATCTATAAGATAACGTTTATTCATATGGATGTCTAGTAAAACTAATCTACAAATGTTCCCTGAAATAGACAATCTTTTTATATACAAATGAAACTGAGATATAACATGTGTCATATTTTGGTGGACTGTTGCGGAGGGGAAAGTGGAATTATACTAGAAGATAACAAAAGTAGCTAATGGTAATATGCATATAGATGGTGAGGTGTGATGTGGACCCAAAAGAATTCGGTGCTAAGTTGAGAGGTAAAAGAAAAGAATGCAAATTGTCATACCAGGAATTGGCTGAAAGGTGTCATGTAAACCATGGATATATCAGGCAGTTGGAAGCTGGCAATAAGCTTCCCAGCGTTTCGCTTTTATTCATTATATGTGATGTTTTAGGTACATCCCCCAATTAT
This sequence comes from Clostridium sp. AF19-22AC, assembly GCF_003479085.1. Taxonomy (NCBI): domain Bacteria; kingdom Bacillati; phylum Bacillota; class Clostridia; order Eubacteriales; family Clostridiaceae; genus Clostridium; species Clostridium sp. AF19-22AC. Next base: position 187,130 of record NZ_QUGN01000004.1, on the reverse strand, counting down.
CTGTTTGGATATACGGAGGATAATGCTGATAAGGAATTGCTGGAACGTATATATCAATTAACGCCAGAGCAAAAGCGGGTGATGCTTTGTATTTTGGACGCTTATTTAAGCTTAGAAAAGATAGAAACAGAAAGTTAAAGCTGGACAAGAGGCATCTCTGATCTTTGAGATGTCTCTTGTTTTGTGTGCCAAGCATGGCACTAATCTTGCTGGTGAAAGTCCAGCCACGGGTTTTTACCGCCAAGTGTAGCGAATCACAAGTCGGTATCAGTAATGATATAGATGGAGGAAGTGGTGTAGCAAAGTTCTTGAGCCTACGAACAGAAACTTGATAAGGCGATTAGGTGGGGAAGGCTGCAAACCAAGCCGAAGCCCAAATGGTAAACGTAAACCGAAGTTGTAAATCAAGAGGTTGTGGAATGAAAGATTAGTGTCTTACCTTGGGAGACCCTACCCACATATCGTAAGATATGGTCGAAAAAGGTTTGGGGAGGGAGTCAGATGAAGTCATAGTAGGGGTAAAAGCCGAAGGACTGAAACGATTTATAGTACGAATCGTTATTAAAAGAATGATGCATTAGCCAGAAATCAGATGGACTGGAAAAGTAGGAACGTAACCGAGGAATACTGTCTGGATCGAGAGGGGTGATGTGCATAAATTTTGTGATAATAAGAGGAGTAACAACAATGGAATTAATAGATGTGATTACATCAAAGGAAAATCTAAACAGAGCTTATAAGAAAGTAGCAGCGAATAAAGGGGCAGGTGGAGTTGACGGAATGAAAGTCGGGGAACTTGGTGCATACATCAAAGGAAACAAAGACGAAATTGTTCAATCAATCAGAAACCGAACCTATATGCCCAAACCAGTACGAAGAGTTTATATTCCGAAAGATAATGGAAAAATGAGGCCATTGGGGATTCCAACGGTTTTAGATAGAGTAATACAACAAGCGATTGCTCAGCCAATTATAGATATTTATGAAGAAATATTCAGTGAATTTAGCTATGGTTTCAGACCTGGAAGAAGTTGTCATGATGCCATAAAACAAGCACTGGAGTATCTGAACGAGGGATATGAATGGGTGATAGACATAGATATAGAGCAATTCTTTGATAAAGTAAATCATGACAAATTAATTCAAATTCTTAGAGAGCAAGTGAATGACAGTACCACATTGCACCTGATTCGGAAATATCTGAAAGCAGGAGCAATGGAAAAAGGGCTGGAAAAAGCAGCAATAAGCGGAGTGCCACAAGGTGGTCCCCTGTCTGTTGTGCTGTCAAACGTATATCTTGATAAATTAGATAAGGAACTGGAACAAAGGGGACTTCGGTTTACGAGGTACGCAGATGACACAATAGTATTCACTAAAAGTGAAAAAGCAGCCAACAGAGTAATGAAATCCATAACAGAATGGATAGAAAGAAAGCTGTTCCTAAAAGTTAATGTTACAAAAACGAAAGTAGTCAGACCAACAAGAAGTAAGTATCTTGGCTTCACTTTTCTCAAACATGGAGGGGAATGGAAAGTAAAACCCACAACAGGAAAGAAAAAGAAACTGAAACAGAAGCTAAGTGAATACCTTAAAAGAAATAAAGCGATTGCACGACCGCTGGCTGAAACAATAAAACGAGTGAATGAAATAGCGAGAGGGTGGATTAATTATTTCAGAATCGGAATGATGAAACAATTTATGGAAGAGTTTGGAGCATGGCTAAGGCACAAGATGAGGGTGATTGTTCTAAAACAATGGAAAGTGCCTAAGAGAATATACAAAAATCTGTGCTATTTAAACCAGAAATATAAGTGTGGATTTGACCATGAAGCCATATATAAGGTAGCAAACTCAAGGCTCGGTTGGTATAGACGAAGCGGAATGAATGTTGTTAATTATATAATCAGTCCGGAAGTACTGGAAACAAGAATAAAGGACGGAGCAGGACTGCTCAATCCTTTAAACTATTATCTAAGAAATGTTGGAATATAGGTTGTAGAGCCGTATACGAGACCCGTACGTACGGTTCAATGAGAGGGAAATAACACTCGCTGTTATTTCTCTACTCTATTCGATGGGATATGGTTCGAGTAAACGAGAAAAAATGTCTATTAAATCAAAAAATGTTGACATAGAAAAAGGCATGCTCTATAATAGCACATATTTTTATGGTAAACCGTTGAGTGGAGGAGTCGCGCTGATTATAGAGAGCTACTGGTGGTGTGATGGCAGCATTTTAAATCAATGTGAATGGGCTTGCGAGATGAAAGTGAAAAAATGATAGGTAATAATTTTAAACGTGTATTGCGATGAAAAATCGTAGTATGGGGACACTCGATAAACGGTAAACAGGAGACAAACATATGAAGGATCATACATGTTCAATAACAGAGAACATTAGAAGGGCACGCGAAGAAAGAGGTCTGACCCAGGAAGCCCTGGCCGAATTGGCCGGAATATCACATAGCCATCTGAGTAAGGTAGAATCTGGCTCCAGGACAATCGGCATGAAAACATATATAAAAATACTGGAAGCTTTAGAGGTTGTTCCTGTTTTGGTATCTGAAGCAGATGGGACGGAAAAGAGCATAGAACTATTGTCACGTTTCTTATGTATCTTAAAGGAATGTCCGGAGTTGGAACTTCAGTTTTACTTAGACACAATTGAGTCGATGAAAGGCAGTTTAAGCAAAATAGCCCTTTCAAATAATGACAATGATGATAAAGTTGCGTGAGTATAAATTTACGGCATTAGTTGAAAATAGAATATGTTTTGTAAGAGAGCTGCCATCTACAGGCAGTTCTTTTTTTCTGGATTTATGTCGGAAAATCTGAAATGGCAAATTATACGCTAGAATTGGATGATATTGGTCTTTACAGTCCGTTCTCAAACAGGAAATCATCATGTAAAATACATTCAAACTTAAAAAGGAGTATGGTACGAAGATGGTTAACAATTTTAATATTGCTCAAAACATTCGTACTTTAAGAGAAGAAAGAGGATATACAATAGAGAAGCTTGCAGAACGGGCAGGGGTGTCTGCAAATCATATGAGTAAAGTTGAAAACGGTTTGAGAAATTTAAGTATGGAATCCTACTTGAATGTATTGGAGGCATTGAACGTATACCCTGTATTGATAGAATCTTCAGATATTGGTGACACGAAGGAACAGTACATATTGGCCTTTATAAATATCATAAAAGGCTGTTCAGGGAGAGAAGCGAGTTTTTTACTGGAGACTGCTGCTTGTATTAAAGAAAACATGAATAAAGCCGGATTTACCCTTCGTGATGGAACCGGGAGATGATAGATACAACCATTTCATAAGGTCTGTATTGAGTATGACACTTTTGGCGTTTGTGAAATATCGTTAAGAAGATGTAAAGAAAATCATTGTCCCGGGAGGTATAGAGAAATGCTTACGATTGAAGAGCTGGATGCTTTCCAACAGATAAAGTTGGATGAGGTTGATATTGATACGCTGGTGGATTTGAATAGTGTAAAAATAGATACCTCTTTACCATGTGAGAAGAGAATGAGAAAAATACTGGACGAAGGAGTAAATCCCTACCTGTTCCGCGTGGGGGACATGAAGATAAAGGTATCTTATTCAAGTACGGGCAGGACCTTATCCGACATAATTGAAAATTTGATAGAAAAAGCAGAGTGTTGATTGAGATTCGCAAAAGAGAAAAAAAGAAGGTGATAAATGGTTAGATAGGTGTGGACAACTGGAATGAATCATGGTAAAATAAAAGCGGAATAGAACTAAACATTTAAGCAGGTTCCTGCTACTTATTTGATGTATGACCCAGGGTTCATGCGCTAACTAATAAGTGGTTAGGAGCTGTTTTTATGCGTAAAAATCATATCTATCGTGCTTATGCTTATCTGCGCTTATCCGTGGAGGATGGCGATCAGATTGAAAGCGACAGCATTAAAAATCAAAGAGTCATAGTACAGCGTTATTGTGGCGGACAACAGGAAATCCAAATCATCGGTGAAGCAGTCGATGATGGGTATACTGGTACAAACTTCAATCGCCCCGGTTTCAAGAAAATCCTGAATCTGATTAAAAGTGGGGAGATTGACTGTATTATCGTAAAAGATCTGAGTCGTTTGGGCAGAGATTTTACGGAAGTATTGCGGTATGTACAGCGTAGATTCCCGGAGTGGGGCGTCCGTTTTATTGCGATTGATGATAACTATGACAGTGAAGCCGAATCCTGCAAAGAGGATTTTCTAACATTACCCATTAAAAGTCTGTTAAATGAAAGCTATCCGGCAAATACAAGTATCAGTATCCGAAATACATTAAAGGCTATGCGTGAGCAGGGACTTTTTGTCGGGGCATACGCGTATTATGGCTATCAAAAAGATCCAAATGATCATCACAGGTTGATTCTTGACCCTATCGCTTCGGAGGTGGTGCGGGATATCTTTCGCTGGAAACTCTGTGGTTTAAGTCAGGATGCCATCGCAACACGGCTTGACAGCCTTGGTATTTTGCCGCCGGCAGACTATAAAGTATCACAGGGGGTCCGGTACAGGACAACATTTAAAAAATATGAACGTAGCCATTGGACTGCCGTAGCTGTAGGAAGAATTCTTAATAATACCGCTTACCTGGGAATACTGATACAAGGAAAAACCACTACTCCGAACTTTAAAGTAAAGAAAATAATCTACAAAAGCGAAGAGGAGTGGGCTGTCGTAGAGGGGGCAATGCCTCCCCTTGTGAGCTGGATTGATTTTATGATTGTCAATCACTTGTTAGAGCATGATACGCGGACAGCGCCTGGTCAGGAAACCGTATATCTTTTTTCTGGGCTACTGGAATGTATAGACTGCCATCAATCACTTGTACGCAAATCCACGAAAGCAGGTGGAAAGGAATATGGATATTATGTGTGCTCTACCAACAGGGAGAATAGCAGGACATGTTCGCCTCACAGGGTTTCAGAATCAAAGTTGAAAAAAAACATTCTTCTGCTGATACAATACCATATTTCTGTTCTTACTGATTTAAAATCAATCTTGTCATATGTTGATACAATACCATTTTCGGACCGCAGGGTACAGAAGGAAAGCTCTCGGATGGAAATGTTAAAAAAGGATTACCAGAGGAATATGAAATTAGCTGCCTCATTATACGGTGACTATCAGGACGAGCTGCTGACAAGAGAGGAATACCTTCAGCTGAAAAAACAGTATTCAAGCCGTTGTACTGAACTGGAAAAGCTGATTGAGCAGCAAAAGGTAGAAAATGATAATATATTTCGGAATATCTGTGGTAAGAATGCATGGATTGATCATTTTTTGCAATTCGGTCAGGTAAAGGAACTTGACCGGAGGCTGGTAGTTAGTTGTATAAAGAGTATTCAAGTCTCCGAAAAGGGAAATCTGGAAATTACGTTCTGGTTTAAAGATGAATTTAGAAAGGTCATAGCAAAAATCAGACAGATTTGTACAGAATTGCCTAACCAGAAAATGGAAACATTCCTGGAAAGCTTAGGGGAAGGCGGTGTCATGTGTGGCTAGAAAAAGCAGAAGGAATCTGGTTGAAGAACAAGTTATTTTCTCACTTAGAGAATACAGATTTGGATCTTATGCACGCTTATCGGTTAGAAGCAATAAAATAAAAAACGATGATTCCATTAGTCATCAGCTGCAGAGAAACGGGGAATTTATAAGCAGGAATCTGTCAGGAAGTATTCTGACCGGTGAATACTGCGATAATGGTGTTTCGGGCACTACATTTAATCGTCCGGGCTTTTCTGAACTGCTCAAAGATATTAAGTCTGGAAAAATCAATGCAGTAATCGTTAAGGATTTTAGCAGATTTGGAAGAAACTATTTGGAAGCGCTGGAGCTGTTAGATGTAGTATTCCCGGAATTAGATGTTCGTTTCATCAGCATAGACGATGGATATGACAGTGCAGATCCACAATGCAGCAAAGAACGAATGGTTTATGTGATTAAACATCTGGCAAATGAATATTACGCCCGTATCTCTTCCAAAAAACTTACCCAGGCCCATGAACTGGCCAGAGGCAATGGGGAGTTCTGGGGAGCGAGGCCGCCATATGGATTTGAGCGTTCAAAAGCCAATAGTAAAATACTCGTGATTGACCCGGAAGCTGCCTCTGTTGTTGTCCGTATATTTAACATGTTTGTGCTGGAAGGATATTCATACTATAAGATTGCCCAAATATTGAATAGGGAGAATATTCCCTCGCCGAAAGCCTATCACTTGATAAAACATGGAAAAGCAGAAAAGGTAGAAAAGAACCCGGAAAAGTATCTGTGGCTGGGCAATTTCATTTCTAGTATCATTCAGAACCCCGTTTATATTGGCTGTTTGGTTACCCATAAAACAGAACAAAGCTATTATAAAGGAAAAAAATTAAAAAGGGTGCCGCGGCAGGAATGGAATATTGAAGAGGATGCTCTACCCCGTATCATAAAGCAGGCAATTTATGACAGGGCCCAAAAGAACGCACAGAAAATCTGGGTGAATAGCTTTACCAGAGAAATTGATAAGAAATATGGATTATTCGCAGGGAAGCTCGTATGTGGAGTTTGCGGAAGGCATATGTCACAAAGCAGGTATCATACAAAGCAGGGAATAGGTATTGAATATCATTGTCCTGGACATGATGTAGCACCTAATCATTGCAAGAACAAATTTATCAATGAAAAAGCAGTATTAAAAGCTGTTACGGTCCTCTTAGATAAGTGGGTCAGTATAGCAATGAAGGAGAAAAAAGCATATAAAAAGGACTCTTTTATAACCAAATTGAAACGGGAATACCAGAATCAGATTGCTGACATTGACCGGGAAATCCAGAGCCTTTTAGTGAGGCAGCAACAATTATACGAAGATTATGTAGATCAGATTCTGGATAAAAGAGAGTACATAGAATTTAAAAGACAGAATATGGAGAAGGTTGATGAACTGAGGGCACTAAAAGGGAGTTTGATTATAGAGTCAAATGATATGGTCAGGAGATATTCTTTAAAGAACAAATGGCTTTCTGCATTGATGGACAAGCAGGGAAATCTCTGCGTGACAGCGGAGATTATTGATGAATTGATTTCGGAAATCAAAATTATAGACAAAACCTCCATGGAAGTTATCTTCAAATTTGAAGATATATTCAGCATGGATTTGATTGCAAAGGCGGTGTGAGGATGAAGAAAAAATTTCTGCTTTTTTATGAACGTCTTTCCAGGGAAGATGGAGACGATGAAAGCTGCAGCATTACAAACCAAAGAAGATTGCTTAACCGATTCAAGGAGGAACACAGTGAATTTCATGATTATCAAGTAGAAGAATTTATTGATGATGGCTACACTGGCAGTAATTTTAACCGACCTAATTTTCAGAATATGATGAGCAGAGTCCGTTCTTTATATGGAAATATGATAGTAATAGCAACGAAGGATTTCTCCAGACTTGGCAGGGACACCATAGATACCGTCAATTATTTAGAAAAGATATTTCCTTTTTTGGAAGTACGCTATATTGCGATTAATGATGATTATGACAGCAAAGATTATCAATATGGTATAGATTTTGAAGCCAAATTCAAGAATTTGATTAATGGGTTAGTTCCAATTCAGGCGTCTACCACTCAGAAGAGAATTAAGATGGAGGAGGCTCTTCAAGGAAAGCATAACGGCCCAGTACCTCTTTATGGATATCGGTATACAGCTGACCGTGAATATGAGGTGGATTGGGAGGCGGCATATGTACTACAAATAATTATGGATCTATTAGACCAGAAAAAAAGTTATAAGTTTATAATTAAGTTCCTGGCTGAAAAAGGAATTGATCCGCCGAGCGTTTATTTGGCTAAAAAATACAATGCCAAATTATGTAAGACCAGTTCTATCTGGAATAAAACAACACTGAAAAAGATTGCAAGGAATAAAGCTTATTTGGGATATTCAGTACGTCATAAGGAAGAGGCTTGTGTATTGGGGACAAAAGGAACACGGGCAGTGAATAAGGCGGACCAAATTCTTGTTCCAAACAGACAGCCGAAAATTATCAGAGAAGAGCAGTTTAACAGGGTGAATGAGTGGCTGGATGAGAGGGCTGCTAAAAGTGGTTGCAAAAGTGGACCGAGGCGCAGAGTATCAGCATTATATAAAAATGTGTATTGTGTACATTGCGGTTCAGCATTAAGCAGGCGCAGATATCATGAAGATAATGACTTTTACTATTGTTTGGCTAAGCGTGAAAATCCATTGTCGGATTGTACTTTTCCGCCTATTGAAACAGCGGTATTAGAAAAAGCAGTGTTTTCGGTTATACAATTCAATTTAAGATTATTTACTGACAGCAAAAAGAAAATCTTAAAGGCTTTGAATCATAATATGGCAGATTACCATGCAATCATGGAAAGATTTCAGGAGAGGGCAGAAGAAATAAAGCAGAAGAAAATGAACTTGTATGAAGATTACAGAGCAGGGCATGTAAGCAGAGAAGAATATCTGATAAAAAAACAGAAATTGTCAGAACAGCTTGTTCCATTGGAGGCAGGAATTCAAAAGGTGGAAGAAGGAATCCGAAAATATGATGAGGCAAATATCATATTCTATTCAGATTTTGCCCGATTGGTCGATGAGTTTAGAAATGAGGAGGCGTTGTCTCCGGAGTTGGCTGATGCCTTTATTGAAAAAGTGTTGGTAGACAAGAATCATAATATTGAAGTTGTTTTTAAATTTCAGGACGAAATTAATATGCTGTGTATGAGAAAAGCAAGTTAATTACTTTCAAATTAAAAGGAGTGGACAATCTATATGAAGAATATTAAGGATTGTATGAAAAGTCGTATGAAAAAGAGGGCCGAGTTCGTAAAGGCACCCTATGGTTATCGTATTAAGGACAGGCAGTTAGTTGTAGAGGAAATGGAAGCTTTTCGCGTGAGGTCTGCTTTAAAGTTTGTTATGGATTATCTGAACAATCCGCCGGAATACATGGTATTGGAGTTCATAGATTATAAAAAAGATACACAGCATCTTGTCTTGAATTACGAGGAGGCGGCAAACAGTATTCCCTATAGTTGGATTTGCCGGCAGGTGGGAAAAGAAATAGAACTTCGGGAACAATACTTTCAGGCGGGAGAAGATATATCATTGCTTGCTTTACAGAATGTGATGGAGCTGTCATTTACAGAAGTGGAATCACATTGGAGTAATCAGGGGAATCTAATGAGAAGTGCAGGCATATGGGCAAAGAGATTGAGAAAAATGCCTGCCTCCGTATACTATGCAGGGGTTGTTACGGCGAGAACAAAATCATATTCAGAAGAGTTGAGATATATAGGCAATTATGAGCCAATAATATCAAAGGAGCAATTTGATGCATTGAATAAACGGGTGAATGAAACTGTATTTGTGGACTAAATATTACTGAATAAACACCTGAAAACATAGAACCGATAACTTATGAGCATATTTCTCATGGTTATCGGTTTTTTTCTTTCTGAACTATGTTGATGAAAACTGTGACTTAGAAGTAGTACAGGAATGCTATAAAAAGCTACATGAATTACTGGCCTGGGGATATCCATTCACATTGATCCGCATTAATAAAAGCTGTATGCATGTAGAATATCTGGACTATATCAATCAGATGGTGAAAAAGCTGTCGAAAAACAATTTGGAAGGCTTTGTAGATGTATGGAAAGAACTTATGTTAAGGGAGGAAAAACTGGCAACTGCAAATACTTTGATTAGATAGGAAAAATAAATTAAAGAGGAATGTGTAGGTTCAGGCAATTGTTTAGTAAAAACAGGTCTATGCAAAAGCGAAAGGTGAGGTATATGGCCTGACGACTGCCCGGTTCTGGAAGGTTAAGAGAAAATGAGTGCCTTGGCACAAAAAGAAAATCAGGGAAGGAATTCATTAAATCCTTCCCTGGTTTTCATTGATACAGAGGGGTGAAATGGGGTAATATTTATAATTGCCATCCGGTGGCTTCCACACGTAATTTAAGGAAATTCCGGTAAATTCCGTCCTTTTTACTGAGCTGGTCATGGGTGCCCTTTTGTTTGACGTGCCCATTATCAATCACAATAATCTGGTCAGCTTTTTGTACGGTACTCAATCGATGGGCTATGGAAATTAAAGTTTTATTTTTAGTCAGCTCCTCAATCGCAGATAAAAGAGCCTGTTCATTTTCAGGGTCAACACTGGAGGTTGCTTCATCTAAAATGACAATGGGTGCGTCTTTTAAAATTGCCCGTGCAATGGAGATTCTTTGTTTTTCGCCGCCAGATAATGTAGATCCACTTTCGCCAATTACAGTTTGATATCCATCCGGCAAGGCCATAATAAAGTCATGACAGCAGGCTCTTTTTGCTGCCTCCATTACTTCTTCAAGTGACGCATCAGGCTTCCCAAACTTAATATTATTTTCGATTGTGTCATGGAATAGATAAACCTTTTGGAAAACCATACTGATACAGTCAAGCACACTGTCAGCGGTATAGTCTTTCACATTTTGGCCGCCAATACACACAGAGCCTTCCTGAACGTCCCAGAAACGAGCGATTAAGTTACATAATGTCGTTTTACCGCTTCCTGACGGACCTACAATCGCACATGTAGTATGCTCTGGTATGTTTAAGGATATGTGGTCAATAATTCTGCGGGAACCATAGCCAAATGATACATCTTTTAATGAAATCTCATAATTGGAAGGATGGAGTTTATCTGTGGTGGTGTCCATCTGGGGAATATTTGTCACTTCTTCCAAACGGTCTAATTCGGTATTTATTTTCTTACTCAAGAATGCACTGTTTCCCATAGTTTCCAAATCAGAATAAACGGTAAATGCACAAAACAAAAATGTCATACAGAATGGTAGGGAAATTTTTCCGTCCATGTATAAGATACCAGCAGCAGCGATTAAGACGCAGCTCATCAATTTATAGACAAGGCCATATAGCCGGAGAACACCTGCGGTTGCCTTTTCCTGTGAATAATCAGCGTCCCATTTCTTTTGAAATGCAGTGTGTACCTCTTGCTGGCCGCTTTTGCCGTTTGAAAATGAACGGAGAACAGCAATCCCACGTATGTACTCTAAACATTTATTAACCAGATTTTCCTGGGCAGCCTGATAAATTGGCGAATGTTCTGCGGCCCGCTGTCTGACCAGGCGTAATACTGTCAGGCCAATTACTAAGCCTATCATACTTAGTGTCCCTATTATTGGGTTGAAAAAGAACATCATGAAAGACATAAGGAATGCCATGGCAACACCACTGGTCATCTGTTCGATAGCCATCATGGAGTAACCTTCCAGATCCGCTATGGTAGTGGTTAAAATTGTTTGGATGGTTCCAAGGTTCTGCTCTGAAAAATAACCCATAGGTGCTTGTTTTAATCGCTCACCAATTTCTAAACGGTAATCACGGAAAATATCATAACCGGTTCCGCTCATGGTACGGTCACTCATCCATTGGAAAAAGAAACGTCCAAGAATACTAATAAGAATGATAGTTACAGCTTTTAAAATTATTGAGGAGGTTAGTGTATCAAGATTTAACATGATTAAAAATACACTGAGCATCATAAAACTTTGAAAAAAGGATTTTAAAATATTGCACAGTATTCCAACTGTTATTTTTTTTCTGCTGGAGCCGGCGATTTGATAAATACGAGAAATCATTTCAAACATCTAAGATTCTCCTTTCGTTTTGGAAGTTACCGCATCTGAATAATTCTCCCACATTTTCTTATAAAGAGGGCAGTTCTCTAACAGTTCATTTTGCGTTCCGCATCCAGCTATTTTCCCATCAGCTACAACAAGGATTTGATCGGCATTGCGGATTGTATTCAGACGATGTGCAACAACAATTAGGGTTTTCCCGGAAATTAACTTACTGATTGCTTCTTGTATCAGTGCTTCATTTTCCGGGTCTGCATAGGCAGTTGCTTCATCAAGAATAACCACGGAAGCTTTTTTAAGCATGGCACGCGCTATGGTGATACGTTGGCGTTCTCCACCAGATAGGCGGTCTCCGGCATCTCCGGCCATAGTGTCGTAGCCTTTTTCTAATTGCATGATAAAATCATGGCAGTTTGCAGCTTTTGCAACGGTTTCTATTTGTTCGTCCGTTGCGGCTGGATTTCCCATGCGGATATTATCACGGATGGTTTTATCAAAAAGAAAGTTATCCTGTGCAACATAACTGATTTCTCCCATCAGCTGCTCAAAGGGGATGTTGCGAATATCCTGTGAACCAAAAAGCACAGTCCCGGAGGTGGCATCCCAAAATCCCGCCATTAATTTGGCTATGGTAGATTTACCAGATCCGGACGGACCGACAATCGCTGTCATTGATTTCGGTGACGTCTTAAATGAGATATCGTGCAGCACTTCACTTTTGTTATAACCAAAGCAAACGTGACTAAATTCAAATGTCGGTTCTGTGAGAGTAACCGGGTCCGCAGGCCGCTGCAGTTCAGGAGTTTTTAAGAAGGCAGTAACTTGTTCAAGGTTTCCTTTGATCATACTTACCTGCTCCATGGCTTCCGATACTTTCATCAGCGGCCCTGTAAAGCCAAGGGGGACAATAAGACATATCATCAGAACCGGTAAAGTAATCGAACCATTCATAAAAAGCAAAGCGCCGATAGGAAGTGTGCCAAGTAAGGTGGAGGGAAGGACTGCACGAGCGGCCGCATTCCATAGCCAGCACTCACTCCACCATTCCATGGTGCAGTCGTGGAAGTAATTGACAGCTTTTGAGTATTGCCCATAGGACGAGCTGGACCGGTTAAAAGCTTTAATGACCTGAATACCATTTACATATTCCACAAGAGAACTGTTCATTTCATTCGCAGAACACATATAGTTTTCCATACGGGAGGCATATCCGCGCATCATGGCAGCGAAAAACAAACCTCCCAACGGGACAGTAATTAAAGAGGCCAGCCCCATGCGCCAATCCAAAATAAAGATTAATAGAATACTGCATAGAGGTGCTGTGATGTGTGACGGAAGTTCAGGCATAAAATGGGCCATAGAATCCTCTAGCTTTGCCACATTATCTACAATTAAGTTTTTAAAAATGCCGGAAGGGGTTTCCAACATGACGCCCATGGGAACCTTCGCCATTTTATCGGCAATTCTTTCACGTATATTTTGTAAAATAGTAAAGGAAATACGGTGGGACAGAAGGGACGACCTCCATGTAAGGAATGTCTTAATGCACTGGCAAAGTGCCGCGATTCCCGCCAGTATCACCGTATCTTTAGTAGTAGCTGTTCCGGAATAGAGTGAGTCTGCCAACATAGCCAGTATAAGGAATGGAACCATACCAAATAGTTCCCCTAAAACGGCCATAAGAATGGAAAATTTCATTTTCCCCTTGCTACTGCCAACAAACATAAAAAGCTGCCGGATTGCCCCCGGTTCTTTTGATTTCATATAAACATCTTCCTTTCTGCTAATCAGAATTTGTAATTGGGTATTGATTTTTTAGGAAAAGGGTGGTAAAATCTATATTACGGTGTAATATTACAGTGTAATATAGTATAGAATGGAGGGGAGGAAATGTCAAGGGATTTCCAGCAAACTCATGAAAATCTTTTGGCCTGTGCAAAGAAACACTTCTTAGAATTTGGCTTTGAAAGAGCCAGTATTAGGGAAATCTGTAAAGACGCAAATGTAACCAATGGTGCCTTTTACAATCATTTTGCTGATAAGGAAGCTTTATTTGGTTCTTTAGTGGAATCAGTTGTTCAGACAATCCAAAAGATATATTCAGAATCAATAGATAAGCATTTTGATTTAGTAAAAACAGATGAGCTTAAGAATTTGTGGAGGCTGTCAGAAAGTACGATTATCCAGATAATCGAATATATTTATGAGCATTTTGATGTATTCAGGCTGCTTCTGATGTGCTCGTCAGGAACAAAGTATGCAGGCTTTTTAGACGACTTGGTACGCGCAGATGTGCAGGAGACAATAAAACTCATTGCAGAATTAAAAGCACGCGGTGTACCTGTCAATGATTTAGATGAGGACGAGTGGCATATGTTGGTCCATTCTTACTATGCTTCAATTGCGGAAATTGTTATGCACAATTATCCAAAGTCAGCTGCATTGAAGTATGCTCATACGCTATCGGTATTTTTCAGCTCGGGCTGGCAAACTGTTTTGGGGATTTAATCCCCAAAAAATTTCCCCTACAGTTAGCTGAATCTAACTATAAAATATGAAATTAGTCATAACGAAAGGACGATTAAAATGCAAAAATCTAATAAACTAAATGGAAAAGATCTTATCAATGTAGGAATTTATACTGCCATGACTCTTGTAATATTTTTTGTTTTCGGATTACTGACTGCACTGCCTGTAATATATCCATTCCTTCTGTTTATCTGGCCGTTTGTATGTGGCATTCCTATGATGCTGTACTACACAAAAATTCAGAAATTCGGGATGCTGACAATTACAGGTGTCATCTGCGGTCTGTTTTTCTTTCTTATAGGCTATACATGGATTGGGCTGGTGGGGTGGACACTGGGCGGAATTCTTGCTGATATTGTGTTAAAGGCCGGTCAGTATAAAAACTTTAACGTTACCCTCCTAAGCTATGCGTGTTTTTGCCTTGGCATGATGGGATGCCCTGCGAATCTTTGGATTGCCGGGCAGTCCTACTGGGAAAATATTCACAGCTCCATGGGGAACCAATACGCAGAAACATTACAATCTATGATGCCATCATGGATGATGTATGCGGGATTTGTGATTTTGTTTGTCGGCGGGATTTGCGGTGCTTTGCTCGGTCATAAAATGTTAAAGAAGCACTTTGAGAGGGCGGGTATTGTTTGATGCACATGCTTGCTGTTACAGAGACGAAAGGATTCCATTTAGACCCACGGACAAAATTACTGCTGATGGCCGTTGTAGCTACCGCCGAGTTTTTATATGGCCATACCGCTTTTATGCTTGCAGTGGCTTTGATACCTTTTATTCTATTACTTACAAACAGACAATATAAGGCAGCGGCCATTTTTATAGTTCTGTTTGTAGCTGCTTTGGTGGTTAAGGAAATCCAAAACTCAATTCGTTTTCACATGGTTGTCAATATGATTGTAGTTTTATTGGTGGGATTGGTTTTAAGGCTTTTTCCTGCTTTTGCAATGGGGAATTACATAATTAAATCTACTACTGCCAGTGAGTGTATTACATCACTGAGCAGAATGCATATCGGTAGGAATATTACCATTCCTCTTTCTGTATTATTTCGCTTTTTGCCTACCATGCAGGAAGAATCAGCAGCTATTAAAGACGCTATGAGAATGAGGGAAATCCAGTTTGGTACGAAAAAATTTTGGCAGAATCCAATGGCACTGCTTGAATATCGTTTCATACCGCTTATGATTTCGGTTGTAAAGATTGGTGATGAACTGTCTGCGGCAGCGTTGACCCGTGGGCTGGATAATCCAGCAAAGCGGTCAAGCATAACGAGAGTTGGATTTACCTGTTACGATGCCATTGCGGTAGTAATTTCAGGCGTTATGCTGTTTGTCACCTTATTTATTATTAAATGGTAGAAGGGGAAGTGAAATGATAGAAATTAAAGATGTGTCCTTTACCTATGAAAGCGGAGAATCAGAGAATAGCCTGCGTAATATCAATTTGAAAATCGAAGATGGAGAGACTGTTTTACTATGTGGTGAATCTGGTTGCGGTAAAACAACTTTGACGCGCCTGATTAACGGATTGATTCCGCATTATTATAATGGACAGTTAACGGGACAGATTTATTTGGATGGGAAAGAGGTAAAGGATTATCAGTTATATCAGATTGCCCCCATGGTTGGCTCTGTATTTCAAAACCCGAGAACACAGTTCTACAATGTAGATACGACAAGCGAGATTGTGTTTGGATGCGAAAATTTGGGGTTGCCGGTGCAGGAAATGCTGGCAAGGCTTGAGAATACAACAAAATGCCTTAAATTAGAAAATCTGCTTGGACGGAGCCTGTTTGCTTTATCTGGTGGAGAAAAGCAGAAGATAGCCTGTGCATCGGCAGATGCTATCTGCCCTAATACTTTTGTTTTGGATGAACCGTCCTCAAATTTGGATATTTCTTCGATAAAAGATTTAACAGAAGTAATTCGCCAATGGCAATCTGAAAATAAGACAGTAATCGTTGCCGAACACCGCCTTTATTACCTGGCTCCATATGCGGACCGAATCATATATATGAAGCGCGGAGAGATATGTAATGAATATACAAGAGAGGAATTTTTGGAACTAGATCCAAAGGAGTTAAAGAAAATGGGATTACGTGCATTAAATCCATTTGACTTGATGCCTGAAAAAAAACCTGAAGCAAATGAAAAAAGCCTGCAGATTGATAACTTTTGGTTTTCATATGAAAAACGGGGATATCCGATTGTAAACATACCGAATTTAACATTGCCGCAGGGAGAAATCATTGGAATCATTGGTGACAATGGAGCTGGTAAATCCTCTTTTGCCAGATGTCTATGCGGATTAGATAAATCTTCAAAGGGCACTTTGAAATTAAATGGCAATGCTCTCAATGCGAAGAAGCGCCGGCATATTTCCTATATGGTAATGCAGGATGTAAATCACCAGCTTTTTACAGAAGATGTACTTGATGAACTTTTGCTGAGTATGGATGGAGAAAATGAGGAAGAGGACAAGGTTCGGGCACAAGAAATTTTGGCCGGGCTTGATTTGTCGGATAAACTGAAACTGCACCCAATGTCGTTATCCGGTGGTGAAAAGCAGCGAGTCGCTATTGGCAGTGCTGTTGCATCTGGGAAAGAAATAATCATATTTGATGAACCCACCAGTGGATTGGATTATAGACATATGCTTGAGGTTTCAGAAAAATTAATACAGCTAAAAGAAATGAAAAAAACGTTGTTTCTGATAACGCATGATCCTGAACTGATATACAAATGCTGTACACATCTTATGTTTATTGAGCATGGCCGTATATTATGGCATCGGCCTATGGATAACGAGGCTGTAAGACTTTTACAGGAATTTTTCTCCCACGAAAAGGGTGATTCAGCAATGGCTATATGAAAGCGAAAGAGTACTTTGAAGTGGGCTGAGAGAAATGTTATTTGTCATAAGGACTAAAGAGAACTTATTTCGGATATAGAAATACGTAAGAGTAAGCTGGAAGTTAATATAATGATTCAGGCCGCAGTACTTTTTATAATAGTGACAATGTCGATTTATCAAAAAGTCTGCGGCAATTATTTTATAATTTAATATTTAAGTAAAACGAAATTTAATTGAATGTTTCATAAAGTCATCTACAGCCCTGTGATGTGACAAGCCTTTGAATGAAACAAACTGTTAAAATGGGCTATTTTAAAAAAATACACATTTAAAGGGGTAGAAATATTAAAAAGAATCCTGTAAAATACAATAGAGTTAGTTGCTGCTAACATGCCGAGGCTTTAACTAATAGTTAGTAGCAACTAACCAAAACCACTATATTACAGGAGGATCTTTATATGAGTGAAACAAAGGGAAGTAAGTTTAGTATCAGAGACGTAATCACGGTTGCAGCCATGTTGGTAATCAATTATATGATAGCAATGGTGGTCAGCGCTGTCACATTGCCATTTTCAGAAGTGTATTTATATGGTTCAGCCGCCATTGACGGCTTTTTAGGAGCTGTATTCTTCCTTGTAGCGGCAAACCGGGTGAACAAACATGGGCTGTTGTTTGTTTGGGCATTTGTGTATGGCCTTATCCAGGCACTTATGGGTTACGCCTTCTTGCTGCCATATTTCCTGATTGTAGGCGTTATTTCCGAGCTGTCTATGATTGGAAAAAATACATATAGAAAGCCGATCCGCAATATGATTGGCTGGGCTTTAAACAGTATCGGGAATTTCGTTGGATGTGCGGTGCCTCTCTGGTGGGCATGGGACAGTTATAAAGAAATGGCATTAAATAGTGGCTTTTCACAGGAAACCTTAGATATGCAGTTTTTAATGTCAACCCATCCGGGGCTGATGCTTTTGGGCTGTGCAATAACCGGTCTTCTTGCTGTATTAGGTGTTCTGTTCGGGCAGAGACTATTAAGAAGACATTTTCAGAAAGCTGGTATTTTGGAATGATTATGAATCATAGTAACATCAGAAAAGTGGAGCAGATCGATGGCAGGACAGTGTTGCTGTTGGCTGTCTGCGCATGCTTCACTTCCTTCTTAAGCACCAGTTTGCTGGGGCATGGTTTATATATGATATGGCTTTTTCTATTGTTATGCTATTTTGAGTTATTTACGATGGGATTAGGAATGTTGGGGGTATATATCCTGTCGGTAGTTTGGCTGGCTATTAATACAAAATACCATATCTCTTTTCCATCACCGCTGTTATTTCATATGCTTTATCGTCTATTGATGCCGGCGATGATTGTGTGTCTGATAGTGCATATACCTTCAGGCAAACTGACTTCCAGTATAAGGAAGTTACCGATTCCCGAAAATATAATGCTGATTATAATTGTCATGCTCCGGTTTGCTCCCACCCTTGTTCATGAGTTTGGTGAAGTAAAAGACGCTATGAAGGTAAGAGGCTTTTTGCGGTCTATAAGGACAGTCCTTTTTCACCCGCTTAGTACATTGGAATATGCAATTGTCCCTATGGTTTTCAGAAGCCTGAAAATAGCGGACGAACTGGCATCATCAGCCATTGTCAGAGGAATCGAGAGTCCGTATAAGAAAGATAGCTATTACATTATAAGTCTGACTGCAAAAGATATTTTCTTAGTAATGTCCAGTACCATCATTGCTGTTGTTTGCTGCAGGGTTTAAATCAGTGGGGGGCGGTTGGGTTAGTCTGGATTCAGGAGGTGAGGTTATGATATACAATGGGAAATTGATTAAGAATTCGGAAGGTATTAGCCCCCAAAGTACAATAATGTTTTGTTTCCCATATGCAGGAGGCGGTGCCGCTTTCTATGCTAAGTGGATTCAATATTTTGACAAGAAACTTTCGGTTTGCCCCATACAATTACCGGGAAGAGAAGAACGTATTGGTGAGAAGCCATATTTGAACATGCAATCACTTGTAAAAGACGTTGTGGACGCTATTATGAGGTTTGACAATGACTTTATCCTATTTGGCCATAGCATGGGCGGCAAAATAGCATTTGAAGTTGAAAAAATGCTTGAGAACAACAAAAGGGTAGCAAAGTTGGCGATTTTCTCCGGAAGCAGAGTTCCCCATATTCCGGAACCACAGCCGATATCTCATTTGACAGAACAGGAGTTTTTGATTGGCCTGGAACGATATGACGGTATTCCGGAAGAAATAAAAATGGATAAAAGACTGTTGAACTTTTATATGCCGATAATCAGATCGGATTTTATTCTGGATGAAAGCTATTATCCGGATGCCCCATCAAAATTAATATGTCCAGTTTTGGCAATTGGCGGGAATGAGGATAGGGAAGCGACCCTGGCCGATATTAAGAGATGGTCTGAATACACGCAGAGCAAGTTTCAGTATTACCTTTTCAGAGGCGGGCATTTCTTTATAAAAGAAGATGAGGAAAATGTATTAAAGTTAATTCATCAAAAATCTGAGGAGTTTATCAATCGTGAAAATTAAAGTGATTCGTCCTACATTCACTTCACGGCATTGCTTTATGAATAATCTTCCTCCAGAAGAAATACAGGTTTGGATTCTGCGGTGGAGAAGCATGACAGGTTGGATAAAAGAGAATTGGGGAATCTTGAATGAAGAAGAGATAAAGCAATATACATCATATGTAAAGTATGAAGACATAATGAGAGGTGCAATAGGGCGAATCGCTGTAAAAAAGATTTCTTCATCTTATCTTGGCAAAGATATAAAAGATATACAAATTGAGAGAGGACGTTTTGGGAAACCATATCTGTGCTGTTCTGGAAAACGTCTATCTATAAATTACAACCTATCTCACTCGGGAGAGATTGTAATGCTTGCCTTTGGACGTAATGTTCAGGTTGGCGTAGATGTGCAGGCAATAAAACAAATACAGGAATATCAAAGGCTCGCAGAAAATTATTTTTCACCAGAAGAAACAGCAACTGTAATCAGGCAAAATAATATTGAGTCCTTTTTTGAATCTTGGACAGCGAAAGAAGCCTATGTGAAGGCAATCGGCTATGGGCTTTATAAAGATTTCGCCTCTTTTTCTGTAAAAATCGGCGGAACCAGCAGTGAAAGCTACGGAGATCAGATTTGGCGGATTTGTCAAATTGCTGTAGATAAATGTCATAAAGCATGTTTGGCATATGGAATGAGGAATGAGAATGAACTATGGGAAGAAATTGCGACCGGTACAGGAGAAAACGATAGATATCTGGCTGGGAGAAAGGTTTAAAGCAAATAGAAATAAGACCGCTATTGTGGAGGGCATAAATCGTATTACCTATGGAGAACTGGAAAAGAAAATCAACCAGTATGGCTGCTATTTCAAAAGGCGCGGGATAAGCAAGGGTGAACTGGTTGTTTTGCGAATACCGAATGTAAAAGAGTTTGTATTTGGTTTGCTGGGGTTAATTAAAATAGGTTCAATCCCAATTGTTACAAACTCTTTATTTGGTGAGAATGAGTTAAAGGGCATTTTTGATAAGACGGATGCCTCAACATTGGTTTTCTATGATAAGGACGAAGTATCATTAAGGATTCACAAGGGGCGTGCAAGCAGACAGATTTGTAAAATCGCAGTCAAGGATATAGCCGAAGGATTGAAAGAAGACACCGAAAATATCATCGAAGAAAACAAGGAGCTTGACAGCATAGCCCTCCTTATGTTGTCAAGCGGAACAACCGGAGTTCCTAAATTAGTGCCAATCACTCATAGAATGATTTATTGGCATATTTATGGATATAATCAGAAATTCCAGTTTACGTCCTCTGACAGTTATTTAGCTTGTCTGCCATTAGCACATAAGGTTGGGTTATATTCGCCCGGAATTCTGAATGTGTTTTTCGCAGGGGGAAAAGCTGTTTTATGCAGTGACCTGGACTGCGATGATATTTTTGTACAAGTTGAAAAAGAAAATATTACAATTACAGCCTTAGTTCCAACACTGGCGCGAATCTGGAATCAGTATCTGAATCAAGAGTGTGGATATGATTTGAGCAGCGTCAGGAAAATCATTATTGGAGGTTCCTTGGTTGATGAGAGCCTTGTTACAAAATTAATTGAAAAGGTGGAATGTGAGGTCTTACCCCTTTATGGAGCAACGGAAGGACTGGCCCTGTATAGTATTTATGATCGCAGCAATCTTGGCGATGCGGTAGGCTACCATTATTCGGTGTCTGGCTATGAGGAAATCCGGATTATTGATGAGAATGGCATGGACGTACTGAATGGTGAAGAAGGAGAATTGATAATTCGTGGACCATTTACCATTCAAAGTTATTATAACCAGGATGTCAGTATGAAAGATAAGTTCACATCGGACGGATTTTATAGAACAGGCGATAAAGTGAGATGGGATTCCACATATGGATATCAGGTACAGGGAAGGATCACGGACCAAATAAATAGGTCTGGTGAGAAAATAGAACCGAGAGAGATTGAAATATTTATAAGTGAACATCCGAACATTGATGAGGCGGTGGTAGTAGGTGTTGAGGATTTTCTAATGGGAGAAAGAATTTGTGCTTTCATCATGACTGCGGATGAAAAAATTAATTTATCACATATACGAAAATTTCTTATGGAAAAGGGGTTGGCAACATATAAGCTACCAGACCAGCTTGTGAAGATAGATGAGTGGCCTCTTACATCGGTAAAAAAGATTAACCGGGTAAAGCTGCGGGAGATTGCGAATAACACTGCAGGGAAGGAGAAAATATGAAATCGGAGATTACATATGCAGAGCTGTGTCAGATTATAGCAGAGATTGGGGAGTATTCTTATACTGCAGATATAGAAAACATAAATTTGATTGAGGCTGGATTTGAATCCTTAAAGGTAATGCTAATATCCAGTGAGCTAAAACGCAGAGGTATCAATGTCCGCGTTTCTGAATTGCTGAAAAAACCGTATCTGGCGGAATGGTGGAAAATAATAAAAATGCAGAGTGTCAGCGCAGAAAGTAAAAAGGAAGTGGATAGGAGTCGGACGGAAACGATGGAATTTCCTCTTACCGATGTTCAGCATGCGTATTGGGTGGGCAGAAATCCAGATCAGGTGATGGGAGGAATATCGTGCTATCTGTATTTTGAGTTTGAATGTGGGGAAATAGACCGGCAGAGGTTATCAAAGGCGTGGGAAAACGTGCAATACCTGCACTCATCGCTCCGGACAAAGTTTTTGGAGAGCGGAACCCAGGTTATTCAGGATAAACCATATAATTCCAGCATCATAATATATGACTTACAACAATTAGATGAAACAGAAAAGAAAGAGAAAATGGAAGCGGTAAGAAATGAGTACAGTCATAAAGTGTTGGCTGTTGAACGAGGCGAAGTGGCAGTACTCATTTTATCGGTTATAGGCAAGAACAAAACTATCTTGCATTTTGGCATTGATTTGCTGGTAGCGGATTTAAAGAGCATAAAGATTATTTTTTCGGATTTAGAAAAATTATATAATGATTGTTCTTTTGAGAAAACGCAATCGCCTTTTTCTCTTGAAGAGCACATGAAGCATAAAGAAAATGAGGACGCTTACCGAAAAGTGGCCGCTTATTGGAAAGAACACTTTGCTACACTGCCGGAAGCGCCGGAACTGCCATTAAAGAGAGCGTATCAATCGGTAAAGAAGCCGGTGTTTAAAAGAAGAAATTTTATGCTGGAGAAAGCGGATTGGGACAGGCTTGCGGCAAGTGCTGCGAAGAACCAGGTCACACCTGCAATGATACTGCTGACCATTTATACACAGATATTAGAACGTTACAGCAATCAATCGGATTTTCTGATGAATATACCTCTGTTTAACAGACCGTCAGAAGCAGAGGACAAAGTGGCTGATTTTACAAATATCCTTTTGCTTCCGGTAAAGGGCATTGAAGAACGAGGTTTTATTAGTAAAACGAAAAGAATTCAGGAAGCCTTTCTGGAATCGCTGGACTATTCTGCTTATTCCGGAGTGAAAGTAATAAGAGATATACTAAGGTCAAGGCCAACACAAAAGCTTGTGGCGCCAATCGTATTTTCTTGTGACTGCATGGAACCAATCATTACTGATGGGTTTGCAGGGAGTTTTGGCAAATTAAAATATATTTCTTCACAGACACCGCAAGTTTTGATAGATTTCCAGGTCATGAGATTCCCGGAAGGCATTTTGCTTTCGTGGGACACAGTTGAAGATGTATTCCCGAAAGGCTTTATAGAGGATATGTTCAGTGCCTATATAGAATGTTTGAGATGGACTATATCCAATCCTGACAAATGGGGGGAAGAACTTCCTGTAATATCAGAGACAAAATTCGCAGAGAGATATTCAGGCATAAATACAATTGGGGTAAAGCAGAATCTATGTCTGCATGAACTTGTTTTTAGAAATGCAACAGACCGTAGCAGCAAAACGGCTGTCATAGAAGGCACCGGCAGAACCTTGACTTATTATGAGCTGTGCAAAGAAGCGAAGAAATTAGCACGTTTATTACAGCTGGAAGGTGTAGGGCCTGGCGATAAGGTGGCTGTGCGATTGCCCAGGGGAGCAGAACAGATAATATCAGTACTATCAATATTGCTGCTGGGTGCATGTTATGTGCCGATTGGAATGAACCAGCCGGATAAGCGCATCGAAAAGATCGTGAAACGCGCTGATATAAGATATATGGTATCTCATGGCTGTCATTTAAGGTTAAACAGAGTGAATATCATTGATGTGAATGACCGGGCGAAGCGGGAGGAGATATCTGCCAATGAACCAGTAAATCCTTCCAGCAGTGCTTATGTTATTTTCACCTCTGGAACTACTGGAGAACCCAAAGGCGTGGAGATTTCCCATTTTTCAGCCATGAATACAATTTGTGATGTGAACAAGAAATGTGACATCAGTGAAAAAGATAGTTTATTGGCAGTGTCTTCTTTGGAATTTGATTTATCGGTTTATGATATATTTGGAATTCTTGGAACGGGCGGGACTATAGTCTTGCTGGACGAGGCGAGTAAAACAGATGCTGCTCAATGGTTGGATTTAGTTACCAGATACCATATAACCTGTTGGAATTCAGTGCCTTTTCTATTACGGATGCTTCTGGAACAGGCACAGGCTGAGGAGATGAAATTGCAATCCCTTAAAACCGTATTGTTGTCCGGGGACTGGATTGGTACGGACCTGCCGGCAAAATTAGCAGATGTTGCTCCAAATTCTGAATTGACAGCTCTTGGTGGAGCAACTGAAGGTTCTATATGGTCTAATTATTATCAGGTGAAGCTGCCTGTTCCTAAAGAGTGGGTATCAATTCCATATGGAACTCCCCTGGACGGACAGCTATACAGGGTCGTTGACCAGAGGGGAAGAGACTGCCCTGATTGGGTGCCGGGAGAATTATGGATTGGCGGAATTGGAGTGGCAAAGGGCTATGTCGGTGATGAAACCACTACAAATAATAAGTTTGTATCATTTAAAAACATAAGATGGTATAAAACCGGTGATATGGGAAGGTTTTGGAATGATGGAACAATTGAATTCCTGGGAAGAAAAGATACGCAGGTAAAATTCAGAGGGTACCGGATTGAACTGGGAGAGATTGAAGCAGCAATCAACAGGGCGGAAGGTATTAAGAGTTCTGTTGCATGTATCGTTTCGGAAGGCGGCAGTCAAAAACTTTGTGCGTTTATTGTTAAAAACGACCCAGATAGTGAGTTGATTCAGGACGAAACCATAAATCAGTCGATTAGTTCCTATCTTCCTCTCTATATGGTTCCATCTGAATATCAATATGGAAAGTCTATACCGTTGAGTGCAAATGGGAAAGTTGACCGTAAAATGGTAGCAGAATTGTTTTTTAAAGAACGTCAGGCTGTGGCCGGTTACGAAAAACCGCAGGGAGCTATAGAAGAAGAATTAGAACGGCTATGGATAGAAGTACTCGGTTCCACAAAGTATTCAAGAGATATCAGCTTTTTTAAAGCCGGAGGCGATAGCTTAAAGGCGATTATGCTGATTGATAAAATTAAAAAGTCACATTTAGTCAATGGAGATCTCGGGACAGCAATATTAGTGAATGCCCCTACGATTAGAGAACTGGCAAGTCAGATACAAATGATTAATCAGGGTGCAGAGTTGACGATTGATACCATTTAGCTGCAGACAAGGAGAAAAAATTATGGATATCCAAAAGTACATTAATGAGCTGGCAGAAAAAGAAATTGTAATTTGGTGTGAAGGTGATTCCATCAAGTTCAAAGCTCCGAAGGGGGCAATGACAGAGGAAAATAAAAATAAGTTGAGACAGTATAAGTCAGAAGTGCTGGATTATTTAAAAGCACATAATAACTTAGTGTTCACCAGTGATACAAAACGGAGATATGAAAAATTCCCACTGACCGACATACAAAATTCCTATGTTATGGGAAGAAATCGTTTATATGAATTGGGTGGAATTGGTTGCCACGGTTACATAGAAATTGAAGTCAATAGATTACTTGATCCTGGTCAGCTGGAGGTTGCATGGAATAAAGTGATACAAAAGCATGATATGCTGCGGGCAATTGTATCGGCATCCGGTTATCAGATTGTCCAGGAGGCAGTACCTTCAGTGGAAATCATAGTACTTGACGGGCGGGATAAAGATATTAGCGCTGATAAGGAAGAACTGAGAACTGAGTTATCTACGAAGCAGTATCAGCTTGGAACGTGGCCCATGTGTGATTTGGCCTTGAGTATTGAGAAAGACAAAAGCATAATCTATTTTTCGTTAGACATGCTTATTTCTGACTTTGCAAGTATGAATGTAATGCTTAATGATCTTGAAAGGTTTTATGAGAATCCTCATGAAATCATTATACCGACTACGTCTTACAGAGATATTGTTTTATATCAGGAGAAGCGGAAAACATTTAATAGCAAATCAAGGCAGGAAGCGGAAGTTTATTGGAATAAGAAAATATCAATGATGGGAGATGCACCTAACCTTCCGGTTATAGGGATGGAGGACAATCAGGAAGTGAGCTTCCTTCAGAAGAAAGTGTTCTTGAATGATAAACAATGGAAAGCTTTTGTTGAATTGGCAAAATCGTATAATATTACGCCATCTGTGTTTGTTATGGCAGCACTGGCGGAGGTAATAGCAGTTTGGTCTGGTGACAAAAAGTTCTGTATTAACACTACACTGCTCAACAGACCGGAAGTGGCTGAAGATATATATAAAGTGGTTGGTGATTTCACAGATGTCAATATTACTGCCATTGATATAGAGTATAGTGAAACATTTCTGGAAAGAGTGAAAAAACTGCAAATGGATCTCTGGTCTGATTTAGAACATAAAGATGTGTCCGGAGTAGAAATAATAAGACGTCTAACGAAAGAACGCAAGAAAAATGTAATTATGCCGGTTGTGTTCACAAGTACTTTGGGGGTTAGTTCAAAGGATGATACAACTGTAAAAAACAGAATTGTATATAAACTGAGTCAGACTCCGCAGGTGTATATAGACTGCCAGGCCGCAGAAGAAAACGGTGGTGCCACTATTAACTGGGACGTGCGAAATGGTGTATTTGAGGGCTATATAATAGAAGAAATGTTTGGAAGTTTTGCTTTGTTGCTTCAATCTATAGCCGATAAAAATAGTGAAGTTCTTAAGGAAAAATACCCGGTCAGCCTTATGAAGGAAACCCTTGAAATAAGACGTGATGTAAATAATACTTTTAAAAATATTATGCCGGCAATGCTTGAAGATGGATTCCTGAAATCTTTTAACCTTTACCCTGATAAAACGGCATTAATAACTGATGAGGGAGAATATACATATCGTTCACTTGGGGGATATGTGAATGCTGTACTGCGTATTTTGGGCGAGGCAGGAACCCAGGACGGCGATAAGATAGGAATTGATACAAAAAAACATGTATGGCAGGTAGCTGCGGTACTGGCTGCCCTTATTTCAGGAGCGACTTATGTGCCAATAGATGTGCAGCAGCCTGATAAACGCAAAGAGAAAATTATAAGAAGTGCAGATATTAAACTGCTTTTTTCAGAAGCAGGGAATGAGGATTTAGAACAATACTGCAATGTTGTAGATATTCACAGCCTAAAACCGGAACCGACAGAATCGTTGCCTATTGATAAAATAGATTATGACAGGCCGGCTTATATTATATTTACATCTGGAACAACCGGTGAACCCAAAGGGGTTATCATGACTCATCGTGCAACATCAAATACAATTGCGGATGTTAATGAAACATATGCAGTTGGTGAGAGGGATGTATTCCTGGGGTTGTCAAATTTATCATTTGACCTTTCTGTATATGATTTATTTGGCTGTTTTTCAGCAGGAGGAACATTAGTATTACCCAGTACAGATAAAATTAGGGATTCCAAATATTTGTCGGAATTAATAATCAGACATAGGGTTTCTGTAATAAATGCGGTTCCTGCTTTGCATCAGATGATTGTTTCCTATCTTGAATCCGCAAATGTCAGCGTGGATTATCAGGTGAGGCTGTTATTACTTTCTGGTGACTGGATTCCCGTAACCCTGCCGCATAGGATTTACGATCTGTTTGGCGATTGCCGTGTGATCAGCCTTGGTGGAGCCACGGAAGCAGCAATCTGGTCAATCAGTTACGATATTTCTAAAAAAGCAGTATTTACAAAAAGCATTCCATATGGATATCCAATGTCCAATCAAACATTTTATGTTCTAAACAACGAAATGCAGCCCTGCCCTAATGGGGTAGACGGAAGCCTGTACATTGGAGGAATCGGATTATCCTCCGGCTACCTGAAGGATGAACAGCTGAATCGTGAAAAGTACCCTGCTCTTCCGTGGAGTGGAGAGCGCATTTACAGAACCGGGGATAAGGGGTGCTATTTACCAGACGGAGTCATTATTTTTAAAGGACGCGAGGACGGCGATAATCAGGTTAAAATACACGGCCATAGAGTTGAACTGGCTGAAATTAGTTCTGTCTTAAATGAACATCCACTGATTGAAAGGGCTGTCGCTTTAGCGTTAGGTGAAAGCCCGGAGGATTTGCATATTGATGCAGTCATTTCTCCGGTCAGGAAAAAGACTGTGGCATCACCGGCTCTGGACGATAAAGAGGAATATTTGCTCAAGTCCATAAAACAATATTATGAAGAGCAGATGGATCAGGATTTACTTGAAAAGTGGATTAAGAAGTCAGAGGAAGTTGTTTCTGCGGACATATACAACACGTTTAGAAAGCGCGGAATTTTTTCGGATAAATCCAAAGCCTTCAATTTTGAGCAAATTGTAGAAATGATGTCGATACCGGAGAAACTGCACAAATTGACAAAAAGATGGCTGCAGGTATTGGTTAATGAAGGAATTATCACATGTGAAGCCAATGCATATAAAGCTTCTGAGATAAGTACGGATTTAGGTTCTGAAAAGCTTTGGAAGGAATTTTTTGAAATAGAGGACGATTTCCAATACAGCAAGGAGTTTGTTGATTATTTGAAGGAATCGAGTGATTTGCTTCCAGAACTGATTCAGGGAAAAGAGGACCCTCTGAATATTCTGTTTCCAAAGGGAGACACAGACCCGGCGCTGGCAGCTTATCATGACAATAAAGTAAATGGGATGCTCAACAACATTGCTACGAAAGAAATACGTTATCTGTGCGAGAAAAAGAATAAAAAAAGTCCGGAGAAACCCTTTAGAATATTAGAGGTGGGAGCTGGAGTTGGTGGAACCTCTCTCGATGTGATACCCGAGCTTGAAGGCTGTAATGTTGAGTATTATTTTACTGATCTTTCGGTTTTCTTCTTAAATAAGGCACAGGAAAATTTCGGTAAGTATAATTGGGTGAAATACGGGATTTTCAATATTAATGAAGACTTCGTATCGCAAGGGTATGAGGCATTCAGCTTTGATGTGATTTTATGTGCAAACGTGCTCCATAACTCACGGAATATCAATAGTGTCATGAAAAATTTAAAGGGCTTATTATCAGAGGACGCGTCCATTATCATACTTGAGGAAACACGAACAAGTTACCTGTTGCTTACGTCAATGGAATTTAAGGACGGCTTAACCGGTTTTACGGACGAACGCAGCGAACATGACCAGACATTCTTCACACGAAAACAGTGGGAAGATATATTTAAGAGGCATGATGGGCAGCTGCTTTATGAATTCCCTGATAAGGGTAGCAAATTGGACTTAGCTGGACAGACAATATATGTGGTTCGCTTTGCCGGAGAATATGAGCAGTTAGAAAAGGAGGCGGTCAGAGGCTATTTGGAAAGTACAGTATCTCCGTACATGGTTCCAAACCAGATTCTGATTCTTCCGGATATGCCACTATCTGCAAACCGTAAAGTGGATACCAGAAAAATCAAAGAATACTTCAAGAGTTGGGACCATAAGGAGAATATCAAGAAAAAGGACGAGTTGCCCCAGACAGATCTGGAGCGGCGCATTGCCGAAATATGGTGCAAAGAGCTGGGGATTACTTCTGTGGGGAGAAATGATGATTTCTATCTGGTGGGCGGTGATTCTCTGTTAATTGCTCAAATCATTGGGAAGATGATGGAGAACATATCGGAAGCCTCCGGCTGGGAGTGGAGCAACCTTCTGACAGAAATGATGAAAGCACCCACTATTAAGCAGATAGCAGAAAGCCTTTTGAACCATCAAAATGATAAGGGAAATCTTGAGGACCCGTCCTTAATGATTCTGAAAAATAGCAGTTTAAATAATGAGGATTCTGTTGCGAAGGTTTTTTTCCATGCCGGAGCGGGAACCTTAACACCCTATACGGATTTACTGTCTCGCATAAAAGAGGACAGCAAGGACAGTGAAAGCATTATCGGCTTTGTTTTTGGAAATGATGCAGAGTATATTTCTATGGAAACCAGCCAGACCTTCCGGTTGTTGGGGAGGAAATATGGTGAGATATTGGAAAAAATGGGATATAAAAATTATATTCTTGTGGGCCATTGCGTGGGTGGTCTGATTGCACTGGAAACAGCACAATATTTGAGAAATAAAGGAATTTCCGTTTCTGATGTGACGCTGATAAGCACCGGTATTCCAAAGCGGAAAGAGAACACGATTTTAGCGGATGCATCGGATGAGATATTCCGTAATGCATTGCATTCAAGCCTGGATAACGAACTGCTGTTGGAGAGGATTTTTGCAAGAGTGATTGGGGCAGATGCATATAAGGCAGGATATCAGGTAAGCGATGAGCGGTTGCAGCAGTATATAGAGTATATTTCCAGATGTGGAAGTGGTGAAATTACAGTAAAAGCATTATGCGAAACGGGCGGGGAGTATGAAGATGTGGCTGAAGAGTTCCGCCGGCTCGCCAGCTATACAATTTCAGAAAGGTTAAATGCTTTATACCGCACGATTGAGCGTCCAAATGGGGAGTTGATGGAACATCAGCTGAAGATGCTGAATGTACTTTTCCGGATATTCTCACAAAATTTCAGATGTGTGTCCAGTTATATACCGAAGCTTTACTATGGAAATATAAGGATTTTCTGTTGTGAGATTTTAGGAAGCCACTTTTATCCGGGATTTTTTGAGGAAGATTTTGAAACATGGAAACCATATATCAAGGGGAATTTAAAATATAATACAATTGCAGGACAACATTTTGATTGTATTATTGGTGATAATCTGGAAAAGAATATTTCTAAGATTTTAGATTTTAACTATTAACGATTGCCAAAGGGTGCCCATCACCGTATGGACACCCTGGAAAAGGGGCGGAATATGAAGAAAGTCGGGATATTAGGCGGAACTGGTGAAATAGGAAAAAGAGTTGTTAAACTGTTGGAGAATCAATATGAGTTGCTAGTTTCCTATCATTCGGTAAAACCATCAGTTACTGCCCATAACCAATATATCCAATTAGATGTAGATATATCTGATGACTTAGAAAGCTTTTGCAGTCAGTGCAGTATTATCGTAAATTGTGCAGGAGCCTCCTTTGTCAATGGAGAAAAGATTGCAAGAGCAGCGGCTAAATATCACATACCTGTTGTGGACCCTTCTGGTGAGGCATTTTTAGAAGACAGAATAGCAGATATAGAGAACGAATCGGTTTATGTGCTTTCCAGTGGCTTCTTCCCAGGAATGACTGGCCTGTTGATGAAATATTTATGTGAGAGCTTAAAGTCAGTAGATTGTATTATGGGGTTGAGCATCACGAATGAAATTCCGAGCAGATCGGCAATCAAAGATTTTATTTTGACAAATACAGCCGGATTTGGAACTGCATTAAACTATTATGAAAATGGTGAATTAAAAAGGGATGAAACACCAATCTACAGGATTGTAGAAAATAAGGAGTATACATTGCAGAACTACTATACGATAGAATTGCAACGGATTACTCAAAAATATAAACCTGAGAGGGCAAACTGGTATTACGCCTCTTTTGGAGAAGAAATCACGAAGTTAATGCAGGAAGCAGTTATCAAATATGGTTTAAAGCAAGGCGATGAGGCACTGCAGCAAAGTATTGATTCTATTATCAAGCTATTTGAAATGACTGGTGGCTCAACAGCAGCATATAACTATATACATATTGAAGTAACAGGTTCAGATAATAATCAGGGTCACATAAGAACTGCGGACGTACATAGTTCATACAGTAGTGATATCAGTTCAATTATAGCCGCTTATACGGTTAAGGCCCTGGTTGAAAAACAACCGGACTTCGGAATTCATTATGCTATGGATATCGTGGATTTAGAAACTGTAATACATGATTTACCACAATTAAATATCGACCTGGTTTTGACCGATAAAATATTGGAGAAAGAGGAAACCTATGAAGAAGGATCAATCTAAGATTCATCTGCTTGGTAATAAAAACGGTAAAAGAATACTTCTCATACATGGGATGGGATTCAATTGGAAGAACTGTTTTGATAAGGTTCTTCATATATTGGGGAAAGATTATTATTTTATAATTCCGGAGTTGCCAGGCCATAGTGCTTCGTCCAGTGGTGCGGTTACTTCTGTCATTCTTAGTGCCGACTATATCAGTACTGCATTGCTGAAAAAGGGAATTAATTATGTTGATACAGTTTATGGCATTTCTTTGGGAGCAAGTATTGCACTTGAACTTGCACTCAAAGGTGATATAAGAATAAAAAAACTGATACTGGACGGCGGACAATATGAATCTATGGGTAATATGAAATACATATACAGCCTTATTATGGCGTGGCAGATGAAGCGGGTTTTGCATGGAAAGCACATGATGAAGTATATGCAAAAACAAATGGGGTATTTACATAACAATGATGTCCAGGTTCTTCAGCCAATGGGGGAGGCCGGTATAATCTTTGGAACATTATTACAGACAGCTCTTGCAGCTTACAAGTATGATATCCGGAGCAGGAAAGAGAAAATATCAATGGAAGTGGTGATTATGTATGGAGGCAATGAAACATATGCCCCCAATTCTGTTGGTTTAATAAGAAGAGTCAGTATTTATCCTCTTAAAGTCCGTGCCTGTGAGAAAATGGGACACGCGGAGGCTCTGAGCAGGAAACCGCAGATAATCTGCAATATGATAGAAGCATAATGGAGGATTAAAACCATGCCGGAAAAACAGGAAGTGCAGGAATGGTACGGCCGGAACGCCAGGGTTATGCACAGTGACAGTGATTGCTTAATAGAACGGTACGAATGCCAGGGAAAGGGTTTGATTGTTACATATAAAGTATTTGAGGGAATGGAAATGGTATTCATGGAGTTTAATTCCGAAGATGCTTTTATTCCAGTAACCCCATACAGCGAGATTCTGGAGATTACCTGTTGCCGCAGGGGGAGAGTTGTCTGTGAATTTGCAAATAATATATGTGCCCATCTGTCGGAGGACCATTTCTGGATTGGCAGCGGGGAGCATCTGCCAGCTTCCTATTATTTCCCCTTCGGTTACTTTGATGCCGTTACTCTGGTGATTGACGAGAAAAAAATGAGTTTGTCCACGAAAAAGATTATGGCGGATTTTTCCATAGACATTAAGGCGATTGAGGAAAAATTATCATTGAACACTGCATGGTATATCAGCAATATTCCTTCTAAATTACAGCGATTGTTTGATGAAGTCTATGAGGCAAAAGGGAAAGAGAGCACTTGCTACTTTGCAATTAAAACGTTGGAACTTCTTTTCTATTTGCAAAATATTGAACGAAATGACGCTGAGAAGGAACAGTATTATCCCAAAGACCAGATCGAGGCAGTCAAAGAAATCTGGAACTACATGATTACTCATTTAGACGAGGAGCGTTCACTTAAACAATTGGTGAAAGAAAAAAATATGGGGACTACCATGTTTCAAACAATATTTAATCACGTTTATGGAGATTCCCCATATGCATTTTTGAAGAAATACAAAATGGGGATTGCGAAAAAGCTGATTTTAGATGGTGAAATGAAAATTGGTGAAATTGCCTTTTCATTGGGGTATTCCAATGCAAGTAAGTTTTCTGTTGCATTTAAAGATGTCTATGGTATTTTGCCAAAAGATTATAGAAAGCTGAGAAGCTAATAAGAATATGGAGAATAAAAATGGGAAAAGAAATAGAAATGCAGCATGTGACATTTTCATATCAGCATAAAATTCCCCAGCTTACTGATATCAATTTAAATATTAAGGCAGGGGAAACGGTGGTTATAACCGGTCCGTCAGGCAGTGGGAAAAGTTCGCTGACCCGAGTTATTAATGGACTGATTCCTTATTTTTATGAGGGCGATTTAAAAGGGACCGTCAATGTAGAGAAACAGCCCCTTTCCAGTTATCCATCCTGGGAGAGGGGGAAGATTATAGGCAATGTGTTTCAGGATCCACGGAGCCAATTTTTTGCCAATGAGGTGGCAGGGGAGATTGCGTTCGGATGTGAGAATTACGGGTATTCGCACGAAGAAATTGTGGCCCATGTCCAAGCTTCAGCCGATAGTATGGGCATAAATAATATATTAAATTATAATATTCGGAACCTTTCCTATGGAATGAGACAGAAGGTGGCGATTGCTTCTGCCGAAGCAATCGAGCCTGAAATTTATGTTATGGATGAACCCTCCGCAAATTTAGATACGGATTCAACAGAGAGATTGGGTAATACAATAAGGAAACTGAAGGAAAAGGGAAAAACAATTCTGATTGCGGAACATAGACTTTATTACTTGATGCCAATTGCAGACAGGTTTCTGTATATAAAAGATGGCCGCGTTATGCATGAATTTACGCAGGCTGAAATCAGGCAGCTGGCCGCGGAAGAAATCCGTAAGCTGGGTTTAAGAAACCCTGACCTGCATACGGTGACTTGTTCTCATATGCCATTTGAAAATAACAGCGATGTGATTTTAGAAGTAAAAGATTTATGTAAAACGTTTGGCAAATTAGTGGTTGCAGACCATATCAGCTTTTCCTGCAGGAGAGGAGAATCTATCGCTATCATAGGTTCCAATGGGATGGGGAAAAGTACAATGGGAAAAATGCTCTCCGGATTATTAAAAGAAGATTCCGGCCGTGTTACTCTGTTTGGAAATAAAAGCAACATAAAAAAGAGGAGGGGAACGGTCTGGTATATTCCCCAGGATCTCGACAGCCAGTTGTTTGGTGAGGATCTGATAGACGAACTGATACTGGGCAGTAAAGAATCACCGGAAATAAGGGAAAAGGCTGGGCAGATATTAACTGAACTGGATTTGTATGAGTTTAGAGAACAACACCCGTCCACTTTGTCAGGGGGGCAAAAACAGAGGCTCGCATTGGCGGTGGCGTTGATGCATGAAGCCCCCATTATTATCTTAGATGAACCAACCAGCGGCCTTGACGGGGTAAATATGAGAAAGGTAAGCCATGTTATTCAGGAACTTGCTGGGAGAGGACGTACAATTCTGGTGATTACCCATGATGCAGAATGTGTGCTGTCTTGCTGCCAGAGAGCAATCAGGTTGGAAGAGGGGAAGGTGACAGACGATTTTGTGATAAATTCTGCCGATTATCTACTGGAGAAAATGGGGTATTGAGCTATCTGTAAGAGGATAAAGTTGTTGAAATTTCGGGCTATTTTCGGGAAGTTATTTTGAAATGGAGTAGAGAACCGCGGATTTTTTCGTTATAATACACTACAGTTAGTAAAATCTAACTATAGTGCAAATATTATGGAATTGGAGGAGCAACAATGAAACAGGAAAAGAACAAGGAGGAAAAAAGGAAAACAGGAATGGCACGTTGCCTGGAGCTGGCATCAGAACACAAAGGGTTAGTGATTATTTCAGGAATTCTGTCTGCATTGGCGGCAGTATGTTCGTTTATACCTTATCTGTCAATCTATTTTGTTATCAGGGAACTGATTTTGGTGTTTCCGGATATGCCTGCAGCAGATATGCCTGCCATTTTGATGTGCGGCTGGTTTGCCCTGGCCGGCATTGCTGGAAATGTGGTACTTTATTTCTGTGCTCTGATGTGTTCCCATCTGGCAGCCTTTGGAACATTGTATGAACTGAAATTAAACTTTGCGGATCATATCACTGCAATCCCGTTAGGATATCACCTGACCATTGGAAGCGGCCGTATGAGGAAAATTATGGACGAGAATATAGAAAGTATCGAAAAATTTATCGCCCATCAATTCCCGGATTTTGTTGCATCTCTTGTGGCTCCGCTTATTTTAGTCATAATTCTTTTGGCTGTTGACTGGCGTTATGGTGTTGTCTCTCTTCTTGGAATTGTGCTGGCCTTTGCCATTCAATTTTCAGGATTCAATGGGGCGGCCAAAGAGAAGATGCACCGTTTTCAGTCTGCCCAGGAAGATATGAATAATGCATCTGTGGAATATGTGCGAGGGATGCCTGAAATCAAAGCCTTTAATCAGACGGCAGATTCATTTAAAAGATTAAGCAGATCCATAACTGATTACACCTCCTTCATATTGGAATATGCCATGGGGTGGAGGAATTGCATGCCGGCGTTTACAGCGATTATCCACAGCATCTATTTGTTGCTGATTCCTGTAGGTATATTGATTGGAAGAAATGTGACAGATTACAGAAACTACTCCCTAACCTTTATCTTTTATTTGATTTTAGTGCCGGCCATATCTGGCATCTTAAATAAGATCATGTTCATTTCGGAGTCATTTACCCAGATTGACGGCAATGTGGAGCGTATGGAAGAAATTTTACATATACCTGTTTTGCCGGATTACAGAGGCGGCGTCAAGGAGCAGGGGAAGGATATTGTCTTTGATCATGTGAGTTTTTCTTATGAAGCTGAAGCAGATGTGGTTGTTAAGGCGCTGGATAACGTATCGTTTCATGCCAGACAGGGAGAGGTGACAGCAATCGTTGGCCCGTCAGGAGGAGGAAAGAGCACCATTGCTAATTTGATTTCCCGTTTTTGGGACGTGACAGAGGGAAATATTCAAATTGGAGGAGTAGATATCCGTGAAATTCCCCTTGCGGAACTGATGAAGCAGGTTGGTTTTGTATTTCAGGACACATTTCTTTTTAAACAAAGTGTTTTGGATAATATTCGGATGGGAAATCCTGATGCAACAGAAGAGCAGGTTATAGAGGCTGCAAAGGCGGCCCAGTGTCACGAATTCATCGAAAAATTGCCGAATGGGTATCATACGGTAATTGGTTCTTCAGGAATCCGCTTGTCTGGCGGGGAACGGCAGAGGATTGCCATTGCCAGGGCCATAATTAAGGATTCCCCCATCATAGTACTGGATGAGGCAACTGCATTTAGCGATCCGGAAAATGAATATTTAATACAGAAAGCTTTTGAGAAATTGATTAAAGACAAAACAGTGGTTATGATTGCCCACCGACTTTCCACGATTCGTAACGCCGACCAGATTCTTGTTATAGAGCAGGGACATCTCATTGAACAGGGAATCCATGATGGATTAATAGCAAATGGCGAAAAATACACGCAGATGTGGAACAGTTATGTAGAATCAGTCAATTGGAAAATCCATACAGGGAAGGCGGTGTAACGAAATGAAATTTTTACAAGAACGACTGTTATTATCTGATAAAGGATATTCAGACCTTAAAAAAGCGATTTTTGCCTGCACATTGACAAACCTGTCCATTATGCTTTCATCTGCGATTCCAATTCTGTTGTTCGGCCAGCTTTTAAAGCCCTTTATGGGGCAGGAGATATCCTGGTCAACTATGTGGGTACTATTGGTGATCGGAGTGCTTGCTACAATCCTGGTCTTTATCGCTGCCAAGAATGATTATAAAAAAACTTACCTTGCGTCATATAAGGAAGCAAGCAACACGCGGTTACGGATTGCTGAACATTTAAGAAGGCTTCCTATGAGCTTTTTTAACACAAAAGACTTGTCAGATATAACTACAAATATGATGGCTGATTGTGCCAGCATGGAATCCATGCTTAGCAGTACGATTCCTCCGCTCATAGCAAATATTATATCGGTTACACTTACATGCGTATGTCTGGCCTTTTTTGACTGGCGCATGGCATTAGCAATATTTTGTACCATGCCTGTCTGCTTCTTTATAATATGGTGCGGCCGTAAACTGCAATTACACCTGTTTGACCAGCAGGTGGGGGTGAAACTGGCGGCGTCCAGTCAGATTCAGGAGTATTTGGAGGGAATCAAGATTATCAAATCCTGTGGCTTGAGCGGAGAACGTTTTCAGACACTGAATAAGGCTCTCCTGGCAATGAAAAAGACGGCAATTAAAGTGGAATTGGCTTCAGGTATTCTTGTGCAATGTGCGAGCCTGATTTTACAGGCAAGCCTGGGAATCACTATATTTATCGGTACAGTCCTGATTACAGGTGGACAGATTGAATTATACCCCCTCCTGGTTTTATTGATGTTTTCTACACAAATTTATGGACCGATATTATCTATCCTATCACAGCTTACCAGTTTGTTCCATCTGGGAACGGTTACAAAGCGGATGCGTATACTGCTGACAACACCGGCAATGGAGGGAGAAGAACAGGACA
The DNA here is from genome assembly GCF_003479085.1 of Clostridium sp. AF19-22AC. Classification (NCBI taxonomy): domain Bacteria; kingdom Bacillati; phylum Bacillota; class Clostridia; order Eubacteriales; family Clostridiaceae; genus Clostridium; species Clostridium sp. AF19-22AC. The sequence goes on along the minus strand of NZ_QUGN01000004.1, from coordinate 148,973 downwards.
TTAAGGATTATGATATCGAGTTAAATCAGGTTACATTTGCCTATGGAAAAGAAGATGTAGTAAAAAATGTTTCGGCAAAAATAAATACAGGTAGCATTACTGCCCTAGTTGGACCGTCCGGAAGCGGAAAGAGTACCCTGGCAAAACTCATTGCCCGCTTTTGGGATGTAGATAAAGGTACTGTGACAATCGGCGGTAAGGACCTGAAACAAATTGAACCAGAATATTTAATGCGTAGCATGTCATTTGTTTTTCAGGATGTGACCTTATTTAATGACACGGTATTTAATAATATTAGAATTGGAAATATGAATGCCAGTGATGAGCAGGTTGTATCGGCTGCAAAAGCAGCTCATTGTGATGAGTTTATCAGACGGCTGCCGGAGGGGTATGACACGATCCTTGGTGAAAATGGCAGTACCTTGTCAGGCGGAGAGAGGCAGCGTATTTCCATTGCCCGCGCACTATTAAAAAATGCTCCCATTATTCTGCTGGACGAGGCAACCGCTTCCCTTGACCCGGAGAACGAGGTATTGATTCAACAGGCCATTGCCAGACTTGTAGAAGGGAAAACAGTTATAATGATTGCCCATCGTCTGCGGACAGTAGTAGATGCCGACCAAATCCTGGTATTGAACGAGGGGGAACTGATGGAACAGGGGACACACAAAGAGCTTCTTGAACAAAAAGGACTGTACAGCAAATTATTCTACATACAGCAGGAAAGTCTTGGCTGGTCAGTCTAAGGTGTTACTTAAAATATGGACAGTTAAAAAGATAAGGAAGTGATTCTATGTTAAATAAAAATGATACTCGGTCTATGTTGCTTCATGACAGCCCGCAAAGTTTAGTATTAAAACTTAGCGTACCTGCGATTATCGGCATGGTGGTTGTTGGGCTTTACAATTTTATGGATGGAGTTTATGTCGGACAAATGGTAGGAGATAACGCTATGGCAGCGGTTTCTGTGTCCTATCCATTTACGCTTGCCAATAGTGGGATTTCCACGCTCATCGGTATCGGCTCCGCTTCAATCCTATCCAGGGCGATTGGAAAAAGGGATCAGTCTACAATTGACAAGATAATGGGAAATCTGATCGCCATGAATTTGATTTTTTCTCTTATCATCATGGCGATAGGCATGATTTTTACGAAACAGATTTTAATGCTTTCTGGTGCAAGCGGAGAAATTCTGGAGCTGGCACTCCGGTATTTACGCATCATCTTTGCAGGCAGTCTGTTTGTCAATTTTGCACAGTCCTCAAATATGATTATGCGTGGTGAGGGATTGTTGAAACAGGCAATGCTCTTTAGCGCCGGTTCCGCTATCATGAATATTATACTTGACCCGATTTTCATTTTACTTCTAAAACCTTATGGCATGGGAATTGATGGAGTTGCATATGCAACAGTGGCTTCGCAGGTTGCGTATGCAATGGCTTCTCTTTGGTATTTTAAGCGAAGGAGTAAGACTGTGAGAATCAATGCAATTCGCATTGAAAGAACGCTTTTCTCGGAAATCATCGGAGTAGGTTTTTCTGCGATGCTGATGCAGGTGATGATGCTGGTCCAGCAAACCGCACTTTATAATCTTGCGGCGCAGCATGGAGGAGATACATGGCAGATTATACTCGGCGCAACATACCGGGTAGTGTCTTTTGCATTTATTCCTTTATGGGGGCTTTCCCAGGGATATCAGCCGGCGGTCGGAACCAATTATGGTGCAAAACAATACGACCGGGTAAAGCACATCACGAAAGTGTTTGCAATCACAGCAACTTTATTAGCGCTTATTTTCTATTTGCCGATTATGTTAGTACCGAATACAATTCTCTCTATGTTTATTACAACGCCGTCCGTAGTGGAACTGGGAGTAGGGGATTTCCGTCTGTTCTTCCTGTCATATATTTTATTAGGAGTCTGGATTGTGGTTCTGACCCTGATGCAGTCTCTCGGAAGAGCTACAAAAGCGAGTGTTCTGGTTATTTTACGCCAGATAGCCATTTACATACCAGCAGCCATCATCATGCCTTATATTGCCGGATTTGGTGTACATGGCGTATTTGCTGCTCCGTTTATTACGGATGTGATAGTATTTATTGTTGCGGTTGGTATGATGATAAATGAGTTTAGAAGAATGGATGCGTTAAAAGCTTCAGGGAAGTAAGAAATCTGTTTTTCTAAACAGTATCGAAACACAGGAGGTGATGCAGCGCTGAAACTTCATGAATCAGGAGAGAATTATCTGGAAGCGGTGTTAATTCTGCAAAAGCAAAAAGGTATGGTACGTTCGGTTGATCTCGCCCGGCACATGGGGTATGCCAAACCCAGCATCAGCCATGCAGTGACGGTTCTACGTAATGGCGGTTATTTGACAACGGACACTGACGGCTATCTTCATTTAACCGTTGCGGGCCGTGAAATAGCTGAAACAATATTTGAGCGTCACCAATTCTTTACGAATCAGCTTATTGATGCCGGAATCGACCCTGCCATTGCGGAAGAAGAGGCTTGCCGGCTGGAACATGCAATCAGTGATGAGACATTCCAGAAACTAAAAAGACATCTGTTAAGAAAAGAGGAAGATGAAAACACACATTGATTAGAGGTGAACAGAACGTATGATACACCAGGTTTATTCCATAGCAGAAGAAATTAAAAGGCTGCGCGAGGAAAGAGATATGACACAGGAAGAATTAGCTGAGTCAGCTGAAATTTCGTTAAGCCACTTAAGCAAAGTGGAGAGTGGTTCCAGAATGATTGGTATGAAAACATATAGCAAAATTTTGTACGCGTTAAATGCAGTCCCCATTATGATAACGGAAACAGAAAAGAGCGAAATACATTCCGATTTAGTGTTGCGTCTATTATCAATATTAAAAGAATGCTCGGAAGTGGAGGTGGAATTTTTATTGAATACTGTAGAAACAATAAAAAACAATATGGATATCATAAGAAACCACGAAAAGAGTAGTGCTGGGAATCATAAGAGAAATACACATCATAATTATCCAGCATATGAAGCCAGAAGAACTGTTTAAATTACAAGTTGATGGGGCTGTTGCAAAATAGTTGAGAAATCAGTTATGGAACCGCAGCTCTCCTTATTCATGCATAAAAGAAGAAAAACGGTCTCCGTACGCTTTCATATGTTAAAATATAAACTAGATTCGATGCTGGCTCTATGCTGGGACAGTGTGGACTGGTTTTGTAATTTTATTTCCGTATCAACATATCATTACCATGAACTAGTAAAACATAGAAAAAGTCACATGAAACGTGAAAATATTTACGTAATACAAACCATGGAGGGGCTGCTAACCACTAATCAAAATGAAATTGTAAAATAAGAGAAGTATGCAGGAATATCCCTGATTGACACTACAAGGTTAATCAGGGATATTTATATTTTAGTTTATGACTATCATTTTAATCGTGTATAAAAGTTTTTCGTCAAGCAATACAACAGCCGTATTTTTCAGCATGGCTCTTCCAATAGAAATACGGTGCTTTTCACCACCGGATAAAGTAGAACCACCCTCACCAATCATAGTATGAAAGCCTTGGGGCTGCTCCATAATGAAATTATAGCAGTTTGCCAATTTTGCTGCCTGTTCAATTTCTTCATGAGTGGCATTTTTTTCCATAGCGTATATTGTTTGCAATCGTATCCTGAAATAAATAAACCTCCTGAAATACCACAGAAATTTTCTTCATCAATTTTTCGGGGTCAATGGACTGTCAGTCAATGGATAAAAAGAGAAAATCATCGTAGAATAGGTTCATACACATCAAATGATTTAGTTATGTATAACTGATGTGGTTACTGAATTGGATAATTCAGGTTTGTACCTTGACAATAGAATATCAGCATGGTAGATGCATTCTAACTTTATTATGACATAAATGACATGTTGGAATTCATCTTTTGAGATACTAAACATTTGGGACATGCTTAAAAGCATGAAGAAGAGCAATGAGCTGCGCCACGATATACCTGCCTTGAATATAACTACAAGGTAAATGTCAGGAATCGTAATAGAAGAAGTAAAGGTATGAGCGGCACTTTTTCTTGGACCATATAACCAGCGGTCTAAAACCCAGAATGATAATGATACCTCCGTAATAATAGAATCACGGTCCAGGTAGCGCTGGAGGCATGAACAGTGAGTAAGGGTGCTGTAAAGTGTCAGGAAGGTTGTGGTTATACCTAATCTACATGTTCCCATGGTACAAGGGGTGAGATAATATTCAGCCGCACCAGTTTATGGTGCGGTGTACCATTAAAAAAATAGAACTAATCAGCAATAGAACTTGCTTATTAGCTGTGCTTTTTTAAGAATATTATTATATTTTTTTTGGTTCTTACTTGACACAGGCAGGGAAGTCTACATTAATCAAAATCATTGCAGGAGCAATCACTCCTACATCAGGCAGCATCGAATTTGCAGATGGAGCGGTTTATCAGGAAATGACCCCCCAGAAGGCAAAAGAGTATGGAATTGAAGTAATCTATCAGGAATTTAATCTTGTGGGCTGCCTGACTGTTGCAGAAAATATCTGTTTTGGTGAAAAGTATGGAAAATTTGTAAACCACGGACATATGAGGACGATTGCAAAGGAGGCATTTGATTTATTTGATGTGGATATAGATCCAAGGGCCACGGTTTATGAACTGCCTTCCTCGAAACAGCAGATCGTTGAAATCTCAAGGGCGATTTTCAGAAAGGCTAAGATCCTTATTATGGATGAACCGTCAGCGCCGCTTTCTGTGGCAGAGGTGGAGAAGATGTTCCAGGTGATCCGAAAGCTTAAGGCACAGGGAGTCAGTATCATTTATATCAGCCACAGGATGGAAGAGCTCTTTGAGATTTCTGATAAAGTTACGATTATGCGTGACGGGAAATACATCACAACATTGAATACGAAAGAAACATGCCGGCAGGAGCTGGTAAATTATATGGTAGGCCGGGAACTAAAAGAAAACTTCCCGGTCAGAAAAGCACCGTCTGAAGAAGTGATGCTGAAGGTAGAAAACTTATGCGGGAACGGCGGCAGAGACATATCCTTCGAAGTACATAAGGGGGAAATCATCGGGCTTGGCGGGCTGGTAGGAGCCGGTCGTACGGAACTTGTCCGACTGATATTCGGAGCGGACAAACCGGAAAAAGGGCAGGTTTACGTGGAAGGTAACCCGGTTCAGATCAAGTCCCCGGCACAAGGCATCAGAGCCGGCATCGGGATGATACCGGAGGACCGCAAACGGCACGGCTGTCTTCTGACAAGGAGCATACGGGTCAATACAACACTTTCCTGTATCCGGCAGATTTCTAAGTTTGGTTTTGTAAATGCAAAGAAGGAAAAGAGGATAACTGAAAATTATATAGAATACCTGAAAACAAAAACTCCGGGAATGGAGCAGATGGTTGGCAACTTAAGCGGGGGAAACCAGCAGAAAGTCGTAATTGCAAAGACGCTGGCGTCTGACTGTAAGGTTATTATTTTTGATGAACCTACCCGGGGAATCGACGTGGGGGCAAAACAGGAGATTTATAAGTTAATCGCAAAACTGGCGGAAGAAGGAAAGGCTATTATCATGATTTCTTCCGAGATGGAGGAACTGATTGGGATGAGTGACAGGATTCTGGTTCTTCATGAAGGGCAGGTAAGCGGAGAACTTACCAGGGAAGATTTCAGCCAGGCGAAGATATTAGATTTAGCTTCAGGAGAATAGGAGAGAGCAATGGAAAAGACAGTGAAGAAAATAAGTGTCAATAAAATATTAAAAGAATACGCAATGGTTTTTATATTTGCCGGACTATTTGTTTTATTCAGTATTATGAACCCGACGTTTTGTTCATGGATGAATATTAAAAACCTGATTATCCAGAACAGCTATATTGTTGTAGTGGCAGTCGGAATTTCGTTTGTTATGATGAGCGGTTCTTTGGACTTGTCGGTCGGATACCAGGTCGCAGCAATCGGTGTGCTGACAGGCAGGCTGATGACAACAGAGGGGCTGCCTGTATGGGCGGCAGTAATATGTGCCCTGCTGTTTGGTATGTTTTTGGGATTTATTAACGGCGGTGTTTCGGTACTTTTCAAAATTGAACCCCTAATTGTAACAATTGCAACTATGACTATTTTCAGAGGGGCCGCCAATCTGATATCTGCAGGACTGTCCTACAATAATTTCCCGGATTCCTTCCGTATGATTACAAGGGGAACACTTCTCAGAGTCCCGATGGACGTATGGATTGCGGTCCTCGCAGTAGCCCTTGCCAGCGTAGTATATAACTTTACCTATTATGGCCGTTTTGTAAAAGCAATGGGCGGTAACGAAGAAGCTACCAGACTGGCAGGAGTTAATGTAGGCCTGATGAGAGTCTCCACATTTGTAATCAGCGGATTATTTGTTGCAATTGCAAGCTGTATCTATATCTCAAAATTGAGCCTTACAAATGCGACATATGGACCCGGGATTGAATTTACCGGAATGACGGCGGCTATTCTGGGAGGAATCTCATTTAACAGTGGTGAAGGTAAAATGTGGGGGCTGGTCGTTGGTATTTTTACACTCGCCATTATTGAAAACGGAATGCAGCTTGCAGGATTGAACCAGTATATCCAGTATATTATAAAAGGTACAATCCTGATTTTGGCAATTGCTTTTGATAAATACCAGAGAAACCAGAAAGTCAAGAAAAAAGTGGCTTAAAATGAAAGGAAAAAATGAAAGGAAATATTTGTATTACAAATCTTGCCCTGATAAAGCCGATAAAAAAGATACAAAAATAGGACTGTTGAAATATCCGGTGGTTATGCATAAATAATCAGAAGTTAACTGCTAAACAGACTGTTAAAATAGAATTAACAGATGAGAAGGAGGAGAAAAAGTGTTTGATAATTTTTTAATTAGAAAAGATAGTCTGAAAAACGATTCAGATGAAAACGGAAATATTACTGGTTTTCAGTTCGCAGCCAGAAATGCGAACTATCGCGGAGTTTATCTTTCCCTGCATAATGGCTACTATATCAAAGTGGATGGCGTGGAATACAAGAGGAATGTCCAGACATTTGAAATCAATGGTAAAGGGCCAAGGTCCTTTGAGGAAATCAAATCGGCGGTATGGGAGCACTGGGATTATGATGATGAAGGAATCGTACATGTAAAAAAAGAAGGGGGACTGGCACCAGGGATGCACGTCATTGAATTCCAGCAGTCCGTACTTGCGGCATACGGATATCTGCCAACGGATGAAGAGTGGGTAAAATGTCCGCCGGTCCCGGGAACAGGGGCAGGTTCAGACAAGACGAAGAACATAGTGAAATACGAGCTGGAATTGCAGCAGTAAGGAAAGGAAGGGAAAAGAGCTATGGGAAAAATTAAAAGAGGTGTTTCTCTTTATAGCTATCAGCAGACACAGTTCTTTAAAGAATTAGACCTGGAGGGCCAGATCCGCGAAGTGGGAACGAATCTCTATGGGGCTGACGGGATAGAGCTTCTGGACGAAATGTCACTTCGAAAGTATCCGAATCCGCCAGAAGAATTTTTTGGCCAGTGGTTTGAATGGATGGAGAAATATCAAACAACGCCGGTGACTCTGGATGTATTTTGCGACGTTCTGCAGTTTCGCGACCATGTCATGAGCTATTCTGAGTGTGCCGACCGGCTGAAGAGTGATATACGGCTGGCTAAAAAGATGGGATTTAAAAATGTACGCACACTTGCAACAACACCTGTGGAGGTTATGATAGAGGCACTGCCAGTGGCGGAAGAGTGTGATATTAAAATCGGAAAAGAAATCCATGCGCCGATCCCGATCAACGGGCAGTATGTAAATGAAATTGTGGAATACTGCCAGAAGTCAGGGACAAAGCATCTGGGGGTCGTGCCAGACTGGGGGATCTTTGCATTTTGCCCGTCAGAGGTGACACTTGACTGGTATGTGAGACAAGGGGCAAAGAAGGAAAGCTGTGAGCTTGTGACAGAACTCTGCATGGATAATCATCTGGGAAGAAGCAATGAACTCAATGAGATTGATCTTTCCCTGTATACAGCAGGAAATGTAGAATCTATGTTCCATCGATATCTGAAACACAACGATGCCCCGAAGGACCTGATTCCTGCGTTCCATAAGATGCAGAAGCTGATTATGGACCATGTTCCGGATTATTCTGACATTGATTTTGAAGTGATGGGGCAGGCACTGCTGCTGTCAAGGACAAAGGCAGAAGACCTGGAATCAATTATGCCTTATATCGTAAGCATACATGGCAAATTTTATAATATGTCAGAGATTCCGGGAAAACCGGGAACATATCAGGATATTTCGATGGACTATACCGGACCTGTAAAGTTTCTAAAGGAAAATGGGTACGAAGGGTATATCAATTCTGAGTATGAAGGGCAGAGGCGGTTCCAGGATCGTGGTATTGAGGATTTAATCAGCGAAGTAGACCAGGTAAGAAAACATCAGGAAATGCTGAAACGTCTGATTGGAGAATAGAAGAAGATTAAAGGAGGAAGTAAAAATGGAAAAACTGAGATTAGGAATTATCGGAACGGGCGGTATCTGCAATAATAAACATCTCCCGTCACTGGCTAAAGTTGCAGACAAAGTGGAGGTTGCTGCACTCTGTGATCTGGACGAGGAAAAGGCTGTGGCCACAGCAAAAAGACATGGGCTGGAAAATGTGGCGATTTATACAGATTATAAGGAACTGCTGAAGGATGAATCTATTGATATCATTCATGTATGTACACCGAATATGGCACACTGCCAGATTACCGTGGACGCTTTTGAGGCAGGAAAGCATGTACTTTGTGAGAAACCAATGGCTGCTACGACAGAAGATGCACAGAAGATGATGGATGCATGGAAAAAGTCTGGAAAAAAGTTTACTGTAGGCTACCAGAACAGGTTCCGTTATGATGTGCAGGTCTTGAAGAAAGCATGTGAGGCAGGTGAACTGGGGGATATTTATTACGGCGAAGCGAATGCAGTCAGACGAAAAGCAGTTCCTACATGGGGCGTATTTCCGGATAAATCAAAGCAGGGGGGCGGACCGCTGATTGATATCGGAACACATGCACTTGATATTACCCTGTGGTGTATGGGGAACTATGAGGTAGACAGTGTGAGCGGACAGGTGTTCTATAAACTGGGAAATCTGCCGGAAGCAGCGCAGGGCAATACATATGGGCCGTGGGATACAGATACGTTTGAAGTTGAAGATTCTGCAATGGGATTCATTAAAATGAAAAACGGGGCACTGATCAACCTGAGAGCTTCCTGGGCCTTAAATATGCTGGATGCAAGAGAAGCTTCCACTACCTTGTGTGGTACATTAGAGGGGGCTGAGATTAAGCACGGAGGCAGCTATCCGACATCAGAACTGTGGTTTAACCATGTCCGCCACGGAAAAATGACTCATGAAACATTATCAGGGGAAGCTCTTGTTGATTATTTTGAAGGGGTAAATGAACCACAGGGTGTTGTGGAGGCAAGGCAGTGGATTCAGGCGATTTTAAACGATACAGAACCATGTGTTAAGCCGGAAGAGGCTTTCAGAGTCACACAAATCCTGGATGCAGTCTATAAAGCGGCCGAAACAAATTCGACAATCAAGTTTGAATAAAAGCAGGAGGCTAATGAGCATGAAATTTAAATATGCAGTGATAGGATATGGCTTTATTGGGAGAAGACACGTGGATACACTGAAGTCATTTGAAGACTCTGACTGTATCGCAGTCTGTGATATCAGCCCAAAGAGACTTCAGGAGGTAAAGAACCTCTATCCGGATATGGAAATTTATGACAATGCGGATGATTTGCTTGCCAACACAGAGATTGACGGTGTTATAATATCAGCAAATAACAATCAGCATAAAGAGCTGGTCATCAAAGCGGCAAGGGCGGGTAAACATATTATTTGTGAAAAACCGGCCGCGATGACAGTGTCAGAGCTGGATGAGATGACGGAAGAAGCAGAAAAAGCCGGGGTCACGTTTACTGTCCATCAGCAGCGCCGTTATGATAAGGATTTCAGGTGTGTAAAAGAATGTTATGATAAAAAGCTGGTGGGTGATATCTATACGATCCAGAGCTCCTTATATGGTTATAACGGAAATATGCATGACTGGCACATCTATAAGAGCGAAGGCGGTGGAATGCTCTATGACTGGGGTGTGCACCTGATTGATCAGATTCTGTATATGGTTGACAGCCGTCTGGTATCGGTGTTTGCAGATGTCCGCAATGTGATTAACCGGGAGGTGGATGACTATTTTAAAATTCTGCTTAGATTTGAAAACCGGGTGACGGCAGAAATTGAGCTGGGGACTTATTTCCTCTCTGACAGAAAAGACTGGTTTGAACGCCACTGGTATGTGGGAGGCAATAAAGGGAGCATGTATGCAGATAAATTTGACCCTTCAGGCAAAGTAGTCCGCACAACCAGACTCTTGGAAAATGTGGCGGGTGATCAGGATAAATCCGCAAAATCTTATGGACCGACGCGGTCATTCGGAGTTCCCGAACCCGGACTTATTGTGACAGAAGATATACCACATGTGGATTGTGGACAGGCAGATTTCTTTAAAAACTATTTTAAGGCAATGAAAGGGGAAGAGGAGTTTCTGGTAAAAATACCGGAAGTACGGAGAGTGCTTGCAGTTATGGAAGCGTGCAGAAGATCAGCAGAGACAATGAAAAGTGTCGATTTTGAATGAGAGCAGGAGGAAAAGATTATGGTGATAGATGCCCATGTACATATTTCAACAGCAGAGAACGAAAATCCAAGGGCGAAAGTGGAAAATGTCATTCAAAAGATGAATGAGAATGGTATTGACAAGGCAGTATGCTTTACTTTTGCTGTAGGACTTGAAAAACAGAAGATTATGGCGGAACACATCCGCCCTTATGGGGACCGTTTTATCCCGCTTGCTTTTATCAATCCGAATGATGCGGATGCAGTGGATCAGTTATTGTATTGTCTTGATGAACTCAATTTTAAAGGGTTAAAGCTGCATCCGTGGTTCAGCAACTTCAGCCTGGCCGATATTGAACTGCTCCGGCCCCTGTTTGATATTCTGGAAGAGCGCAGGCTCTATACGGTGATTCACTGTACATCAGAAGATTACCGGGTACACCCGGTTATGTTCGAACGGCTTGGAAATGAATTTCCTCATGTGATTATCCAGATGGCACATATGGGTGAAGTTATGGCAGGTGAATTTGCAATTGATGTAGCAAAGCGTGTACCGAATGTTTATCTCGATACGGCGATTACTTCATTTATGGCAGTTGTCCATGTATTGGAGCAGTGTCCGGACAAAGTGTTCATGGGATGTGATTTCCCATTCTATCAGTTTGAAATGGAAATCCAGAAACAGAGACTGGCAGCAGCAGACCTAAATGATCAGGAGGGGCTAAAGAAGCTGATGGGCGGGAATTTTGCGAGAGTATTTCACATTGATTAAGCGGTAATCCCTCTGGTATAATTAAAATATCATATATGGCGGGAGACGGATTATGGAGAAGAATTTTTTGAGCTCGGATACACTGGTAGAATTAGAATTCCTGACAGACCTTCAGACAGGAATACATTATCATGAAAACTTTGAACTGCTGTACCTTCTGAATGGCAGCCTGATGGTGACAGTGGAAGAGGAGAGCTTCTCGCTTCGCCCCGGGGATATGATTATGGTGAACGCCAACAAGAAACATAGCTATGAGGGAAATGAGGAGGTCCTGATCGGACGTTTTGTTATTTCTTATTCAAAGACACGGGAACTATTGAATCAGAATATGATCTTATTCTGGTGCAATTCTGTTGTGGACAAAAATGAAGCCTATGATGATTTGAGAGAAGTCATGACCCAAATATTTAACCAGAACTTAAAAAATCCTGACGGGGGCAGGATTTTTCTGAACAGCCTGTATTATCAGATGCTCCATATCCTGACGAGTAATTTCCTCCTGACAGCCAGAGATCTTCGTTATGAAGATGAGACGAGCAGAACGGATGACCGTATGCAGGAGGTCTTCCAGTATATCAGGCTAAATTACCGCCAGAATATCAGCCTGCAGGATGTTGCGAAGCAGCTGTACCTCTCGCCCACTTATTTATCAAAATATATAAAGAAAAAATGTAATATCAGTTTTATTGATTTGATTAATTCTGTCAGGCTGGGACATGCAATGGAAGATATGCTGTACAGTGATTCTTCTATTATGAAGATTGCAATGGATAATGGTTTTGCAAGCGTGGCGGCATTTAATAAGGTATTTAAAGAGGCTTACAACGCGACTCCGTCTGAATTTAGAAAACATGCCAGGGCAGATAAAGACCCGAAAGAGCAGAGAAAAAAAGAAGAACACAGGCTTCTGATACAGAAGAAAGTAGAAGCATATCTGGAGGGGAGTCCCGTTCTGGAACCAGATCATAAAAAGAAAAGCCGGATTTGTGCAGAGCTTCATACAAAAACGAATGTGGGAAGAACATGGAAAAATGCATGTGCAAAAATGATTAATGCCGGAACTGCACTTGATCTTTCAAAATCCGTATTTCAGGAACAGATACTCTTTACAAAAGAGAAGATGGGGATTGAATATGTCCGGTTCTGGGATATCTATGCACCTGAATTGTATATTGATATCCATTCGCCCAGAGAGCAGATCCATTTTGGAAAATTGGATGAAGTGATTGATTTTTTAGTAAAGAACAGGCTTAAACCTTATATTGAACTGGGGTTTAAGCCGCTTAGGCTGTTAAAGACAACACAGAATGCGTTAAAAGAGATATCAAGGGAACAAGAATTTGAATCTGATTCCCAGATGCGGGATTTTTTTGGAGAGCTGCTTGTACATCTGATCAAAAGATATGGTGCGGAAGAGGTGCAGACATGGTATTTTGAGTATTGGAAAAAAGAAGACCTTGTATTTCAGGATCTGGCCTACAGTTTTACTCCGATGTCCCGGCAAGCCCAGCAGGAATATTTTCAGAAATTTGATACGGTAGCCGGGGCATTCAGAGGTGTTCTGCCTGAAGTACAGATAGGCGGGGGAGGCTTTTCCATGCAGCATTATGGACGGGAGGGGTTTCTCTTTATTTTAGAAAGCTGGAAGAGGCATAAGGAAATGCCGGATTTTATTTCTTTGAACTGCTATCCGTACCAGATTCAGAAAGAAGGCAGCCTTTATTTTGAAAAGAAGTCAACGGATATGTATTTTGTAAGACATAATATTGAAAAGGCGAAAGAGCTTATGAAAGAGGCTGGTTTTCCAAAGACAGAACTGCATGTTTCTGAGTACAGCCTGACTTTATCGAATAGAAATGTGATCAACGATAATTGCAGCAAGGGGGCATTCCTGATGCAGAATGCGATTGACTGCATGGAAGATGTGGATATACTCGGGTATTGGCTTGCCACGGATATTTATGCGGATTATCAGGATACACAGGATTTCCTTTTCGGAGGATGCGGCCTGCTTACCAAGGCAGGAGTGGCAAAGCCCGGGTTTTATGCTTTTGAATTTTTAAACCGATTGTATAAAACCATGCTGGTAAAGGATAAAAATTATGTTGTGACAGGTAATAACAGAGGTTCTTTTCGTATTGTATGCCACAATTTTAAAAATCTCAATTATAACTATTATCTGACAGAGGAAAACAAGATCAGGATGCAGGATATCCCGATGATGCTGGAGGACAGGGATTACCTTGCCATCCATGTGAAAATTACAGGTGTGGAAAATGGAATGTACATGATAAAACAGCATCAGGTAAACCAGAAGTACGGCAGTGTCCAGGATGAATGGAAGAGGCTGAATATGGATACAGAGATGAACATGGAGGAGATGGAGTATCTGAGGCGGATTAGCACACCGAGACTGTCAACACAGAAAATCACAGTAGATAATAATGTTCTTGAGTTTGAGATTAACCTAAGTGCGAATGAGATGGAATATCTACATATTACTTATAAATAAAGACTCATATAACGGCAGGGCTTTCAGGACAGGGATTTGTTGGGGAACAATCCATCCTGAAAGCCCTGTTTTTCTGTATAGGAATGAGGTTTGTAAAAGCTGGGTGGTCATTCTATTTATTCAGGGGAAAACGAAATTTATATGTTAATTATTGCCTTGTTATAGTGAAGGACAATGTTCAGCTGTTATAGTGGAAAAAAGGGGCTTTTTTCGAAAAGGATTTGCATAAATATTGAAATGATTTATTCGTACCAGACAGGTAAAATAATCTTAGAAAGTGAAAGATGGAGGGATATGATGGAAATTATGAGAAATACGGAGACTGTACTTCCGTTTAAGGTGAAAATCTCTTATACGGTGGGAGAAATGGCGAGCCAGTTTATGTGGACATTTACCAGTTCATATCTGACGATTTTTTATACAGATATTGCAGGATTATCTGCGGCGGCAATCGGATTTATTTTTATGGTCGCGCGTGTATGGGATGCTGTGAATGACCCTATGATGGGACTGATTGCGGAACGGACAAGATCGAAGCACGGCAGATTCAGGCCGTATATACTCTATTGTACTCCATTTATGGCACTGTTCGTAATTCTGACTTTTATTTCACCTTCTTTTGGAGGAAATCCTGCAATGAAGACAGCGTGGGCCCTGATTACATATATAGGCCTTGGAATGCTATATACAGCAGTGAACCTGCCTTTTGGTTCTCTGATTAATGTAATGACGGATAAGGTGGAGGAACGAAATTCACTGGCGTCCTTTAGAACGCTGGGAATGGGGCTTGGGGCTACTGGCGTATCAGCTGTAGGACTGCCTGTCCTGCTTTATTTCAGCGGAGGAAAGAGTTACAGTCAGAAAGGGTATCTTGTTTTGACTGTTGGTATAGCAGTTGTTGTTGTGCCGCTTTTCATAGGTATTGTTTTTAGGAACTGCAAAGAAGTCGTAAAACCGGTTAATCAGGGGAAAGTATCAGTTATTCAGTCTCTAAAGACATGTATGAACTGGCCGCTGGGGTGTGTATTCGGGTTTGTCCTGCTGGGACTGACTGCCAAGTTTGGCTATCTGGCAGTGTTATCATACTATGCAATTTACGTTCTGAGAAATCCCGGACTGACTGCATTTCTATTTACAGTATTAAATGTATGTACTCTGATTAGTGTATTTATTGGTTCATGGCTTGTAAAGAGGTTCGGAAAGAAAACTACTTTATTTCTATCATGTCTGCTGTGTGCTGTAGCTCACATTGCAGTTTATTTTACAGACTGGGGGAACACACAGATGATTCTGGTATGTGTTGCATTCAGGGGGCTGGCAGAATTTGGACAACCATGCTTTATGTCAACGGTTCCGGACTGTGTGGACTATGCGGAAGCCAAGACAGGTATCCGTGCGGATGGAACGGCATCAGCGGTACAAAGCTTCTCAGCCAAGCTGGGGAGTGCAATAGGCGGGGCAGCAGGTGTGGCCATGCTGGCCGCTGTTGGATATGTTGCAAATACCACACAGACACAGGCGGCAATGCAGGGAATGAATGCAGTTATTAATCTTGCTCCCGCAGCATGCTGGCTGCTAGCACTGATACCGGTGTGCCTTTATCCATTAAATGAAAAGAAGATGAGTACTGTAAAGGAAAAACTGGCAAGAGTATACCAGATGGCATGATAAGAGAGGAGAAGGATTATGTTTGATCATTATTTAGTTAGAAAGGACAGTTTAGAAAACGTGGAAGAGGAAGGTATAATAACAGGATTTCGTTTTGCCGTCCGTAATTCGAATTACAGAGGTGTTTTTGCTTCCTTGCACAACGGGTATTACCTTGTGGTAGACGGAACACTTTATCCGCGCGAGGTGCAGAAGTTTGAAGTGAACGGAAAAGCTCCCAGGACATTTGATGATATGAAAAATGCTGGTTATGAGCACTGGGATTTTGATGATGAGGCATATGTGTATGTACAGAAAGAGGGCGGACTTGGACCCGGTAAACATACAATGCTGATTAAGCAGGCGGTTTTTTCCGCATATGGATATTTTGACGGGTGTGAGGAATATGTATCGAATCCGCCAGTTCCCGGACCGGAAACACGGCATTATCTGATTATGGACAAGACATTTTATCCGGTAACATATGAATTAGAATTGCAGGAGGAAAAGTGATGATAAAAAGAGGAGTGTCACTATATAGTTACCAGCAGGCACAGTTTTTCAAGGAACTGAATGTGTGGGAACAAATACAGGAAGTAAGGGAAAGCCTTGGGACAGACGGCATTGAGATTATCAGTGAACAGACAATAAAAGGCTATCCTTTTCCAAGCGATGAATGGACAGATAAATGGTTTGAGACGATGGAGAAATACCAGATGCAGGCTGTGACGTATGATCCCCATATTGACGTACTGCAGTTCAGGGACCATGTGATGGATTACGATGAGGCCGCCGACAGACTGAAAAGGGACCTCAGGCTGGCGAAAAAGCTGGGATTCCAGATTGTAAGGACACATAGTTCCCATAAAATGGAGATTATGAAAAAAGCGCTACCTTTGGCAGAAGAGCTGGGGATTCCAATGGCTCTGGAGGTACATGCGCCGATGTCACTGTATGGTCCTGAGGTGACGGAGATCCTGGAATATATCGGAAAAACAGGAACAAAATTTCTCGGAATAGTACCGGACTTCAGCATTTTTCAAGTACGTATTCAAAAGCCGGTGGCAGACTGGTATATCAGGAGGGGATGCGCGCCAGAGACAGTTGATTTTGCACAAAAAATCTGTGATGACCATATTCTGGACCAGATTGATGACAGGCTGAGAAGCTTCCAAAGTATGGACAGTTATCATGCATATGTTCTGGATGGTGTGGAAAAAGAGGGGGCGCCGGGGCTTTTTGATAAGATCCGCGAGTATATAGAACTGATTAAAAAAAATGTACCGGATCCGACACCGCTTGACTGGGATCTGTTTGGCTGGCCGCTGAAGATGCCGCATTGTACAGGCAGAGAACTGGAGGAAATGGCACCATATGTCATGAGCTGTCACGGGAAGTTTTATGATATGACGGAAATACCAGGCCATCCGGGACAATTCGAGGATGTATCTATTGATTATAAAACTCCGATTGAAGCATTAAAGAAGGGCGGGTTTCATGGATACATTAATTCTGAAAATGAGGGACAGAGACACTATCAGGACATGGCGAAGGAGTTTTATTCAAATGATATAGAACAGTGCCGCAGACATCATGAGATGCTGAAGAGGCTGATCGGGGAAGAATGATGGAAACATCTTTAGGGTAGATTGGGATATGCCTGCATTATGATTATTATCTGTCAGGTATGGGAAAGGAGGGATGAAATGCCCGGATATTGTATTGGTTCCAGCATCAGTGAAAACCAGACATGGTTTGGAATTCTTGAAAGGTCCGGAAAACCGCTTGCAATCTGGTCTGTTCCGACTCTGAAAAGAAGAGGGTGCAGAATTGTACTTTCGGATATGGTATCTGAAATACAAAGTAAACTGGCGGAATTCCGCATCAGTTTAAGGGATATAGCCGGTATCGGTGTGAGCGTGCCGGCAGAAGTAGGAAGAACGGGGATTCTAGATTATTGTGAAGAACTGGGGTGGGGCATTGTCAACATAGAAGATATTCTTAATGAACTGAGCGGCCTGAAGGTAAGGGCGGGCAGCAGCAGGGACATGGCAGTATTAGGAGAGCATTGGGTATTAGGAAAAAATGCACCTGAAAATATGGTCAGTTTCCTTGTCGAGAATGAGCTGAGAGGTGGAATTATTGTAAATAACAGACTCATTACGGACAGAAACGGGAAAAGCGGAGACCTGGCAAAAATTCTTGCTATGGGACCGGATGCTGCAGCTGACAGCAGGAATCGCATTATGTTACGTGAGATTTCATCTTATCGCAGCATGCTGGAGAGATACCGCAGCTGTGCAGAGTATATGGAGAAAACTGCTTCAGTACAAAATGTGCATATGGTATCAGGTCATGACATGCAAAGGGCTGCCCGGGCGGGGGACCCTCTCTGTAATAAAATTCTGGATGCATCGGCCTCGGCAATTGCAGCCGCTCTTTATAACATCGGGTGTACTGTTTGTATTGAGAAAGCAGTAATCGGCGGCGGAGAGGAATTAGGGCGCGCCCTGATGGCAGAAAAGGTTGCCAGATTCTATAGAAACCTTCCTGACACAAGCAGCACAGGATTGGTAATTGAACCATCAAAGCTTGGAAAAACAGCCGAAGTTTATGGCAGCGCAAAATATTTACTTATGAATGATATGGTGTCATCAGCAGACAGCAGAGGAAGAGAGCAGTTAAAAATATGATAAAAAGAGTGAGTATTTACCTGACAGGGATGGTTTTTGTTTCTCTGGGGATTGTATTATGTGCGAAATGCGGGCTGGGAGTATCGCCTGTGAGCAGCCTGCCTTATGTCTTTGAAGCAGTTGTACCATTAACCTTCGGACAACTGACTATAATATATCATTTAATTAATATAGCAATACAATTATTTCTTTTAAAAGAATTATATAATATAAAAGTACTTTTACAGATCCCTGTTGCACTCATGTTTGGATGGCTGATAGATCTTATAAAAAGTATGATTATCTTTGACAGCACAAAATTATTGTACCAGATTCCAGCACTTATTCTGAGTATTCTGTTTACTGCGCTGGGGATGGTATGTATGATTGAGATGGAGCTGGTTCAGAACCCCCCGGATGGCGTGGTGAAACTAATCAGTGAGAAGGGGAAGGCGGAGCTGGGAAAGGTGAAGGTCCTTTATGATGTTGCGGCAGCAGGGAGCGCTGCGCTTGTAGGGATTGTTTGTCTTGGGGAAGTAAGAGGGATTGGTATAGCGACACTTGTATCAGCTGTATTTGTGGGGCGGATGGTGACTTTTATAAAAAGATCGATTGTGAAGCTCATGAGAAAAAAGTCCATTCACCTACTGTAAGGCAGGTACATGGACTTTTTTCAAAATTTAGTCTATAAATGTGGGGCAATAATATATTTTCCTCTTGCCCGAACAGAGGGGGTTGATAAAATCTCTTCCAGCCGGTCTGGTCCGCATACTTCTGCGATCATGCTGCTTACATCAATTCTGCCGGAATCGATTAAATCAAGTGCCCTTTTCTGGGTATACGGATTGATATAGGATGCCTTTAGCTGTAGTTCCTTACGGAATATTTCAAAAGGCTTAATTGCTGTCTCTTCATTAGGTTTTGTCAGGCCAAACATCATAACGGTTCCTTTATTTCCTGCAATTTCTATCGCCTGCTGTATTGTTGTGGTTTTTCCTACGCATTCAATCACGGTGTGAATCCAGTTCATGCCAGACTCTTTCAGTGATGCTTTGACGTCTTCATGAATAGGGTCAATGCAGATATCTGCACCCAGATTTTTTCCGGTTATTCTTTTGGATGCTTCTGGTTCAAGTAAAGCGACTTTGGATGCTCCTGCCAGTTTTGCCAATTGTACCATTAAGAGACCGATCATCCCACCGCCGATGACTGTTACCTGATGGCCCGGCTTGATTTCACAGAGGTCAATTCCGTGGAGACAACAGGCAACGGGTTCGGTCATGGCGCCCTGTTCAAAGGTAGTGTTTTCCCCAAGAAGATATACCTGCTTTTCATCCACTGCACAAAATTCTGCAAAGCCGCCGTTCACGGTCGTGCCGTATCCTGTCATATGTTCGCAGAAGTGGACATTTCCGGTTCTGCATGGTTCACAGGTCCCACAGTAACAGTTTGGATCAACACAAACACGGTCACCGGGCTTATATTTATTTACACTTTTTCCTATATCTGTTATAATTCCTGAAAATTCATGACCTAATATCGCAGGAGGATTTACATCCGCGGCTCCCGGGTCCCCCTCATAAATATGGACATCTGTGCCGCAGACTCCGCAGGCCTTTATCTGGATAAGCACATCATGTTCCCCGATTTCAGGCTTAGGGCTTTCTTTTATCCGTAAATCATGTTTTCCGTAAAATACTGCACTTTTCATAATATTCTCCTATCCTGATTAATGAAGTTTAGGCCAGTAACCTTTATTTGCTTCGATCATATCATCCAGAATCTGTTTTGCTACGTGGGCACTGGGTACTGTTTTAGAGAGTGTAAGTGCCTGCCACAGTTTTTGGTAGCTGCCTTCGATCCATGCTTCCACTACCAGTTTCTCGACGCTGACCTGCTGTTCCATCAGCCCTTTTTGGAATTGCGGGATTCTTCCCTGACAGATCTTTTCATATCCGTTTTTACCCACGATACAGGGGATCTCCACCATTGCTTCTGGATCAAAATTTTCAATAGCGCCTTCGTTTGGAACAATCAGCAGCATCTTTTCTTTTGTATTAAAGGCCAGCGCCCTTGCCAGATCTACAATATAAGATGCGTGGTCATCTGCCTGAAAACCGCAGTTTTCAGCGGTTCCCCGCTCTATGATTGCCTTAGCTGCAGAAAAGACTTCCTTCTCCCTGCCGTCCATGACTTGATTTGCCCTTGTGTAGTCGGGGTCTGTATGCTCTACGACATAATCGGAATACAGATAGTATTTTAAATATGTATTAGGCAGGGTGTCAGGGTCTACTGCATAGACATCCCTCACCTTACGAAATGTTTCATGCCAGCTCTGGTCGGCATGCTGGTCGGTCTCTATGTTAATATCGTAGCCATTTTCCTTCACATACTCTTTCAGCTTCGGCATAAGATCCTGTCCTTTTTTGTCTTTTACCTGCGTCCACCATCCGAAATGATTTAGTCCATAGTAACTGATATCGAGGTCTTTTTCACTGATTCCGAGTATTTTTGCCATACGTACCATAATGCCGAGAGGCATATCGCAGATGTTGATGATTCTGGAGTCAGGCCGCAGGCGCCGGGTTGCTTCGGCAACGATAGCAGCCGGATTGGAATAGTTCAGCATCCACGCGTCAGGGCTGTATTTTTCCATATAATCCAGAATCTCCAGAATCCCGCCGATGGACCGCATGCCATATGCAATTCCGCCGGGCCCGCAGGTTTCCTGGCCGACAACCCCGTATTTCATCGGTATCTTTTCATCCTTTTCACGCATGGCATATTTACCGACACGTATGTGTGCCATAACAAAGTCGATATCCAGAAACGCTTTCGCGGGTTCTGTCGTATATGTAAATTCGATTTGCGGAGCGCGCTCTCTGAGTAGTATTTCACAAGCCTTTGCGATCACCGCCTGTCTCTCTTTATCGTTATCATAGAGACAAAGTTTCCGGATTGGGAATTCCTGCTGATGGTCCAGGAGCATCATAATGATTCCCGGTGTAAATGTACTTCCGCCTCCTGCAATTGTAATAGAAAATTTTTTCATAGTTTGTTCTCCTTTTCCAGACATTCCTCAAATTGTTCTCTGACTTTCGGCACCTTTAAGCCAACAATGACCTGAATTGCCGTGCCGTTTTTACTGAGTCCGTGGGCGCCAATTTTCTTAAAATCTGCCTCAGGACTGACAAGAGCAGCATCACGAACGTTCACCCTGAGCCTTGTGGCACAATTGGTGACATCAATGATATTCTCTTTTCCACCCAGAAATGCGAGTATTTGTGCAGCATATCCAAGATCGTTTCCACCATCTTTTTTGGCCTTGTAATCTTTCTTTGTATAGAGTTTGGCTTCCTGATCGTCCTCTTCCCGCCCTGGAGTGAGGAAGTTAAATTTTTTAATCAGGAACCGGAATACAAGGAACCAAATGGCGGCGAAGATAAGTCCGACAATGACCTGGATTACATAGGTCTGCCAGTGATTTTTGCCAAGTGGGATCCAGTTGAGCGACAGCCAGGCAATCAGCCCGTTTCCGAAGGCACCGGATACTCCAACCAGATACATCACCGCGTTAATGCAGGCACATAACAGGGCATGAACTACGAAAAGGACGGGCGCTACAAAGAGAAAAGTAAATTCAATCGGTTCTGTAATTCCGGTTAACATAGCTGTCAGCGCTGCTGGGATCATGAGTGTAAGGACCTGTTTTCTTTTTTCCTTTTTCGCTGTTGTATAAAAAGCAAGGGTAATTCCGATTGGTGCAAATACTTTTGCATTCCCGAATAATTCGAATCCACCTGCCGGGAAAAGTTCTTTTAATGGTGCCGTGCTGTTGGCAAATTCATTTAAGTGCAGGGCCCAGTATGCTTCGATACCGCCCGGTACGACTGCGGAATCCAGAGTGAACGGGGCATAGATGAAATGGTGAAGCCCTGTCGGCAGCAATATTTTTTCGCAGAAGGCGTAGAGCCCTACCCCGGCAGTCCCGCTGGCCTTGAAGAAATCCTGAAGCATATAGATAGCTTCCTGTACCTTCGGCCAGACTCCTGCAAAGAGGAATGCTGTCGGGATCATCACGAAGAATCCAATTATGACCACGAAACTGGAACCGGAAAAAATCCCCAGCCAGTCCGGCAGTTCTTTATCAAAATAACGGTTATGTATCCATACGACAATTCCGGATATAATAAGGGCCCCAAACATACCGGCATCCAGGGTTTTGATTCCGCATACCATTGCCAGACCGCTTGTGCCGCCTGCTTCTGCGGAATAATCGACTCCGAAGAATGGCCCCCAAAAAGTAAGGATAGCTGCAAGGAAATACTGGAATGTAATATATATAACGAATGCTTCCAGCACGCACCGGGCATTCTGTTTTTTGGCCAGACCTATCGGCAGGCCGATGACGAACAGCAGGGGCATCTGCCGGAACACCATCCAGGCCCCTTCCTGAATCATAAACCAGAACTGGTACCAGACATTTCCGTCTGTGGCCATTGTCCCGAAGATAGACTCATTCAGAAAAAGTGTGGATAACCCTACCATAATGCCGGCAAAGGAAAATAATAGTACTGGTGTAAACATCGCGCCTCCAAAGCGCTGGACTTTTTGCATGACTCCTTTCACACTGTTACCTCCATAATTAAAATTTATCTCTCATTTCTTAGTAGTTTCAGAATCTGTTTTTTGATTTTTCTCAAGACGTCTTTGATGATTTTATATTACCTGCGGGAAATGGATTTTTCAAGAGAACTGCGGTGTTTAAGGAACAGGAACACGTTTTAACCGCCTGCACATTTTCTGTGCACAGGAAACATAAAAAGTATAAAAACAGCCAAAAACCAGAATTAAATACAATTGGTTTTTGGCTATTATAGCGAAAGCGTGTTCATATATGTTCAGAAATCGTTATAGTTAAGGTTATGAAACGTCGTCCATGTTTCTTTTTTGGAGGTAAGTCAGGTACTTAACACATAAGAGCTCCACGACATTGAAGTAAGAACTGCATGTCTCGAAAGAAGCCCCTCCAATATTCATCAGCTTGTTAGTGGTGATATAAAGATTCTTATTACTCAGCCTTGCCACAGTATTGTCGTTTAGTTTCGTAATGGACAACAGATATGTGCCTTTGCTTTTTAACTTCTTTGCTGCATTCACGGCAAGTTCTGTCTCGCCAGAGAGTGATATAATGATTACAAAATCCTCCTCATTTAAGTCCTCAATGGCCATAGCAACTTCACTTTTCCCATACAGAGTTACGAAAAAACGTTTAAAATTGAGAAACATCCGTTTGATCATATTCGCCGCTGCGTTCTGCACCTCGCCGGTTCCAAAAACAAAGAGCCGCTTCGCGTTGTAAATCCGCTCACATATTTCCTGCATGTCAGTCTCTTTTGCGGTCTGGATACATTTGACAAAGTTATTACACACATCATCAATGATGACTCCGCATTCAGTCAATTCTTCATTATATTCCATCTTTAGATGGACTTTAAACTCCCGGAATCCATCGAAGGACAGTTTTTTTGTAAACCGGGATATGGTAGTCCTTGAAATGCTGCATTTCTTCGCCAGATCTTCAATCGCAATCTCACAGCATTCCTTTTTATGCTTCTGTATATATTTCCAGATGAGTAAATCATTTTCATTCAGGCGATCGTAATTTTCAATTACTAATTCTTCCAGTTTCATAAGTATCTCCTTAGTTTAGACCATGACGTGCACCCTATAAGAGTGTAAGTAGCAACAATAGTAACGCGGACAGTAACAAGTCTGGTGCTCAGACTTGTTTGCGCCACAGGTCGCGGCGTTTCAGCCCGTTGTCTTTCACTGCCTTACGCCAGCCCATTTCACCGGCCAGTTTATATAGAAACCGTGGGAAATTCGGGGAGAAACATATATTTTCTACGGTTTCCTGACGAGAAATCCTGTCAGACAGCGTATTTAATGCACCGGAAAAGTTCTTCTTGGGCCCTTTTCCGGCAGCAATACTGTTTATGACGGGCATCATTCCTCCGGCACCGACTCCGAGCCCGCCGCCCCAGATTCCTCCGGCTCTGGCACACCAGTTCTTCATGATATTCAGGGCAAGGGTATTTTGACAGCCCTCGTAAAAACCGCAGTTTGCAATGGCATAAACCGTGCAGTCCTTTGAAAAGGCAGCATTTTTAAGCTCATCCTCCAACTGAATCAGGCATGACAGCAGGTGCGAGGGGAGAGAGTCAACGTAAAGAGGGAATGCAAAGACCATTACATTACTGTTCCTAAGGAGTTGTAAATCACTGCTGCCGGGCTGTTTTTTTCTAAAGTGAAGATTTATAATCTCATTTTCAGGGGAGAGCAGTTCCTGCAGTTCTTTTAATATAAGGCCGGAAGCGCTGCCCTTTGCCTTTGGACTTCCGTTTATCAGAGCAATTTTCATATGTTCAGTGCCTCCATTTCTTGTATAGAATCCAAAAAAGTCACAGATTTTACGGTACAGTAAAGGTTGACTGCATTTGCCCTTACCAGTTTCTGGGCGGTTTCTTTTTCCTCTGTAGTTATATCACCACCATAGAAGATGACCTTTAGATCAAAGTCTCTCTTATAACGCTGCTGGTGGTGCATTTCTCCATTTTTAAATGTAAAATATGGATGGATATAGGAAATGCTTCTGTCCAGTACATTTTTTATAAAGGGACTGTAGCTGCCATAGACGCATTTACTGATAATCAGCACTTCACTGCACATGGCGATGTTTTTACCCATCTCACAATATGCATCTTTGATGATACAGGCTCCCGGAGCTTTCAGCCAGCAGCCAAAACAGCCGATACAGGGCTGTATATTATCACAATCCGAAATAATGATATCTTCTGCGGCGATTTCAGGATAAATCTTTTGCAGGGTATCTTCGGTCAAATCATGGATAATTAATTTCATCTTATCTGTTCCTCCTTTATTCCAGAAAGGTCCTTAAACTCCTACGGGTTCTTTGGCCTGCTTCAAAAATGCATGGAATGCAGAATTAACAAGCCTGTGTATTTCTTCATCCGGGATATCTGCGGCGCCGGCAGCTATCATAGAAGCGATTCCGTGTGTGTACAGCATCATATGCAGATAGAGCTGCTTCGCGGAGGCATCACTGATAGACAGCGTTTTCATGATATCCTTTGCAACATCCTGCCTTGCACATTGTCTGTAGATATCTTCCAGGCTGTTAACATGCATATATTTGGATAGGAACAGAAAGCAGAATAAATACTTTTCCTCTCTGGCAAATCCGATATGGCACCGCCCGATGGATGCAAAGTAATAATTTTTGTCTGCGTTTTTTTCTATATATGTAGTCAGGTATTGCTGGGTATATAAAAACAATTCCTCCATCAGCTCTGACATGTTGGAGTAGCAGCTATATATCGGCTGCACAGAACAGCCGGTCTGACTGGCAATGTTTCTGGCATTCAGGGATTCGTACCCTTGTGTACGGAGGAGCGTAAAGGCTGCATCCAATATCATTTTTTTCGTGATTTTCTGTTTTGGCATCTTTTCACCTCGAATATAACAAGTGTTATATAACAATGATTATATTGTAGATCCAGAGGTTTGTCAACTTCTTTAAATGCATGGAATCCTGTAGCGCAGGAGGTGTTTTGTATGTGCTTTGAAACAATAAAAAACGAAAATTTAAGAGAAAAATCAAAAGGGGATAATCTAATTGATTTAAGAAATATTATGATGTACAATTACACTTAATTCAGAAAGGTCCAGAATCCAGTATTTTGGGAAAAATATGAACAATTTGATTGCAGGAGGAGAACTGTTATGGTTAAGAATCTGTTAAATAAATGGCGGCATTTTGCGTTTCGTAAGCAGATTGTATATGTATATGGATTAAGTGTATTATGTATCATATTGTTCTTCTTAATATTCTATTTTGGAATAACAATCAAATATGCGAATAAAGAAATGGAAACGAATCTAAAAGTTGAGTGGCTGAAGATTGAGAATGCGCTGAACAATGCAGTGGAAAAGGCAGAGGGTTATTCCAAATTGATGGAGTCGGTGGATGAAATACAGGCATTTTTGAATAATCCGAAGGAAACTCAGCTTAAAGAGGATCTGGATCAATCTATACTCTCCGGAATTTTGTTGAATTCAGATATTGATGCTATTTATATTTATGATCTGGAAGGGAATTATTATCATAAAACCCAGGGTCAAACATATACCCCCATTATGAATTCGGTACAGGAGGCATCGTGGTACCATACTGTGTATGCAAAGAAGGGGAAAAGTTCGGTTTATTTCGGTGGCGGCGGATTTTTTGAAGGAAAAGAGGATGGATTTCTTTCTGTGGTCAGCCTGATTAAGGAGCCGGCAACATCTCTCCCTAAGGGTGTGATGATTTGTAATATATCCATAGACCAGATCCTGAAGCCGATTAAAAGTTCAAGTGTTTATTGCAGCATCATGGACGGACTTAAAAATGTGTATTACATCTCCGAACCGATTGAACGGTTAAAAGAAGGGCAGGAGTATAAAAGGATTTATGGACCGGCGGCCATCACTGTCAGTATTGCGATGGACAAGGCCGTAGTCCATGACCAATATAAAGTGTTCAATATCGGACTGCTTGCAATTTTGATTATATATACAATTTTTATCTTTTTATGCATGAGTGTTCTGGATAATTCGATTGCAAAACCATTAAGCCATGTATTAAAAGTTATGGAAAAAAATCAATTGCAGGAAATAGATGTTTTAGAAACGAATCAGGATATGATCAGTCTTCAGACAGGGTTCAATCATATGATTCAAAGAACAGTTTCTTTACTGAGGCAGATCGAGGGGGAGCAGAAGCAAAAACGGCAATATGAACTAAAAGTTCTGAATGCCCAGGTCAGACCCCATTTTCTGTATAATACATTTGATTCGGTATGTGCGCTTGCATTAATGGGGAGGAGCAAGGATGTGTACCTTTTAATGCAGGCACTGGGTAAATACTACAGGATCAGTCTTCATAAAGGTGACGAAACAATCCGTTTAAAGGAAGAAATTGAAATTATTAAAAATTACATAGTAATACAAAAATATAGATTTGAAGACTTTTTCGAAATCGAATATCGTATTCCAGATGAACTTAACGAATTAAAGGTACTGAAACTGATTTTACAGCCATTTATCGAAAACGCAATTTATCATGGACTGAAGACGAAAGGCGGCGGAAAGATTACAATAGCGGCGGAGATGGAAGATGGATATCTTGTTTTAAGAATAAAAGACTCAGGGATGGGCATGTCTGAGGATGCGATTCAAAGAATTTTAAACGGCGAGGTAAACGGGGAAGAAAAAAGTTTTGGCATTTACGGGACGGCTGAAAGAATTACACTGCATTACGGGCAGGAAAATCTTGTTCATATTTATTCTGAGCCCGGTCTTTACACTACCATCGAAATAAGAATTCCGAAAGAACAGGGGGAATGAATTACATGATAAAATTATTGATTGTTGATGATGAGAGGCTTGTAAGAGAGCTGATCCGGTTAAGTGTAGACTGGGAAGAAATAGGCTTCACTATAGTAGGGACTGCATCGACCGCGGAAGAGGGGATCGAGAAGGTAGACGAACTAAAGCCGGATGTTGTCTTTACAGATGTGAGGATGCCGGGGCAGACAGGACTCGATCTGGCTAGAACTATCGTTGATAAATACCCGATGATAAAAGTAGTGGTAATCTCCGGATATGATGAATTTGCTTATGTCAATGAGGGGTTGAAAATCGGTATTTTTGACTATCTTTTAAAGCCGATTGCAGAAGATGCCTTAAGGGAGGTCGGATGTAAGGTAAGGGACGCTATCTTGTCACAGCGCCGGCATAATGAGGAGTTTGAACACTATAAAAGAGAATTTGAACTTAATTATAATAAAATAAGGGAAAAGGCAATCAGCCGGCTTGTATATTCATCGGAGGCGGAATCCGCGGCTGAGAACTTAAAGGTATTCCATATTGAATTAAATGAGGATATTTTTCAGGTCGCCGTGCTGGAGTACGGGCAGGGAATCGAATATGAAACGGAGAAGGAACTGCTGGAAGCCATCCGGATCCGTGAAATTGTGGATGACTTTTTTTCCGGATATGACCATATCTTTTTATTTGAGAGAAGTTATCCATATATTGTTATTATTAATAATCAGAAGGATGTGGATTTTAACAGACTCTGTCAGGATGTATGCCGTTTTATAGCGGAAACAGTTCCTATTCAGGTCTGCATTGGAGTCGGTTCTTTTTATAAAAGTCTCTGGCAGCTGTCCATATCTTACCGCGAGGCAAAAAGTGCACTGAAATATAGTTTTACGAGGCAGAGCGGAAAATGCATTTATTTTCAGGAAATTTTGAAAAATCAAAGTCAGGAGCAGTCGGTTCACGATGTTGTTATGAAAAATTACAGTGATTACATCAGTCAGGGAATGATCAGCGAAGCAAAGGAGGTATTAAAAGATATCTATGATAATGCAGTGAATCAGAACCTGACAAGGGATCAGGCAATTTTTATGACAATCAACCTGATTATGGAAACTTATACAGCGGCAAAAGAATTGAAGATTGATTTAGACAATATTGAAAAAATCCGCACAAAGATGGTTGCTGATATATTAACGATGACAGATCTTTTCGAGATGGAGAAGAGCATACTAAACTTACTGGACAAGTTGTTTGAAACATTCAGAAAAGTAAATGAAACAAATCACGCGAATGTGCTGGCAAGTATAGAGGACTATATAAAAACTCATTACGAAGAGCCGGATTTATCGCTGACAAAGATTGCAGAGACATTCTATATGAATCCCAATTATCTCAGCAGGGTATTCAAAAAGAAGACAAAGAAAACATTTAGGGAGTATTTGTTGGATTACCGCATGGAAAAAGCAATGATATTGCTGCGGCAGACTTCACTGAAGGGATATGAGGTCGCTGACAAGGTCGGGATTCAGGACCCGAATTATTTCAGCGTGTGCTTTAAAAAGAAATTCGGGTATTCGGTCCGCGAAATGGGGAGGTAGGCTCAGGCCTGTGAATCGAGAAGGGACGTGAAAAGAAGGGACGGCTGCAATCCTCCCGGGGGAGTACATGCCGTTTTGAAATGCGGACGCAGGCCTGAGAAATTCTAAGAAGAAAACAGCCGGGAAAATGGGGCATAGCAGACACATCCCGGGAAATCTGATGATTTCCCGCTCTGGGTCTGCTGATTTTGTGATTCGGGATCACAAAATCTCCCCACTTTCCCAGCTGTTTTCTTCAAGAATTTCTATGTCCTGCTTAAGCGTTTCAAAACGGCATGTGCTCCCCCGGGAGGATTGCAGCCGTCCCTTCTTTTCACTGGTTCATCCAGATGCAGAGCTAAGGTCTGAATCTTGTAGAAAAACTACTTACGAGGATAGATTGTTAGGGGGAGAGAACTTAAAATATGGGCTCAAAATCTGGAAATTTGAGCTTGTAATATGAAAGAGGTTATGCTAAAATTAGTTCACCTAAAATCACAGGTGCGTTTCAAACATTCTTTATATCTGACTTGATGAAATTATGATTTCATTCCAAAGGACATGTTCGTCCAAGTATTCAATGTTTGAAAAATGAAAATGGTTAATGGTATTCAGTAACACAAAAAAGTGGGTGATGCGTATTGAGTGTATGAACTTGTCAAAGAAAAATGAAATAATCTATTACGCAATGCCTGTTCGCGGGATGCTGTATGATGCGTTAAGCTATGTGGATCAGGTCAGCCAAATTAAGAAATTGCGAAGGGAAAATAAAGAGTTGGAGGGCTCAGCTGAATTTCTGTCAGGATTGAAAAAAACAGATCACCTATATCCTGTAATAACAATCATTTTTTATTATGGTGAGGAAAAATGGGATGGGAAGATAGATCTGCATGGACTTCTCGGAATCGACAGGAAAGAATATAGTTTATTAAAAACATATGTCCCCAACTATAGAATTAATCTGATTGAACCTAAACGGCTGGAAAATCTGAAGTGTTTTCAAACAGATTTACAGATTATTTTTGGTATGTTAAAATATAGAAAAAGCAAGACGGAATTACAGAATTATATGAATTCCAATAAAGAATATTTTAGTAACATCGACGAAGATTCATATAATGCAGCCAAAGTGCTGCTTGGCTCGGAAAGCAGTTTAAAAGCAGAAAAACAGGAGTCGGGAGGAATTGATATGTGTAAGGCATTGGATGATTTGTATCAGGATGGTGTAAACGAAGGGAGAGAGCAAGGCATAGAGCAAGGGATCAGGGCATTGATGCAGGATTATCTTGATGAAGGATACGACAGAGAAAAGATTCTGGAAAAGCTGCAGAAGATATTTTCCCTGAGCAGGGAAAAAGCAGAACTGTATTACATGAAGTTTCATCAGCCACAAGAGTAACCGTGGAAAATATTTGTTATTAAAACGTATCACTTTTTTTGAAATATCACAATAAGTACATATATAAGAAAGAGGCAATTTACACAATATGGTAAATATGCCTCTTTTTTGTATGGAAATATTAAAAAAGTTATGAAATGAAGACAATATAAAAGGTAATATTTTTCAAGAAATTGGTTATTTTTTTCGATTCAATATATTTCGTTAATTGGATATTATATAAATACAACAAAGGTGTGCAAGAGATACACAAGAAAATTATTTTAGGAGGATTTGATTTATGAACAAAAAAAGGGTGGCAGCGTTGATTACGGTATTGGCTTTTTCGTTTAGTGCATTAGTAGGATGCGGAGCGTCCAATTCCGGAACCGAAACAAAGGATAAGACGGAATCGTCGGAAACAGGTGAGACAGATTCAAAGGATAGTGGAAAGATTACGATCGGGTATTCGCTTAAGACGGTTCAGGAAGAACGCTGGCAGAGAGAACTGGATGGCTGCCAGAAAGCGGCAGATGATTTAGGGGTTGAGTTTCTTTATCAGGTTGCAAACGGGGATGCACAGACACAGGTTTCACAGATTGAGAATCTGATTACCCAGGGAGTGGACGTTATCATGGTTACCGCCGTGGATGCAGGGGCTTTGTCAAATGTACTGCAGGAGGCAGCGGATGATGGTATCAAGGTTCTTGTATATGACCAGCAGCTTGAAAACACATACGGAGATGCGTTTGTAGGATACAGTGATTATTCAAACGGCACACTAATCGCCCAGATACTGGCGGATAAGGACGTAAGCGGAAAAGTAGTGCTCCTGCATGGTGATAAGTCTTCCGGTATTGAGAAGATTATTGAAGGCGAAAAGTCAATATTAGAAGACCTGGATGTAGAAATTGTGATGGAACAGTACTGTACCAACTGGGGAGCAGAAGCGGCTCTTGGGTATGCACAGAACGCACTTGCAGAACAGAATAATGATATTACTGCATTTGTCTGCATGAACGATGGAATTGCATCGGGTGCGATTCAGGCATTAGAGGAAGTAGGCATGGACGGTAAGGTTGTGGTAACAGGAATGGACTGCGAACTGACAGCAGTGCAGAGAATTTCAAAGGGGACACAGACATCAACGCTTTATAAAGATAGTGACGCATTATCAAGAGCAGCTGTTGAAACAGCAGTATCTCTGGCAAAAGGTGAAAAGATTACGAGCGATAATACCATTGATTTTGGTGTCAATGAAATGCCCCATGTGATTGTAAGCTCTGCAATCATTACAAAGGATAACATCCAGACAGAATTAATTGATAAAGGTATTTATACAGAAGAAGAAATTTCCGGGAAATAATCTCAGTTTATCCAGTCATGTAACTGTTCAGCGGGGGGCTGTGCAGTAAAAGCACAGTCCTGAACAGTTACAGATAGTACAGGGGGATCAATTATGATGAAAGGAGATTTTAATGGAAGATTATATTTTAGAGATGCAGAATATTACGAAAGAATTTCCGGGTGTCAAGGCACTGGATGATGTTACCTTCTGTGTTAAAAAGGGAGAAATTCATTCTCTGGTGGGTGAAAACGGGGCAGGAAAATCAACACTAATGAAGGTTCTCAGTGGTGTTTACCCCGTGGGACAATATACCGGCATCATGAAAATAAGCGGGAAAGAGCAAGAATACAATAGTGTAAAAGACAGCGAAAGAGCGGGGGTATCTATCATTTATCAGGAACTGGGACTGGTAGGGACTATGACAATCTGCGAAAACGTATTTCTGGGAAATGAAATAGTGAAGAAAGGGCATATCGACTGGGATGCACAAAACAGAAGATGTGTAGAAATGTTAAAACGGGTTAATTTAGATGAAAAGCCGAATACAGTGGTTGAAACACTCGGCACAGGCAAGCAGCAGTTAATCGAAATTGCCAAGGCATTGAATAAAAATGTAGATATATTGATTTTAGATGAGCCGACCTCTTCACTTACGGAACAGGACAGCAAAAATCTGCTCGATTTATTGAAACAGCTCAGGGAATCGGGCATGACATGTATCTATATTTCACATAAATTAAATGAGGTGAAAGAAATTTCAGATACCGTTACGGTTTTGAGGGATGGCAGGACGATTACGACAAGGCCGATTGGGGAATTGGATGAAAATAAGATGATTTCCTATATGGTGGGGCGTGAAATGACGGATGTTTATCCTGCAAAAACACATACGCCGGGAGAGGAAGTGCTGTTTGAAGTCAGAGGCTGGACAGTGCCGACGAGGAAAAACCCCGAAAAAAACTTGCTGGACCAGATCAGCATCAGTGTAAGAAAAGGGGAAATTGTTGGGATTTCAGGACTCATGGGGGCCGGAAGGACGGAGTTTGCAATGAGCCTGTTTGGAGCATGGCAGGATAAGCCGTGTTCGGGGGAGATCTATTTCAAAGGAAAGAAAAGAGAACGATTCAGACATCCGAGAGAAGCCATTGACAGCGGACTGATGTATCTGTCTGAGGACAGGAAGAGGTTCGGACTTCTTTTGAATTCTGATTTAAAGGTAAACATGACCCTCTCGAGCCTGAATAAGATTTCAAAAGGTGGTGTGATTGACCTTGATCTGGAAACAGAACAGGCAATGCAGGGAGTTAAAGACCTGAGTATTAAGACTCCGTCAGTGCTGCAGCTTGCCAAAAACTTAAGCGGCGGCAACCAGCAGAAAGTATTGATTGTAAAAGCGCTGTTAACGAAACCGGATTTATTGATCTTAGACGAACCAACGAGGGGGATTGATGTCGGGTCAAAATATGAAATATACCAGCTTATGGATAAAATGGCAAAGGATGGAATTTCTATCATTATGATTTCTTCAGAACTGCCAGAAGTTATCAATATGAGTGACAGGGTCTATGTTATGAGCGATGGGAAGATCGCAGGTGAATTTGATACAAAAGAATCCTTGGTAACACAGGAGACGCTGCTGCAGTGTTCTACTGGGAAATAAAAGAAAGGAAGTATTTTTGATGAGAGAAAAAAGAGCGAATATCACAGGCGTGCTATATAAAAACAGCCTGTTGATTGAGTTGATTATTATTTTTGCATTGTTTAGTTTTCTTACAAATGGAACCTTTATATCAACAAGAAACCTGTCCAATTTAATGATGCAGGGTGTTACGTGTTCGATTATCGCAATTACGATGACACTGGTAATCGTATCCTGCAACTGTGATCTTTCGGCAGGGACAGCCTTGGGATGCATGGGAACGATTGCTGCCGTGATTCAGGTAAAGGCTGGTTTTGGGACCGCGGCAACACTATTAGTGGTTGCAGCATGCAGTCTGGTTTTAGGATTGTGGCATGGATTCTGGATTGCGTATAAAAAGCTTCCGGCATTCATTGTAACCCTTGCAACACAGCTGGTTCTGAAAGGGATCATACTTGCAGTCGGAAACGGGGCCTCTATTGGACCGATGTCGGATAGTTTTTCAAAGTTCGGCAGTTCCTATCTCCCAAATCTCGGTGAAAGCTCCGTACATATTACAAGCCTTGTTATAGCGCTGGCCGGATGTGTAATCTTCATTGTTATAAGCGTCCGTGGTGAAAAAAGAAAAATACAGCAGGGATTAATCGAAGCAAACTGGAATAAGAAGATCATTAAAATAGTGATAGTCGTTGCTGCAATCTTTGTTGTTTCCGGGATCTTTATCTTCTATAAAGGCTTCCCCTACGCGATTGTTGTTTTAACAGCCCTTGCGGCGGTGTTCCATTATGTCGTCAACAATACGGTTTTCGGCCGGTATGTCTTTGCGGTGGGCGGCAATGCGGAGGCGGCCAAATTGTCAGGAATTAAGACGGAGAAAATCAATATGCAGATATACATGCTGCACAGCCTGATCGTAGGTGTTGCAAGCGTAATTTATCTCGGAAGAGTCGGACAGGCTACGCCAACAGCGGGTACATCATTCGAATTCACAGCGATTACAGGCTGCGTAGTCGGCGGAACAAGTATCTTAGGAGGAAGAGGAACGATTGTCGGTGCGGTAATAGGAACGATGCTGATGGCAAGCCTGGACAACGGAATGAGCCTGCTGAATATGGGCCAGAGCAGTCAGTATATTGTGAAGGGACTCGTATTAATGCTTGCAATCGCAATGGACGTTATCTCCAGATCCAAGAGAGGATAGAAAGGATATATGATGAATCATAAAATCAGAGATGTAAAGGTACATTTAGTATCTATGCCGGTACAAGGCGGATTTTCCGACGCAACCAGAAAAGTCGAAACGATAGGGTATACGATTGTCCGTGTTATCACGGAGGATGGTTTAGAGGGATTCGGTGTTACATACCATGAAGTCGGCGGAGAGGCAACAAAGCTGCTGATAGAAAAAAATATCGCCCCCAGAATCATCGGGAGGGACCCGTTTGAAACGGAAGTAATCTGGGCAGATATGTTCCAGTACCTTCGGGGCGTCGGAAGAAAAGGGCTGATGTTTTGTGCACTTAGTGCGGTGGACATCGCGCTTTGGGACTTGAAAGGAAAAATAACGAATCTGCCGCTTTACCGCCTGTTCGGTGGAAATAAGAAAGAGGTACCAGTATATGGAAGCGGCGGCTGGACGTCCTATTCAGATGAAGAGTTAGTGGAAGAAATGAAGGAACTCGTATCCCGGGGCTATCAAATGATTAAATTCAAGGTTGGGTTCAATGGAGGAAACAGTCCGTCCAGGGATGTGGAGCGTGTGCGGAAGGTACGAGAGGCTGTGGGGCCAGGTATCGGGATTATGCTGGACGCCAACAACTGCTGGGATGCGGCAGCGGGGGCCAGATTTGCAAACCGTGTCAAGGACTATGACATCATGTTTCTGGAAGAACCGGTATTTGCCGATGATATTCCGGGGCTTAAAAAATTTAAAATGTCCACGGACCTGCCGCTTGCAACAGGTGAACATGAGTATACGAAGTACGGCGTCAGGGATCTGGTTATCAATCAGGCCGCGGACATTGTGCAGCTCGACGGGACGAGGGCGGGCGGTTTTACAGAGATGCTGAAAGTGGCAGCGGTTACACAGGCGTGGAATTTAAAATTTGCACCGCATGCAATGGAGAATATACACATCCACCTCGTGAGTGCGTGTACAAATGCGCTGTTTCTTGAAAGATTACTCTTATTTGAAGAAATTACAAGAAACATTTATGTGGATGCACCGGAGCCGGTCAGTGGCATGATGACGATTCCGGACAAACCGGGTCTTGGTCTGGAATTAAATATGAACTTTATCAATGAATATGATGAAAAGCTTTAGGAGGAATGTAAAATGCAAATGCTTGTAGGAAACGAATTCAGAGATTCCAGCGACGGACATGTCATAAATATCGTGAATCCGGCATACGGCACCGTGATTGATACTGTTCCAGCCGCGACATATGAAGACGTTAAGCTGGCGATTGATACGGCGGTCGAAGGACAGAAAATGTGGGAAGAAATGACAATCCGTGAACGCACACAGAAACTGAAAAAGTTTGCTTCTCTGTGTCTGGAACGCCGGGAAGAATTAGGAAAGATTCTGGCAATGGAATCGGGAAAACCGTTTTGGAAAGAAGCTGTCTGGGAACTTGATTCTGTAGCATACACGATTGAAGGCTCCTGCGAAGTGGCAAAACACTATTACGGGAAGACAATGCCGATTGGAACCGAGCCGGGGTATGACCATGATATTCAGTTTACGATTCACGAGCCGTTGGGCGTACTGGCTTGCATCATCCCGTATAATTTTCCGCCTGCAATCTGGTCATTTAAGGTAGGGGCAGCGCTTGCGGCCGGCAATGCGGTGATTGTCAAGGCGCCTTCCTATAATCCGCTGACACTTTTAAAACTGCATGAAATGCTTGTAGAGTCAGGTGTTCCGGCATCAGTCGTGCAATGCATCACGGGAAGGGGCAGTGAGATCGGAAACTGGCTGATGGCGGATGAGCGCATCGCCGGTGTAAACTTTACCGGCAGCACAGAGGTGGGAATTGATATTGCGAAGAATGCCTGCAAAAATCTGATTCCGTATCAGTTTGAATTAGGCGGCAATGACCCCTTCATCGTATTTGAGGATGCAGATCTGGACCTTGCAGTAAAAGAAGCCGGTGACCAGTGCCGGAACAACAGGCAGTGCTGTACCGGTTCAAAGCGGTTCATCATCCACAATTCCCTGAAAAAGGAGTTTATTGAGAAGCTGATAGAAGAGTACCTCTGCAAGGAAGTTCAGGGTGATCCGCTGGATGAGAATGTGACAATGGGGCCGATGATCAGTGAAAAAGCGGCAAAAACAGTTGAGGAGCAGGTGAAACTAACCGTAGAACAGGGAGGTGTCGTTATTTACGGAGGAAAACGAACAGGGGCATTCTTTCAGCCAACGATTATTGACCATGTAAGCCCGGATACTGATATCGCGAGGGATATGGAAGTATTTGGCCCTGTGTGGCCGATCATCGGATTCGATACATTTGAAGAGGCAGTTGCAATTTCAAATCATTCCAGATATGGATTAGGCGGCGGTGTTTTCTCGAGAGACATAAAGACATGCATGAAAGCTGCAAAACAGCTGAAGACAGGACACATTGCCATCAATGGATCAGGAAACTTCCGTGCGGCAGAGCTGCCTTTCGGCGGTGGAAAGCGTATGAGCGGAAACAGCCGGGAAAGCTTGTCAGCGGTTATGGATGAGGTGACACAGAGCAAGTCAATCGTATTGAGATACGTTCTGGAATAGTGAGGGTTTGCGAAAAATATGAAATTTGGAATTCACTACATATACTGGAGAAAAGATTTAGACTGCAAATCTTATCTGCCATATGTTGAAAAAGCAAAAAAAGCAGGATTTGATGCACTGGAGTTAGGAGACTACCTTTTTTTCGAGATTTCCGATCATGACGTGACAGAGTTGGCAAAGGCAGCCCAATATTATGATATCGAGCTTGCACTCGGACTGGACCCGCCTGCGGGTTCCTGGCTGACTTCCTTTGATAGGGAGGAAAGAAGAAAAGGAATTGAATTCTATAAAAAGGCTTTTCCCAGAATGGAAAAACTGGGGATCAAAGCAGTTGGCGGAAATATGCTGAATGCCCCGTTCACGGCCCCATATGATAAATACCATAAAAAAGAATATGAATTTGCCATAGATTCTATCCGGAAAATAGCCGGGGCAGCGAAGGGATATGATATCGGGATTAACGTAGAAATTGTAAACCGTTATGAAAGCCATATTATAAACACAGCTGCGCAGGCAAAAAGGATGCTGGATGAGATTGATATGCCAAATGCAGGAATGACATTGGATTCCTTTCATATGAACGTGGAGGAATCCAGTTATACGAATGCAATATTGACGGCCGGCGGCAGGCTGGGACATTTTCACCTCATGGAAAACCACAGAGGCATTCTCGGGACGGGGCATCTGCCGTTAAATGAGTTTCGGGATGCGCTGCACTATATTCATTATGATGGCATTTTAACGATGGAGTGTCTTGTAAGGGCGGGGGGTTCCTTAGGCGACTGCTGCAGGATATGGAGGGATATGACGAGATGGGCGGACGAAGCAGGACTCGACGAACAGGCATCACAGTCGGTACACGCAATGAAGTATTTGTTTGCTGAAGGTAATCGGTAGATAGGGAAGAGAGGTATGAAACATGCTAGAAATACAGGCACTGCATCCGGCAGACCAGATCTGTAACATTTTAAAAAGAATCTATGACAGTGATCTCACCACACTGACAGGCGGGAATGTATCGGTAAGGGATGATGACGGCGTCATATGGGTATCTCCGACCGGAATAGATAAAAGTGATTTAAAGAGGGATGATATTGTCAGGATTCTTCCGGATGATACGATAATCGGGAAATGGAAACCGACTTCGGAATACAGGATCCATGTAGGAATCCTGAGGACACGTCCGGAAATGCGGGCTGTTATTCACGCACACTCACCGGCTCTGGTTACAATGAGCGCTGTCCATGAACTGCCAAAGACACAGGCGTTATTCCCATCATTTCAGGAGGTGGGAGAGCCAGGAATGTGTGAATATGGAATGCCGGGTACACTGAATCTGGTAAAGTGCGTGATGGATGTTTTTAAGCAGGGGTACGATGCTGCTGTTCTAAAAAATCATGCTGTATTTCTTGCCAGCCGCGTCAGCCTGTATGATGCATTTGCAAGAATTGAAGAATTTGATTTTAATGCAAGAATCCAGTTAATTGCAGAGGCCGAGGATAAAATTACTTCTCAGAGCAGTGTGAAAATGAAGGAAATGACAGAGAAACTGGAGGCAGAAAAATTACCGGGGACAATGAAAAGAGAGGGGTATTCAGAGAAAGAGCTGGATCTCAGGAGGACTCTAAAGCTCTTAGCCCGCCGCGCAAACCAGAAGAAACTTTTTAACGCCAGATTTGGATGTATTTCGGCCCGTGTTGATGAAAAAAGATTTTTAATTTCACCGGAGTACAGAGATAATGCATATATTGATGAAGGCGACTTCGTCCTGGCAGAAACAGGACGGTGCGAGGAAGGGAAAGAAGCAGATACCTACAGTAAATTACATGGATTAATCTACGAGAAACATCCGGACATACAATCTATTATTATGGCGGCCCCTGCGTATGCATCGGTTTACGCGGTAACAAAGCAGGAATATGAAGTAGCCCTGATTCCTGAGTCATACGGGGTGCTTAGGAGTTTTACACATATATCTTTTGAGGAAATGCTGGGAGACTGGGACAAGATTGCCGAAAAGGCCGGGATTGAACATATACCGTTTTTTGCCCTTGATAATACAGGGATCATGGTAATGGGCGATAATCCGTTGTTAACGTTTGATAAGCTGGAGGTTGCCGAGGGCACTGCGTTGTCAATTCATTATGCAAAGACATCGAATAAGGCGATTAAAGCTATGACTTCTGACATGAAAGAGGAGCAGGATAGTTTGAGTTAATAAGAAATATTAGGAGGAAATGAAATGCGCCGTGGAATAAAGATAATGATCGGGTGCGATATTTGCGCCCATGATTTGAAGGAAGAGTTAGTAAAAGCAATGAAGGAAAAAGGATATGACATCACTGATGCAGGCACGTCAAGTGCAGACGGGGGAGACTTTTCAGATGCGGTGGAAGTTGTCTGCAGAGGGATACAGTCAGGTGAATATCAGAGAGGTATTTTGATTTGCGGAACTGGAATCGGGATGTGTATTGCGGCAAATAAATTTAAAGGGGTCCGGGCGGG
This sequence comes from Clostridium sp. AF19-22AC, assembly GCF_003479085.1. NCBI lineage: Bacteria > Bacillati > Bacillota > Clostridia > Eubacteriales > Clostridiaceae > Clostridium > Clostridium sp. AF19-22AC. The sequence goes on along the minus strand of NZ_QUGN01000004.1, from coordinate 108,985 downwards.
ACTTGCATATGACGTTGTTCCGGCGGGCCTTGCGAGTCAGGATAATAATACGAATGTACTCTGTACTGGAGTGTGGCTCGCGGAAAACTTCGAAAAGTGCCTGAAAATGATTGAGACATGGATTCTCGTCCAGTATACAGGCCGTGATGTGGAAGGAATGGAGAGGGCCGCATATATCGAAAGCAGCATGTAAAGCAGGGGTAAAGAACAGATAAAGCAGGCTATATTATAAATGGAAGGAATGGATCATTATGAGTCAGAAATTATCAGTGATTATTGGCTGTGACGGAAGCGGTTTTCCGCTGAAAAAAGCTGTTGCAGAAGCACTTTTGGAAGAGGGATATGAGGTAAAAGATATAGGAAGTTATCAGGACAATGAGGGTTATTATCTGGATGCTGCCGAGCCTGTATGCAAAGCAGTCCAGACAGGGGAGTATGACAGGGGAATCCTGATTTGCGGGACCGGACAGGGAATGAACATTTTAGCAAACAAGTTTTCGGGAATCCGTTCAGCTATTGCGTATGACGTTTTTGCGGCAAAAATGTCCCGTGCCGATAATAATACAAATGTTCTTTGTACCGGGGCGTGGATGATGTCTCCGGAAGACGGCGTAAAAATGGTTAAAGTGTGGCTGAATTCGGATTACTATGACACAAACGTTTATGGGTTGAAAAGGGTAGAAGAGTTTGAAAAGGAAATGAAACAAAAACAATAAAAAAGATATATATTCATTTCTTTATAAATCAGGGAGGTTTCAATGTCTGCAAAATATTATTTAGCGATGGATTTTGGCGCAAGCACGGGCAGGGGTATTTTAGGAAAACTGGACGGGGAAAAATTAGAGCTTCAGGAAGTCCACAGGTTTCAGAACTATTATGTCCCGGTACAGGGGAAATGTTATTGGGATATATTCAGGCTGTTTCATGAGATTCTGGTTTCCTGCCGGAAGGCCAAGGCAGTGTGTGGTGGGAACCTCGTTAGTCTTGGGATTGATACATGGGGAACGGACTACGGGCTGATTGACCGGACCGGACAGCTGATTGGCAGCTGCCGGTGTATGCGGAATGCAGACAGTATCTTTGTTGATCTGATTCAGGAAAAGATAACACCGGAAGAACTTTTTTACAGGACCGGAATACAGACGATTTATGGAAATACGTTGTTCCAGTTGTTTGAAAGAGAATACTGCAAGGACCCGGCATTAAAAGAGGCGTCCAACCTACTGATGCTTCCTGATCTTCTTGCATATTTTCTGACCGGAGAGATGAGACATGAATATACAATGGTGTCGACTTCTATGATGTACAATCATCGGGATAAGCAATGGGACAGGGATATGCTGCGTTCACTGGGACTGCCGGAGGAGATTTATTCGGATATCGTGATGCCCGGAACTGTCCACTTTGATGTTGTACCGGATGTTCTGGAAGAAACAGGTTTGGAAAAATTGAAGTACGTGCCTGTAGGAACGCATGATACGGCATCGGCGGTTGCGGCCGCACCGCTCCACGAAAACGAGGCTTTCTGTTCAAGCGGGACATGGTCACTTCTGGGAATAGAATTAGAGAAGCCGATTATAGACAAAACTGTATATGAAGCTAATTTTTCGAATGAAGGTACCGTGGACGGTGGAGTCCGGCTTCTGAAAAATATTATGGGAATGTGGATACTGCAGCAGGTGGTGAAAGAACTTGAGAGTCAGCAGATTTTTTACAGTTGGGATGAAATCGTAAAACAGGCTTCCGCGGCAGAACCATTCAGGTCTTTTATTGATGTGGAGTCTCCGGAGTTCTATCAGGCAGGAAACATGACCGGGAAAATCCGGGGTTACTGTGAGCGAAGCTGTCAGGCAGTGCCGCAGTCGGTCGGTGAACTGGCAAGGTGTGTGTATGAAAGTCTGGCCATGCAGTACCGCATCACATTCCGGAAATTAGAAGAGATCGCTGGCCACTCCTTAGATGCACTGCGTATCGTGGGTGGCGGCAGCCAGAACCGGATGCTGAACCAGTTTGCTGCAAATGCCATAGGAAAGCCAGTATTTACAGGTCCTGTTGAAAGCGCCTGCATAGGAAATCTTCTGGTACAGGCGAAAGAAGACGGTGAAATCGGCTCTTTCAGGGAAATCCGGCGGATTGTGGAAAATAATTTTGAAACAGAAAAGTTTGTACCTGTGGATTGTGGGCTGTGGGACAGAGGATTTATAAGCTATATGGAGGCAGTTGATAAGGTGCAGGATCACAGATAAGGAGTGAAAATATTTATGAACATGTTAATAAACGGGGAATGGGTGGAGTCGGCAGACAAAGAAACGATAGATGTGACAAATCCATATACAGGGGAGTTACTTGATACGGTACCGGCAGCAGGAAAGGCTGATGTTGATTTTGCAATTCAGTCTGCTGTGGAAGGGCAGAAAATATGGTATCGCCACAATATACGTGAGAGAGCAGGAATCCTGCGCAGATTTCTGGAACTGGTAAAAGAAAACAGGGATCTTCTGGCGAGGACACTTACGTTAGAGACCGGAAAGCCGGTATTTGACTCTTACGGAGAGATTGACTCCGTATACATGACATTTGAAAGTGCAATCGAAATCGTAAAGCACCAGTATGGAAAAACTATGCCAATGGGCATTGAAGGCGGTTATGATGACGACCTTCAGGTGACGGTACATGAGCCATTAGGTGTGATTGCGTGTATCGTCCCATTCAACTTTCCGGCTGCATTGTGGGCGTTTAAGGCGGGTCCCGCACTGATGGCGGGAAATGCAGTTGTCGTGAAACCGGCCACGTCTAATCCACTCTGTGTTTTAAAATTAATGGGACTTCTGACGGAGGCGGGAGTGACCCCGCAGACGGTACAGTGTCTCACCGGAAGAGGTTCCCTGGTTGGAAATTGGATCGTCGAAAATCCGATGATTGCACAGGTTAACCTGACAGGCGGCGTAAAAGCCGGTATCGAAATTGCAAGGAAGGCGGCGGAGAACCTTACCGATTATAAATTTGAACTGGGCGGGAATGATCCCCTGATTATCTGTGCAGACTGCGATATGGATCTCGCTGTCAACGAGGCCGGGGATAAGACCCGAAACGCAGGGCAATGCTGCTCCGGTGCGAAGCGGTTCATCGTACATAAATCAGTGAAGGAGGAATTCGTCAGGCGCCTGATAGAGGAACGGTTGAAAACGATTAAGACAGGAGACCTGCTGGATATGGAGACAGATTATGGGACCTTAATCAGCCCAGAAGCGGCAGCCGAAGTTGAAAAACAGGTGCAGTATACGATTTTGCAGGGGGCCCGGCTCGTATACGGCGGAAAAAGAGAAGGTGCCTTTTTCGAACCAACTGTCCTTGATCACGTTACAGCAAAGATGGATATTGCGAGAGATATGGAGGTATTCGGACCACTTTTCCCGATCATTGAATTTGACACACTGGATGAAGCGATTGAAATTGCAGAGGCTTCTCAATACGGTCTGAGTGCAGGGGTGATTACGAATAATCTGCAGGATGCGATGAAAGTAGCGGGGGCTCTGAAGTCAGGTATGGTGGCAGTGAACGGATCGGGAGGTTTCAGGGCGCAGGAACTCCCCTTTGGCGGCGGAAAGAAGATGAGCGGAAACAGCAGAGAATGTATGTCCTCTGTGCTGGAAGAAGTGACTCAGGAAAAATCTATTATCTTCAGATATGCAATGAAAAAGTATAATGAGTATAAGTAAAAGCCGCAGGGTTCAAGGAGGGAAGATACATTGAAAAAATTTGATGGTATATACACGGCACTGGTTACTCCTTTTGACCAGAAAGGAAGTATAAATTCCGGGGCAGTCCAGCGGCTTGTGGAAAGAAATATAAAACAAGGAGTTTCTGGATTTTATGTGTGCGGCAGCACAGGGGAATCTTACCTGCTTACGAAGGAAGAAAGGAAGTACCTTCTGGAAGCGGTTTGCGAGGCGGCAGGAAATGACGCAGACATACTTGTAAACGTAGGAATGTTTTCTACGGACTATGCCATAGAACTTGCCAAACATGCAGAGAAACAAGGAGTAAAGGCGGTTTCCTCCGTACCGCCGTTCTATTTTCCATTTACGATGGAGGAATATGTGGAGTACTATAGTGATCTGGCGGATTCTGTTGATGTTCCAGTACTTCTGTATAACATTCCAGCGATGTCCTCGGTCACATTCGCCGACGATGATCTTAAACCCCTTCTGGCTAATGAGAAAATTACGGGGATTAAGCATACAAGTTATGACCTGTTTCAGCTCCAGCAGCTGATACATCAGTATCCGGAAAAAAATTTCTTTATCGGGCATGATGAAATATTTTTAAGCGCGCTTGCAGTGGGGGCGCATGCAGGAATCGGCAGTACATATAATATTATGGCCGGTAAATTCATAAAAATCAGAGAATTGTTCATGCAGGGAAAAACAAAAGAGGCGGCAGAGGTACAGAATGAAGTAAATAACGTTGTGTCAGCCTTATGTCGTGTTGGCATATTTAAAGGTATCAAAGAAATCTTAAAAATGCAGGGCATCGACTGCGGGTACTGCAGGAAGCCCTTTAAAAAACTGGATGATACGCAGAGGGCATTTTTGCTGGAGACTGCGGAGAGGAACGGATTGTGATTGCACGATTTGACAGAAACCCCAAAAGACTAAAAAGAAGAAAAACATAGTCCTTTTAAAGTTATAATGTGGTATACTAATTTTTATATAAGTTTAGCGACACATTTAACATGTTATAAAATAGGATGGTGCCATTATGTCAAGAACTGTTGGAATTGGTATACAGGATTTCGAAAAAGCCAGAAGACAAAATGTTTTTCTGGTCGACAAGACAATGTTCATCAGGGATTGGTGGGAAAAGAAAGATGATGTTACACTGATTACGCGTCCCAGACGTTTCGGAAAAACCCTGACGCTGAGTATGGTAGAACAGTTTTTCTCTGTGAATTATAAAAATACCGATATTTTTAAAGGGATGAATATCTGGCAGGATAAGCAGTATCAGGAACTTCAGGGGGGTTATCCTGTAATTTCACTGAGCTTTGCAGGGATCAAAGGCAATACTTACGAGATGGCGAGAGATGGAATTATCCAGATTCTGATAAATCTATATGCAAAATGCAGTTTTTTGCAAGAGGGGGATTCTCTGAATCAGCAGGAAAAAGAGTATTTTAATTATGTAAAACCAGAGATGACAGATGCGGTAGCTGCTATGTCTCTGCAAAGGCTGTCCATTTGTATGCACCGTTATTACGGGAAAAAGGTATTAATACTGTTGGATGAGTACGATACTCCTCTGCAGGAAGCCTATTTATATGGGTACTGGGAGCAGCTGGCCTCCTTTATCCGGAGCCTGTTTAACTGTACCTTTAAGACAAATCCTTATATGGAACGCGGACTGATGACGGGCATTACAAGAGTAAGTAAAGAATCGATTTTTTCAGATCTGAATAATCTTGTAGTAGTAACAACGACGTCGGAAAAATATGAGGATGCGTTTGGCTTTACAGAAGCAGAAGTGGATGCAGCGCTGGAAGAGTATGGTATTTCAAACCGGAAGGAAGAGGTAAAGCGCTGGTATGACGGCTTCAGATTTGGAGACAGGCTGGATATGTATAATCCCTGGTCTATTATCAGCTATCTTGATAACCAGAGGGTGGGCCCCTACTGGGTAAATACAAGCAGTAATAGCCTGATAGCAAGTTTAATTCAGAAAGGATCTAAACAGGTAAAGGAGACCTTTGAACTGCTATTGTCCGGAAATACTATAACGACGGAATTTGATGAGCAGATTGTATATAACCAGCTGGATATAGATGAGAGTGCCATTTGGAGCCTGCTGCTTGCAAGCGGATATCTGAAAGTATGCAGTACGGAAATCCGAGAGACAAAGTATGGGGGATGGAGCCAGACGTATACGCTTGCAATTACAAATTTTGAGACGAAAGTAATGTTCCGGAACATGGTGCGGGATTGGTTCGCTTTAGCTGCATCAAATTATAATGATTTTATTCAGGCATTGCTGAAAAATGATATCAGTGCAATGAATGTTTATATGAACAGGGTCGCACTTGCAACATTCAGCTATTTTGACAGTGGAAGCAAGCCTCATGAAAGTGAGCCGGAACGTTTTTATCACGGATTTGTACTTGGACTCATGGTAGAACTCGAAGACCGCTATGTGATTACGTCCAATCGTGAAAGTGGATTTGGCAGATATGACGTTATGCTGGAGCCGAAAGACAGGAAGGAATCGGCTATGCTCCTGGAATTTAAGGTTCAGGATATGAAAGAAAAAGACTTGAATGAGACTGCTCAGGCGGCACTGCGCCAGATTGAGGAAAGAGACTATGCCGCATCTCTGAAAGCAAAGGGGGTATGCGAAGAAAGAATCTATAAATACGGATTTGCATTTCAGGGAAAGAAAGTATTGATTGCAGGCAGCACTCTAATGAATCAGGAAAACAACTGATGTAAAAAGAACATATGTTCTAAATACGCGCATTAAAAATTAAAACCTCACTGTGAGGTTTTAATTTTTATGTTTAAGTTTTTAATTTAGTCATTTAGCTCATCTTCAGTAAATAAGTCTTTCCAGACGCGTTTCAGTTTAAAGTGGAGAATCACATTATATGGGAATTTAGTCTTATAAATAATATTTTTTGATTCACCACAGCAGCGGCATTCCATCGGATAAGAATAAATATACACACTTTTTCTCTGCATATTTATCCTAAAAGTCTTATTCAGACAGTTCCTGCAATATTTTAGTTTATGTACCGGATAATTCATCTTCACTTTCATGCACCTCTTTATTCCAGCCCCGGCCGTCATTAATACTTAGGAGGGATTAATCACGGCCGGGACATCTATATTAAACACAGCGTCATTTTGTTTATATGCATGAACGTATTTAAGCCGTTACGGTCACACCTTTCGGGTATGCACTGTAACGGCCGGAATGACTCAATGAATGACAGTACGCATTTTATCTTTGGTGTTGATTCTGTCATGGCATTTTCTATTGTCCTCCTCTTTTCTTCCTATTTTATGGTTTAACAACATAATATTAGTTATGTTGTTAAACTAAGGAAGTCTTTTAGTCAGGCATACATATGAACATGCATTTATATCTTATAATTTATCAGTTTTGTCAAATTGTGTCAAGTTTTAGTTGATAAAAAGCTACTATAAGGTATATAAAATACAAATCATATTAAATATTTACAACATAACTAATATTATGTTGTAACCTTTTCTATCCCCATTAAGCTTTTTAACAACATAACTAATATTATGTTGTTAGACATTTAAGGGGGTTTTTTATTACTCAGGAGTAAGCCCCAGTTTCTGGATCTGATTTCTATAGGTTTCTTCTGTGTTTGCAGTATAAATTCTTGTCACATCAAGGCTGCTGTGTCCAAGAAGATCTGCCAGGCCGGCAATATCACTCGTAAGTTTATAATAAGACCGGGCAAAAAGGTGTCTTAGATTGTGTGGGAAGATTTTCTGTGCAGGAACCTTTGAGACGGCACAGAGTGCTTTCATTTCCCGCCACAGGTTACTTCTGTCTTTTGGTTTTCCATTTTTCGTTACAAAGATACAGCCCCGTACTATTCCGTTTTTTGATGCAAAGTAGAGTAATTCTTTTTTCAGTATTTGCGGGATTAAGATAGTTCGGCGTTTTCCCTTATTAGAAATGGTTATCGTACCTTTTTTTACACTTTCTACAGTGAAGAACATAAGTTCGCTTACCCTTGCCCCGGTTGCGGCCAGTGTCTTTATACTCATGGCCAGCTGGTGTTTTTTCTGGCTTTTGGCAGCCTCTATAAGGCGCTTGTATTCTTCTTTTGTCATTTCTTTTGCTTCCGGAATGAATAGCTGTTTTTGTACTTTTAGTCTTTTTACCTTCCACTTTCCAAAACCCATAAAATCCAGAAACTGATTTAGTGCCACGAGCATTGAATTAATACTTGTCACTTCATATTGGGGTTCCAGCCATTCCTTATATGCAACGATACATTTTTTATCAATCTGATAGTTCCTGTCCAGATATTTATAAAAAGTACGGATATCCGTCATATACTTAGATATTGTGGCTTTTGCATTTTCGCGTTCGTACAGATAAGCCTGAAAATCTGTCAGAGCTGTCTCGGGATTAAAAGTAAATATTTCCGGTTTATTATCCATGATTACGCCTCCAAGGTATTTTATTTTATATATGCTTATTAGTTTCTCCTGCAAAGTGTTTTTCATGCCTGATATTACCTGCTGTTACTGACTACAGATTAACATGTTAAAAAATAGCAGCATTACCAATATTAACAAAATAACACAGACGATGTTGGAAATGGCAACATCATGTTGTATGATATATGTATATAAAGCAGGAAAGAAGGGGGATTTGTATGCGTGCAATGGGAATCGATATCGGCACTACGACCATTAGTGTGATTATGATAGACAAAGACAGTGGTAAACTTCTGGGCAGCAGGAGCGTGCCACACAATGCATTTTTAAAAGGGCCATCAGATTTCAACAGGATTCAGGACCCGGAAAAACTGTGGCGGTTAAGCGTCCGGGCCGCAGGGGAGATCATCAGGGAATATGGAAAACCAGACAGTATCGGCATGACCGGGCAGATGCACGGAGTTCTTTATGTGGATGAAGAGGGTGGGGCAGTGAGCCCTCTCTACACATGGCAGGACGGCAGCGGGAATGAATTTATGGAAGATGGGCGTACCTATGCACAGGTCCTGCGGGAAAAGGCCGGGGCGGCATCTGCCGGATATGGTATGACGACACATTTTTACCTCCGGAAAAAGGGGATGATCCCTGAAGCGGCACGGAAAATGACGACGATTAGTGATTATATTGCGATGAAGCTTTGCGGACGGGGAATGCCTTTTATCGTGCGGGACATGGCCGCAAGCTGGGGGTGCTATGATCTTCGGAAGGGTGATTTTTACAGGAAAGAGCTGGAGGAGTCAGGGGCAGATCCTGAATATTTGCCGGAACTACTGGATGAACATATCATAGTAGGGGTGACGGTAGAGAATCAGGAAGAAGGAATTCCAGCGGGCATTCCGGTTTCGGCTTCATATGGGGATAATCAGGCCAGTGTGCTAGGGGCAGCAGGAGATATATCGGACACGGTTCTCGTGAATATCGGGACAGGAAGCCAGGTATCCTTCGGAACGGACAGCTATCTGGAAACACAGGGGGCCATCGAACTGCGACCCTTTACAAAGCAGAGTTTTCTTATGGCCGGGTCCAGCCTGTGTGGAGGGAGGGCTTATGCGATGCTAGAACAGTTCTACCGTGAAGCGGCGGGAGAAGGCAAAGAAAGATACAGCCTGATGGAAGAGCAGGCAAGAAGATTTATAGAGAAATATGGAAAACATGAAGCATGGAAGATACGGACGACTTTTTCAGGGACACGGGATAATCCAGAGGAAACAGGGAGCATTACCGGAATCAGTCCGCTGAATTTTCATCCCGGTGCCATGACAATCGGTATGATACAGGGAATTCTGGAAGAATTATACGAGATGTATGAAGAAATGTGCTGCATGACAGGCAAAAAAGCCGGCCGTCTGGTTGGGTCCGGAAATGGTATCAGGAGAAATGCACTCATGCGGGAAATGGCAGAGGAGATGTTCCGGATGCCGATGACTATTCCTGCATGTGAAGAGGAGGCCGCTTACGGTGCGGCGCTCGGGTCCCTTGTTTCAGCAGGACTGGCAGATACGATAGCCGGGATACGGCCGAACAGCAAAAACTGATGCAGATACCGTTACTGTGCATACCAGCGGGCATGCACAGTAATGATTATTCCGGGAAGGTATATCTGGGAAGTCCTATACTGTGTTTTCCATATTCAATTGCCTCTTTTGGACAGCGGCTGATACAGGCCATGCAATGGGTGCAGTTTTTCGACCATACAGGCTTTCCGTTCTCAAGACGGATGTTGGCTGTCGGACAGACATTCGTACATATTCCGCAGGAAATGCAGGCGTCTGTGGCATAGAATTTCTTTGCGTGGACAAAAATTGGATAAAAGATATCATTGACAATTCCGCTGTTTAATTTATCCATAAGGGTAAGGGGATGCTGTGGGAATGTTCTGCCTTTTTTTATGATGGCAGCCGTTTTATCAATGGTTTCTTCGGCCTGTCTGATGATTTCACTGGCTTTTTCCTGCGATGGCGTGGAGAACAGTGCAATATAATTCTCCGGCATTACAATTTCCATGCAGCCCATATAGTTCAAAGACTTCCCGGCACACAGTTTTTCCAGATATTTTCCGGCGTTACTGATATTGCCGCCGCATGTCATTACAAAATAGATATTCTTGTTTCCTGATAATCTTGTCTTTTCCAGCCATGACTGCAGAATTCGCGGAATTCTCCATGCATAAGTCGGTGCGGCAATGATCCACGGGCTTTCAGAATGTATTTCAGAAAAATCCTTGTTACGCAGCCTTTCAAATAAGCTGACTGTTTCATCGTTTATTGCTTTGCCGATCCTTTTGGCTGCATATTCACTATTTCCTGTTCCTGAAAAATATAAAATCACAATTCTGTCCTCCTGAAACGTTTATTCCCAGTAGCCCGCTACGGGGGCTTTGACTTTATATTATAATAAACAAAAGGCGCAGATACAACATTGGTAAAGAAATACCTTACCATAAAATAGCCTTGAAATAGTGGCAGCCCGGAGAAATGGTTAGTTCCGCCGCAAGGATGGTTACATGAAAAGGGGTTCTACATATTCTTTAATCAGTTCGATTCTATCCCGGGCATTGCGTTTAAAAAGTGAGGCAATCGCAACGACTATGTGCTTCTCTGTATTTACATAAATGACATTCCCCCCATCACCCATTGCCGAAAATCCATCCGGATGTACCCACCATAAGTATCCATATGGCAGATCAGGCTTTTTCCACCTGCTGTGTTCCTTTGTACTTTCGTTTATCCAGTTGGCGGAGACGATTTGCCTCCCATCCCATATCCCCTTCTGCAGGCATAGCTGTCCTATTTTCGCCATGTCCGTCAAAGAGAGGGTGAGGCCCCATCCTGCCGTATTAGTTCCCGCTTCATCAGCCACCCATCCGCTGATACCTGTTGCCTTATTAAAAGCAAGTTGTTCCTCTTTCGACTGAAATGTAATATTGCGGCTGACATGGATTCCGAGAGGAGAAAATAAATTCTCTGACGCAAAATCAAACACAGACTGCCCGGCTGTTTTTATAAGGATTCCGGATAGAATATCTGGTCCTATAAGGGGTGTGTACCGGAAGTCTCCGATCTTTCCTCTGCCACCCAGCAAATCCAGAGAAAATGTTACTCCGTCCTCACTTGTGAAATACTTTATGTAGGGTGCGAATTTATACTTATACGGAGCTGTCATTGTCAGCAAATGTTCCAGAGTGATATTCTGGATTGTTTTTTCTCTTTGTTTTACCCTGTAATCCGGGAAGAAATCCAGTACTTTCTGATGAATACTCTTGATACAGCCACGATCCACGGCAATTCCAATTAGTATAGAAACAATACTTTTTGTCACCGAATATACATGGATCCGGCTTTCCGGCGTGCATCCGTTGAAATAGCTTTCATACACGGTATTTCCATCTTTCAGTACGGTAATACCGGCAGTGTTTTCATATTTTGTTTCTATTAACCTTTCTAAATCTATCATGCTTTTCTTCATGAGTGCTCCTCCTTCGCCTGTCTGTAACAGAGTATAGCGGAAATATTTTTGGTTTACCTGACTTTTTATGCGAAGAGGTGCACGGTATTTATATAGAAAAAGGACAGAAATCCAAAACGGATTTCCATCCTTTCTTTTTATTTCATAGGAAACTCCATTTATTTATATTTTGAGTTCGGTTCTGCGTATCACAAGGAAAGAACAGATACTAAGAACGCCGGCAAGCAGTATGAACAGGAATACGGGAGCAGTAAAGTTTATGGAGCCGTCAGTCATAAAACCAAGTCCTTTCAATGCAAACTCCGCAGCTTTATGTGTAAATGTTTTCGGAAGGACAAACCGGAAGATAGCGGGGATGATCAAAATAACTGTTAAACCGAGGACAATTCCCGCATAGATGGAAACGGTCTTTCCAATTTTGTTTATGGCAAGGATCGTTAAATAAAGCAGGCAGCAGACTAGCATATAAGCGAGAAAGAGCCAGAGCCAGTTTATAACTACCGAATGCCCATATCCGTAAAGTCCGGCAAATAGGGAGAAATACCTGTCGGACAACGTGTGCAGAAGATTTCCCAATATGGTATCGACAAGGGCCATGATTGCCGAAACAAAGACAAATAGTGAGAAAGTGGATAAATAGATATACTTTCTCGTAAATCCATTCTGTATCAGCATCCTGAAATCTTCTTTGAATCCCATAATACCCAGAATGCCCACATAAATCATAGAATTTATTTCAAGTGCATTTGTACCGATCTGTTCAAAATCACCTGTGGCAATATAGACCAGAAGGGAAATAATTGAAATCACGCCAAATACACATGCATAAAATATCCAGATAAACTTAAATGAAGTGACACATTCGTACCGGATAACCGTACCTAACTTTTTCATATTAGTTACCGCCTTTCTCAGTCAGTTTGACGAATAATTTCTGCAGGTTGATATTAGAAATCTGCAGACCGCTGTTTTTCGGGAGACGTTCTCTTTCGCCTAGTATATAGGCAAGCTTGAGGCTGCCGAGTTCATCATATCCGATTACTTTTTTGTCTTTGCAGTAGATATCTACTTCCTCAGAAAGACCGGATATGCAGTATCCAGTATTCATAAGCTCCTCAACGGTCTCCTGAAGCAGTACTTTTCCTTCATTAATAAGTACCACTTCCTCAATAATGTTGGCCACTTCTTCAATCAGGTGTGTTGCGATGATGATGGTCCTCTGGTTATCCTCGTAGTCCTGTAATAATAATTCATAGAATAATTCTCTGTGGTTGGCGTCCAGCCCCAGCACAGGCTCATCGAAGACCACATATGGAACGTTAAGCGCAAGGGCGATTGTAAGCTTAAAGATGGACTGATAGCCTTTTGATAATTCTTTATATTTTTTCTCTGTATCCAGATTAAATTTCTTTGCTACGGAAAAGGCCTTTTCTATGTCAAAGCTATCATAAAAGCGTGCCGTCCACTTAAAGTGATTCTTTAATTTTAAACCGGTATCATATAAATCAGCTTCGCTCATGCAAAAGACCTTCTCGTGTACTTCCATATTTTCCTTTGCAGGCAGGTTATCGACTAAGACTTCTCCTTCATCTGCGAAGATCCGGTTAGCGATGATGTTGATGAGCGTAGATTTTCCGGCCCCGTTTCTCCCTAAAAATCCGTAGATTTTACCATGCTCAAAGGTAAAGGAAACATTGTCCAGTGCAGTGACATCTTGATATCGTTTGGTTACATTCTTAATTTGGATTGCATTCATGTTCATAGCCCCTCTCTATAAGCTTAATTACTTCTTCTTTTGACATCTGCAGTTTCGATGCTTCCTCAACCAGTGCTGCCACATACTGATTGTAAAACTGGCTTTGCCTTTTACCGCGGATTTTTTTTACGGCACCTTCTTTTACATACATACCCAGACCTCTTTTTTTATAAATGATTTCTTCGTCGACAAGCATATTCATACCTTTTAGAACTGTATGGGGATTGATATTCAGCAGGGCGGATATTTCATTCGTGGAAGGGATCTTTGTTTCCTCCGGGAATATTCCTGTAAATATCGAATCTTCCAGCTGTTCTGCAATCTGGATGAATATGGGCTTATCTGAATTTGTATCAATGTTCAAATATATCACCCCGCTTTGCGAGTTAGTTACTTGAGTAACTAACTACCTTACAAGGCTAATATAAACCATTTAGAAAGAGATGTCAATAGGATAATGAAATTATTTTTCTAGCTGTCCGTAGGTAGTTAAAGCGTCGTTTATGTGGTACTGCTCCGTTTCGTGCGAGCCTGCAGCGTGTGCGGTAATCAGGATGTACTCTTCTTCGTTTACCTCTGCAAGGCTTGCCAGACACAGGCCGGCTTCGTCTGTATAACCGGTTTTTCCGCCGAGGATTCTGCCACCTTTTATATTCTGGTCCCCGAGGTTTTCAAACAATGTGCTCTGCATGGTAAAACCGTCCGGGTGCATATTAGTCGGTTCGACGGTATAATAACTGCTTGTGAAAATTTTTCGGAATTCTGGATTCTTTAATGCATACTCCAGTAAAACTGCCAGATCGCTGACTGTCGTATAATGATTTGTATCATGTAACCCTGTTGTATTTGAAAAATGGGTATCTGTCATTCCCAGTTCCTCTGCTTTGTCGTTCATAAGTCCGGTAAATGCTTCCTCTGAGCCTGCTATAAGGTCTGCCAGAGCCAGACAGCATTCCGCACCTGATTCCAGAATGATCCCATATACAAGTGCTTCTGCAGTGGCAGTCTCCCCGGGTTCAAAACCTGCCATAGATGCATCCATTTCATAGAGATAGGGAAAGAAGTCATATGGTACTTCCAGCCGTTGTCCCATATCGTCTATATTTTCAATCGCCAGAATTGCCGTCATAATCTTAGTCAATGATGCGGGATAGATTCTTTCGGCAGCATTTCTTTGTGCCATAAATTCTCCTGTTCCATCAGAATTGAGCCTGACAAGTACTGCATTGGGGCTGGCCAGATTATTGAGTTTTATCTGCGAAGTACCTGCCGGAGATGAAACAGGATCATCCGGTTTCTGAAAATACCACTTCGCTGCCAGTAGAAATGTGAGTAAAATCACCAATATCATAAGAATTACTAAATAATTGTAGAGGGAAGCCTTCCTTTTCCTTCTCCGGTATGGCTGTCTTCTTTGTTTTTTCATATAACCACCCTGCCTTTCACAAGAAGATTATATAAGATTCCAGGACGTCATTCTTTAACTTCCTGTTGATGATTTCCTAAGAAAAGGTTAAGGTTCTATTTATATCTGGGGCAGACTTACAAGAAATGTAGTTTTCTCGTTTTTACTGTCTGCCGTAATACTTCCTCCATGCAGGACAACGATTTCTTTTGCAATTGCCAGCCCCAGACCGGCGCCTCCGGTATTACCCGGCCGTGCCTCATCTGCCCTGTAGAATTTATCAAACAGGACTGGCAGTTTTTCTTTCGGAATGGTTTTCCCGGCATTTTCAATGGTAACCCTTACTTCTTTATCATCCTTCTCTGCCTTTACCCTGATTACAGACTCCGGGTAGCTGTAGGCGGCTGCATTTTTCAATATGTTCTGGAAAACCCGTGCTAGCTTTACTGTATCCCCATATACCGTGATTCCTTCCCCGACATCTAAATCAATCGAATTCTTCCATTTCTGAAGGATCGGATAGAACTCATCTGCCATTTGTACAAGCATATAAGAAAGGTCTAAAGTTTCCTTTTCCAGAATAATCTGATTGAGATTGTACCGGGTAATGTCAAAGAACTCCTGTATCAGCCGTTCCAGCAGCAGGGATTTTTCAAACACAATAGTCGTATATTTTTCCCTCTGCGGTGCAGGCATGTCCCGGGCCTCATCCAGAAGGCTCAGGTAGCCGATGATGGAAGTCAGCGGTGTTTTCAGATCATGGGCGAGATAAGTAATCATATCATTTTTCCGGGCTTCTTCCTCCTTCATAATCCGGGCGTTCCGCTCCATTTTTGTCTTGATTTGAGTCATCTGTACTGCAATTTCTGCATATTCTGATGGAAACACCATGTCTGCGTCTATATCGTGTTCCATGAAGCTGTGTATCATCCGGCCGGCCCCTGAGATTGTCCGGGCTGACATTTTCTTTCCGTAGAATCTGGCTGCACCGGCTGCAAGGGCGGCTGAAAGTAAAGCTCCTAAGCAGAACAGCTCCAGTATCAGCATTTTGAATTTGGGCCAGTTGATTTCTGATATAGTCATTGTAAGACCGGATGTATCCTGTGGTTCTGTATGTGTCCATACATAATTGTCCTGAAACCAGTCAACAAAGCTGCCATTTAGTATGTAATCACCAAAATAAAAGATTCCGTAACATAATACTAAGACAGCCCCGAATAAGGCGGCTGTCTTAACCCATTTCATACTCTTAGCTTTCAATTTTATATCCGCACCCCCATACTGTTTTGATATACCTCGGGTTCTCAAAGGAATCATGCATTTTCTCCCTTAAATGTCGTATGTGAACCGTGATCGTATTATTATTTTTGCGGAAATACTCGTCCTCCCAGATCTGTCTGAAAAGACTTTCGGCACTCACTACCGCGCCATGATTTTCACAGAGAATCCACAAAATCTTAAATTCCGTAGGGGTGAGTGAGAGAGGGCGTTCGTTTAAGGTACATTCATGTGTTTTCGCATTGAGTACCAGTCCGGAAACCATAATGACCTGATCTTCCTGTGACGGGGCTGTGCTGTTATACCTTTTATACCTCCGCAGCTGTGCCTTCACGCGTGCAACCAGCTCCAGAGGCAGGAATGGCTTCGATATATAATCATCCGCGCCTAGGGTAAGTCCGGTTATTTTGTCAAGTTCTTCCCCTTTTGCTGTCAGCATAATCACCGGGAAATGATAGGACTCCCGGACTCTGCGGCAAAGCTCATACCCATCCAGCCCCGGCATCATTACATCCATAATTGCCAGATCCGGTGGATGATTCATGATACATTTAAAAGCTTCTTTAGAATCATAAAACTTTTGAATGAAATAATTTTCATTATCAAGATAGCATTCTACAAGATCTGCAATCTCTTTCTCATCATCTACAATCAAGATTTTCTCCCTCATGATAATTAGTCACATCCTTTTAATTTTTTCTTTATTATAGACAATGGAGGTAAATATTTTTTTAGGAATTTCTTATGAAAAAATAAAAATGACTGGGGAGACCAGAAGGATGACAGTAAAGGACATATTAGCTTGAACTTTCATGCGTCCTGAACTATAATTAAATGAATTATATCGTTTCTGTTCACACTGTGCCGTGTACTCCAATGCATGGCATCAAGCCAATAAAGTGATGTCTTAAAGACATCTGCAGGAGAGGAGGGGATCGTTTGATATATTTCAGCTGGGGTCTGTTTGTACCGGTTCTTTTTTCTTTATTATATGGCATAACGGGTTACAGGGCGATGCGGGCCCTTGGTTATACACAAAAAGGCGGAGTAACTGAAAGAATATGGATGACCCTTCCGGTCCTGCTGCTGCTTACACTATGGTGCATCTGTAACTTTCCGATACCGCTCCTGTATGGTCTGGTATTTGCAGGAAAGATATTCCGCCTGTTCCAGAAGGGGATTAAGCGGAATATGGAGTTCTTTATTGTCAACCTTACTCATTTGATGACAATGGCACTTCATTTGATCCTGATTGGTGTAATTGCCCTGATTATGGAAGCGACGATGAAGGAGCTTTTACAGCAGCCGTTTTGGCGGATTTCTACATGTGGGGTTACTCTGGCCGTTGATAGTCTTGTGTTCAGTCTGGTTCCCAGATTGAAAACGCCTTTGGGAGTCATAAAGACCAGATCGGACAGCGAAGAAATCAAACCCTTTATGACGTTTCTCTGGTTTGCCAATTTCTCACTTATGATTGACAGTATACTTTGCTTATCTGGGAACAGCTGGAAGCTGCTGCCTTTATTTCTGGTCGGAAGCACGCTGCTTCTGGAATTTTATTTAGTCGGTTTCCTGCGCCATCTCTACTCTATTCTGAGTGTTCAATATTTGGAAGAGGAGCACTATCATTTACAGAGGGAACTTGAACATCAGGACCGCAGCGCATCCGAATTGAGGAACAAAACGGCTATGGAGCCAATGACGGGCATCTTTTCCCGGCGGTATATTCTGGAACAGGCAGAGAGGCTGCTTAAAAACCGGGAACGATTTTCTGTCGTTTATATTGATATGGATCATCTTAAGCAGATAAATGATCAGGAGGGACACGATGCGGGGGACCTTTACCTGATCCGGTTCGCCAGAGAATTCAGTGCCTGCCTGAGAGCAACAGATATTTTTGCCAGGATCGGCGGCGATGAATTTGCAGTGCTTCTTCCGGGCTGTATGCCTGAGAGGGCAATGCAGCGCCTGGAGGGGATCAGGAGACATCTGGCGGGAGACCTTGAGCCGCCTTTTTCGTTCAGCTATGGTATCGCAACTTTTCCGGAAAAGGCTGAAGAGGATGGAGACAGTGTAGAAATGGTTTTCAGAAGGGCTGATTTGGCCATGTATCAGGATAAACAGACGAGAACAAGGTAGGAAGGGGGAGCGTGTATGCTGAAACTGCTGCTGACGGCGACAGCCTATTTATATTTTCACGGGCGTTATTTCAGGCTGGCAAAAGGACTCGGACAGAACTCCTGTATGAGTGGCTGGTTTGTTTTATTAAGCTTTGTGGTCAATTATGGCTTTTTCTATGTCTGCAGCGTATTGGAATTTTCTTTGGTGATTAACTGGCTTTTCTTCGCGGTACTGCTGTTATTTGAGACGGCCATGTTTAACAGGGGCGAGTGGAGAAATGCGTTGTTTGTCACGTCCCTTGGTATTATCTGCGGTCTGGCGGTCAATATTTTTTGCCGAAGCGTCATTGCGATTCTGATACAGCAGCCGCTGCAGAATTTTGATAACCGTATTTCCAGTGTTGGTAACTTAAAGAGTATTCCGATCTTCTGGGGCTTTTTGCTTGCGGGGGTCATTCTGCATGTTTTCAGCCGTCCTGTTTTCCAGAAACGTTTGAATCTGATCTTAAGCTATCCACAGCACCAGACGTTTTTAATGGAGATGATGATCGGATTGTTCTTTTATCTGTTTCTGAATCTTTTGTTGTATTCGACGCCGAATAACAGCCTGCTTTTAAAGATCTGGAGCATTAAATCCAGCCTGTTCTGTGCGACCGGCTTTTACATTGCAATCTGGTATACGAGAAGGATCTGTGAGCTGAGTGATTACAGGGAGGAGAACCGGCGGATTCTTGAGGAACTGGAAGAAAAAAAGAGAGAAGAGGAACTTCTCAGGCAGGAAGTGATCCGCGACATGCTCACTGGGCTGTATAACAGGCAGTATGCAGAGGAGACGATTGCCTCCATGATGGAACAAAACATAAGTTTTACGCTGTGTTTTCTGGATCTGGATGGCCTGAAGAACGTCAACGACCAGTTCGGGCATCTTGCCGGGGACCGGTATCTTAATATTGTAGTGGGGCAGCTCTGCCGTGCCTGCCGGGATAAGGAAGACCTTCTCTTCCGCTATGGCGGGGATGAGTTTTTGGTACTCTTCCGGAATATGGAAGCAAAGACAGCGGAAGAGAGGATGGAGAATGTCAATGAGAAACTGCATGCGATGAGCGAAGAGGAATTTCCTTTGTCCATTAGTTTTGGCGTGGCGGAAAGCGCTTCTCATTCTGACTGGAAGGCACTGGTTCAGGAGGCTGACAGGAAGATGTACCGGCAGAAGCAGAGCCGGTGGGCAGAGAGATCACTATAATATTGAGGGGGGTGGAGGGCTTTTATGAAGAAAAATGTTTTGTTCCGTACTAACTTAATGGTCTGTATCGTCATTATTATTGGTTTCATTATTACATCTGCCATTAGTTACAAGTCAAATCAGGGGATATTCAGAAAAGATATTGAGAACGTATCCATGCTGACATCAGATGGCATTTACCATCAGATAGACTCCATTTTTACAAAACCGATCAATATCTCAATGACTATGGCGAATGACAGCCTGTTGAAAGAGTTTCTGGATGGGGAAGAGCAGCATCTTAAGGAACAGGAATTCATTGGGAAAATGCGGGATTACTTGAATGCTTACAGGGATAAATATGAATATGACTCGGTCTTTCTGGCTTCGGTTAAAACGAAAAATTACTATTACTATAATGGCCTGGACCGTATTTTAGAGGAAGGTGATCCGGAAAATAACTGGTTTTATGATTTTCTGGATCAGAATACGGATTATGGCATACAGATCGATAATGATCAGGTTGAGGGGGCCGGGAATGAGGTGACTGTCTTTATCAACTGCCGTATCATGGATGACAGGGGAACAGTTATGGGTGTGGTCGGTGTGGGATTCCGGGTAGATTCCCTCCAGTCCCTGTTGAAAAGTTATGAGAATGATTTTGGAGTGAATGCTTATCTGGTGGATGAAGAGGGCAATGTAGAGATCTCCGGCAGCCATACCAGATATGAAGGAAAAACGAACCTGTTCGGGCGATGTGCCTTTACAGATCTGAAAGACATAATTCTGGGAAGCCGTGAAAAGACACAGAATCTGTGGTATCATTCCCAAAACAGGAGCGGCTATGTAGTCAGCAGTTTCATTGAGAATCTGGGATGGTTTTTGATTATAGACAATGATACGACACCTTTAAGCAGGAAACTGATGGTACAGCTTCTGCGGGAGACACTGATTCTGGCGGTCATTATTGTTCTTGTGCTGGTCACGATTACTTCCGTGATACGCCGTTATAACAAGAGGATCATAGAATTGACTGTCAGGGCTGAAAAAGTGCATCAGGCAGTGTTTCAACAGGCGACCGAGCAGCTATATGAAAATATCTATGAAATTGATATTACCCATAATCAGGCAGCCAGTGAAGCTACTGCCCAGTATTTTGCAAGCCTGGGAGCCCCGCCTGATATACCTTATGAAAAAGCTCTTTACATCATTGCGGAAAAGCAGATCATGGAAGAGTACCGGGAAGGCTATATTCAGACATTTTCCCCGAATCATGTGCTGGATTCGTTTGAGAAGGGGATTGAAAACCTGCAGTATGATTTCATGATTACTACAGATGGTGAACATTATTACTGGATGCGTATTACGGCCCAGATTTTCCGGTGGCAGGAAGATAATTCGGTGCGTATGCTGGTGTACCGCCAGAATATTGACGAACAGAAAAAGCATGAATTGTATATGCTGGAGCAGATGCAGAGGGATCCGCTTACCGGGCTGTATAATAAGGCAGCTGCGCAGGAGCATGTCCGCCGGATACTGAATGATCAGCCGGAGAGCATGTTTGCTTTCTTCATACTGGATATCGATTACTTTAAACAAGTCAATGACAATTTTGGTCATGCGGCTGGGGACCGGGTACTTAAAGAATTTTCCAATACACTTAAGAACCAGTTCCGGGAAAATGATATCGTCGGAAGAATCGGTGGCGATGAATTCACTGCATTCATGCCGGTTCCCAAGGCAGAGATGGCAAAAGAGCGCGCCGGGGAACTGGTGAACGTGCTGCAAAGGCGCACAGAGACTGACGGAATCCATATCACTGCAAGCATTGGGGTAGCTCTGGCAATAGGGAGGGACACGGATTTCGAGAACCTATACAAGACAGCTGATTATGCCTTGTACAAGGCTAAGAAGCAGGGGCGGAACAGATATGTGATTACAGATGTAAATGGGAATCCGCAGTAATACAAATGCATACCCCAGTTGACAAGGGCAGACCGTAGACTGGGGGTATGCATTTGTAATCTCCAAAATAGTCAGGGGTTATAAAGGATCATATGCAGAACAGCTGTTTCCTTTCCTGTATTTTTATATGAGTGGACAACATCGGCCTTAAAGCGGATGCTTTCACCCTTTTCGACTACGAATCTTTCGCTGTCAGCGAAAATTTCAATTTCCCCTGTAAATATTGTAATGAATTCAGTGGTTCCCTTTAAATGCGGTTCCGACTGCCAATAGCTATTCATATCCAGTTCCAGATAGTAAACTGCAAACCTGCGGTTCTCATCGTCCGGAAAAAGAGGGTAGTTTTTCACATTCCCATTATCTTCAAGTATTGGTTGAATCTCTGCAGTTTTTACAATTTCGTACGGGCTTTCAGGCCGGACGGTTAAAGCGTCAAATGGCACTTTCATTCCATTTGAAATCTTCCATAGTGTGGACAAAGTCGGATTTCCGTCACCACGTTCGATTTGTGCGAGCATACTTTTGCTGACCCCGCTTAGTCTGGCGAGTTCATCCATGCTTAATTTATTTTCTTCACGCAGTCTCTTAATATTTTTAGCAACAATTAAATTCATTGAATCCAAAAAAACACTCCCTTCTATTGACAATATAATGTACGAGATGTATCATTATATCGTACAAGTGCGATATAATATTCATTTTATAACATTATACTGTTTTTTGTGGCGCATTGTAAAGTGTAATGTAGAAAGAGGTCAGATATGTTTCATTTATATGATTTTTTGATTTACTGCTTTATTACAGCCTACACACCGGGAGCAAACAATCTGCTTTCCATGAGTAATGCAATACGGATGGGATTTAGGCGGAGCATCCGTTTTAATATCGGTATACTGGCCGGATTTGCAGTAGTGATGTCTGTTTGTACCGCTTTCAGTGCAGCGCTCTATTCACTTCTGCCAAAAGTAAAGATGTTCATGCAGATAGCGGGAGCTGCTTACATGCTGTATCTGGCATGGAAAGTCTGGAGGAGTTCTGCGGATTTGGATGCAGGTGCCGGAAGAGAGGCAGGTTTCCTTTCCGGTATGTTACTGCAGTTTGCGAATCCTAAAATCTACATCTATGCAATAACCGCAATGTCCCTTTATATTCTGCCTGTGTATCATTCTGTTAGTTCCATGATTGCATTTACAGTTATTCTGACGTTGATTGGAGCATCGGGGTCCTTTGTGTGGGCACTGTTTGGTTCTGCTTTCTGCAGGGTTCTTTCGAGGCATACAAAGGCCGTTAATATGGTAATGGCACTTTTGCTTGTATATTGCGCCGTTGCACTATTCATTTAATAAAAGAATACTTACTTGACATATCTCATATCAGCCGCATATTTTCTGGTAAATGAAATGTATTTTTCTACACTGCTGTTAATATATTTTCCCTTTTTCCATACAAGCCCAATTTCCTGTCTGATTGCCGGCGAGACAGGGATACTGGCCAGATCAGGCATATTTTTCAGAATGGAAGAGTAGAGGAAGGCACCTCCCAGATTGTTTTTAATAAAATTCTGAATCGTATACAGCTGGCTTGCCTGCAGAATTACATTCGGCTTTACTCCAATGCTTTCGAACAGTGAGTTTAACGTGGTGTTCTGCACGGAGTCTGTGTTATACATGATGAGTGGTTCATCCTTTACCATCCCGATGGATACTTCCTTTTCCTTTGCCAGATGGTGTTCAAAAGACACGCAGAATACAATCTGGTCAGAAAGAATCTGATAGGAATTCAATTTATCTATTTCATAAAAATTCATATTGACCAGCGCAAGGTCCAGTATATCTTCCTGTACAAGGCTGGCGGCACGGATGGAACCATATTCAAGCAGTTCTACTGGAATGTCAGGATATTCTTTCTGGAATGCGATGAGCATGTCCGGGAAGAATATTGTACTTAAGAGCGGCGGAATGCCAATCCGGATCGGAGTAACCTGCCTGCCAAGGTCAAGGAGCTCGGATGATGTCTGATTTATAGTATTGAGCAGTTCACTTGCTTTTTGATAGAAGACCTCGCCCTCTTTTGTCAGGGTCATGTGATTTTTCGTACGGGTAAACAAACTAATTGAGAATTCCTTTTCCAATTCACGGATTGCACTGGATATTGCCGGCTGTGTTACATAGAGTTTCTGGGCCGCCTGTGTAATGCTGTGATAACGGCTCACGGCACAAAAGTATTCTAACTGAATGATTTTCATGACATTCCCTTTCTTTTTTTAGATAGTCGTTTTGAACAAATTTACTGAAAAACCATCTTCTGTTAATCTGCATTATAGCATATTTCTGGTAAAAATACTCAAAGTTCCAAATTGTGTTAAATTTTTTTTATAGTAGTATCAGTTTTCATAAATGTACAAATAAAAATACAGCCGATATAATAAAGGCATAGCAAATCGTAATGAATCGGCCGTCTTGTTACTTTTGATTTTGCCAAAGACTAAGATCATCTGGTCTGTAATAAACAATTATAAAAAGGAATGGAGGAAAAAGAATGAGTCCATCTATAATAACCCTGCTCTTTCTCCTGTTTGCGGTAGTCATGTTTGTGTTTGAGAAGGTTCCGCTTGGAGTCACTTCGATGATTGTCTGTATAGGACTGGTCGTAACAGGGGTGCTGGATGTTAAGACTGCTTTTGCGGGATTTATTGACAGCAATGTCATCTTATTCGTTGCAATGTTCATTGTCGGGGGTGCTTTATTCGAGACAGGCATGGCAAACAAGATCGGCAGCATCGTAACGAGGTTTGCCAAAACTGAGCGTATGCTTGTAGTTGCGATCATGGTAATCGTAGGCCTGATGAGCGGTGTCTTGTCTAATACAGGTACGGCTGCCGTGCTGATTCCGGTTGTAATAGGAATTGCTGCGAAATCAGGGTATAAAAGATCCCGGCTTCTGATGCCGCTGGTATTTGCGGCGGCAATGGGAGGTAATCTTTCACTGATTGGTGCACCGGGAAATCTCATTGCGCAGAGTGCACTGCAGGAGATTGGTCTGAAATTCGGATTTTTTGAATATGCCATTGTTGGATTTCCCATTTTAATCGTAGGAATTATATTCTATGCAACCATTGGCTATAAGCTGCTTCCTAATAATGATGTAAAGGATGACGGGACATACGATACAGAAAGAGATTTCAGCCAGGTCCCGGCATGGAAACAGTGGTTATCATTGGTAATTTTGATTTTTACACTGCTGGCTATGATTTTTGAAGACAAGATAGGTATTAAACTCTGTATTTCCGGTGGAATCGGAGCCTTGTTATTGATTTTGACAGGTGTTATTTCTGAAAAAGATGCATTAAAATCTATAGATCTAAAAACAATCTTTTTATTCGGAGGAACACTTTCTCTGGCTGCGGCCCTGCAGGAAACAGGGGCAGGGGGACTGATTGCCGGTAAAGTAATCGGCGCACTGGGAGATAACCCTTCGCCATACATATTGACTTTAGCCGTATTCCTGCTTTGCTGTTTATTGACAAATTTCATGTCCAATACGGCAACTACGGCGCTTATGGTTCCTATTTGTCTTTCGATTGCCCAAGGGATGGGAGCAGATCCCAGAGCGGTACTGATGGCTTGCGTAATCGGCGGTTCCTGTGCATATGCAACACCAATCGGTATGCCGGCTAATACGATGGTGGTAGGTGTCGGCGGGTACAGATTTATGGATTATGTAAAGGCGGGATTCCCGTTAATTATTATTGCAACAATTGTAAGCATGGTTATTCTCCCGATTGCGTTTCCATTCTTCCCATAAGGGAAAAGATCGTGATATGAAAACAGAATACAAAAACAAGGAGGTAAAGATATGGATAAGAAAGAACAGGTAGAGCAGCTTACCAATTATATGGCTGGATTTGTGTCTTATATTGGAAAAGTACTGCCGGATGATATTATTGCTAAGCTGGATGAGCTTGCGGAGAAAGAGGATGGCCCGCTTTCTAAGGTTATCTATGAGACAATGAAAAGGAATCAGGTACTGGCAAAAGAGTTAAACAGACCGAGCTGTCAGGATACAGGGGTCCTCCAGTTCTGGTTAAAATGTGGTGCAAAATTCCCTCTGATCGGAGAATTGGAAGCGCTGTTAAAAGAGGCTGTTGTAAGAGCCACGGTCGAGGCGCCCCTTCGTCATAATAGTGTAGAAACATTCGACGAGTACAATACGGGGAAGAATGTCGGGAAGGGTACGCCGACTGTATTCTGGGATATTGTACCAGACAGTGACCAGTGTGAAATCTATACATATATGGCAGGCGGTGGATGTACACTCCCGGGAAAGGCTATGGTTCTAATGCCGGGGGCCGGATATGAAGGTGTGACAAAATTTGTTATGGACGTAATGACATCTTATGGATTGAATGCCTGCCCGCCACTTCTTGTGGGTGTTGGCGTGGCGACTTCCGTTGAGACGGCGGCCCTGCTTTCCAAGAAAGCTTTGATGAGGCCCCTTGGAAGCCATAACGAAAATGAGCGCGCGGCATCTATGGAGCGGCTGCTGGAAGACGGCATTAATTCAATCGGCCTCGGACCACAGGGCATGGGCGGAAAGTATTCTGTTATGGGTGTTCATATTGAGAATACAGCAAGGCATCCATCTACAATCGGTGTTGCGGTCAACGTTGGATGCTGGTCACACAGGCGGGGGCATATCATTTTTGATAAGGATCTTAACTATACAATTACGACTCATTCGGAGGTGACTTTATAATGCTGGAAATGAAGGATGGAAAGAAAATACTGACAACACCAATATCCGCTGAAGACTTGTCTGATATACATATTGGAGACATTATTTATTTGAACGGAAGCATGACAACCTGCCGTGACGTGGCACACAGACGGCTTGTTGAGGCCGGACGTGAGCTTCCGGTTGATGTAAGAGATGCCGCTATTTTCCATGCCGGCCCGATCATTCGCCCTTTAGAGGATGATAAATTTGAAATGGTATCTGTAGGACCGACTACAAGCATGCGTATGGAAAAGTTTGAAAAAGAATTTGTGGAACAGACAGGTGTGAAGGTAATTATTGGAAAAGGCGGTATGGGGCCGAACACGGAATATGCATGCAAAAACTATAAGGCAGTCCACTGCGTCTTCCCGGCGGGAAATGCAGTAGTAGCGGCAACTGAAGTGGAAGAGATCATAGATGCCCAGTGGCGTGATCTTGGAATGCCGGAGACATTGTGGCACTGCCGTGTAAAAGAATTTGGGCCGCTGATCATATCCATTGATACAGAAGGTCGCAATCTGTTTGAGGAGAATAAGGTAATCTTTAATGAGAGGAAAGATAAGGCCATTGAAGAGATATGCAAACAGGTAGGATTTATTAAATAAAACGGTTTAAAACCAGATTTTTGCCAATGGAGTTTTGTAAAGAGATAATGCAGAATATCTCTTTACAAAGCTCTTTTCAATATGTTATAGTATGAATATACTTATAACACAATCAACTCTTTCCGCTTCGCGGACTACATACAAGGGAGGGGGAGGCTAACATGAACAGTATCTATGCATCGGAGCAGATAAAACAGCTAATCTGGCCGGATTTCACGGCGCATTTTAAAAACAGTACGACTGCGGCATCTTACCACGGGGATATCTGCGAGATTATGAATCTGTATAAAAAGGATTTTCTTAGTCTTACAGACAGAGATGTATCAGACTACTACAAAACGATGAAAGAAAAGATAAATAAAGGCCAGATCCAGCCGGGCACACTTTCAAAAAAGATGCGTGAACTGAATTCTTTTGCATCATTTATATGTGAAAACAGGTCACATTATCAGGTTCCTGCCGCTTACCAGAACTATTTTAACCCGCATATGAAAGAAATTGAAAAGATAAGCAAACATGCAAGATCCATTCCGATTGAGCACATAGATAAGTTATTAGAGGCGGCGGAGGATGACTATATGTCTTACTGTATCATTACCCTGATTCACCGCATGGGGCTGTCATCAACTGAGATCATAGAAATCCGTCTGGAAGATTTCACTGAATATGACAACGGTGTATATCTGAATATACCAGAACGAATGCGTCCTGTATTTGTTTCAGAAGATGTTTATTTAATATTAGAAAAATATTTAAGTTTACGGCAGGATCGTGAATTCCTGTTTTACAACAGCCGTGGTAATAAACTGAATACCATGTATATTAGCCGCATGATGAAGAAATACACAGGGATTGCGGGAACTCCTTCCTACAGTGCCGAGGCACTTCGCAATTCCTGTGCTTATGCCATGTTTGCGTATCATGCAGCCCCCGGCCAGGTTGCACAGGAGATGGGAGTTACGGAAAGTCAGATCAGACGATATAAAAATATGAATTATATGGATACTCTGTCCAGATCCACGCGCCATCTCGTAAAGATTAAGGTAGAGCCCCCATCCGGCTTTTCGTCGCTGTAAAATTTGAATGAAAGTATATTTTTTATGCCGCCGTGTGGTGTTTCAGGTGACAGGTTTTATTTATAAGCGAACAGTATATCATCCAGTATGTGGGTTCGGATGCATCGTTGATTTCAAGCAGACTGATCTTATAATCATATCCGTCAATGGTAATTCTACTGTAGTCAGGAACCGGACAGACTTTGTATGTTAAACAATGTTCACGGCAGAAATGTTTGATTAAATCCAGAACCGCTTTACGGTTTTCCGGCAGTTGTTTGCTGAATAGAATATATGCAGTTTTCATAAGGCACCTCCTGTTTCTACTGCTTATTGATTATGTTTTAAAATGTAACCCGAATTTTCTGGAGTATGTATAGTAACGGAATTCATACGTTTCCCGGAGCTCAGCAGGCCATATTTCTGCAGTGTGGAATATAGTTTCTCAGCCATCGCCGGGTACATATCACAAAGGGGGAGCCTGCAGGGGCCGGCCTGATAGCCTAATGCGCGCATAGCCTGTTTGACAGGGATTGGATTGATATCTAAAAACAAAGCTTCAATCAGTTCCAGATATTTCAGCTGCAGGCTGTCACTTTCACTGGTATTTCCTTCAAAGTATGAGGAGCAGATGGTGTGCACCTCTGACGGAACAATGTTGGAGAGGACGGAGATCACACCTTTTGCTCCAAGGGCCAGTGCAGAGGTTATCTGGTCATCGTTTCCGGAATAAATAGCGAGGTCATCCTTGCACAACGCCGCGATCTTTGCAATTTGGGAAAAATTGCCGCTTGCTTCTTTCACTGCCGCGATATTCTCAATTTCACTGAGCCGTTTGAAAGTCATCGGATAAATATTTACGCCGGTGCGGGACGGAACGTTATAGAGAATAATAGGAAGCTCTACTGCTTCTGCACATGCCGAGAAATGAAGAAATAATCCCTGCTGGGAAGCCTTGTTATAATATGGTGTAACATGGAGCAGTGCATCTGCACCCGCTTTTTCACATTCCTTTGACAGATAGACTGCATGGGCGGTGTTGTTGTTGCCGGCTCCTGCGATCACGGGGATTCGTCCTTTTACATGCCTGACTGCATGTTGTACGAGCTCTATGTGTTCGTCATCGGTCAGTGTAGAACCCTCTCCGGTTGTTCCGGCAATGATGACGGCATCTGCATTTTCACGGATCTGCATGTCTAACAGATCGTCGAAAGCAGAAAAATTGATTGAAAAGTCGTTATTCATAGGGGTAATAAGGGCAGTACCCACACCTTTAAATATTAATTTTTTCATGATATAGTCTCCTTATATAGATTTATTTGAATTAGGATTATCATATAAGCTTCCCTGTAAAAAAGGGATAATGTTTTTGCTGATGATATTAATATTGTATAAGGATTTCAAACGGATAGTGACTTACCTGATGTACTGTTTTCCATAATCTTTTTACAATTTTAAAAGTGGCGTACGTTTTCTGATTGACTTTTACCTAAAAGCAACTAAAATGTAAGTAAGAGAGAAAAGAAGCAGGTGAGATATATGGCGAGTATGAGAGATGTTGCAAAGAGGGCGAATGTGGGACTTGGTACGGTGTCAAGAATGCTCAACGACAGTGGTTATGTGTCAGAGGGGACCCGGAGCAGAATCGAAGCAGCAATGAAAGAATTGGATTATACGCCGAACGAACTTGCCAGGAACCTGTACCATAAAAGGACAGGTATCATCGCAGTTCTTGTGCCGAATGTCTCCAATACGTTCTTTGCAGGATTTGTTGACCACGTGGAATATGAACTTTATAAAGCCGGTTATAAGATGATGCTCTGTACGACGGAGAAGGAATTCAATGCCGAGATGGAATATCTGGATATGCTGAACCGCCATATCGTTGACGGCGTTATTACGGGGGCACATTCCCTTGCAGTGGAAGAGTACCGGAAAATCCATAAACCGATTGTTGCACTGGACAGATATTTAGGTGAAGATATTCCTGTTATTGCGGTGAATCATAAGGAAGGCGGAAGGCTGGCGGCTGAGACGCTGATTAGGAACGGCTGTAAGCATGTACTTCATTTCTGTGGAAAAGTAACGGTGGAATCTCCGTATCATGAGCGGCATTTTGAATTTACACGTATTATGAAGGAAAATAACATACAGACTTATAACTATGAGCTGGGCAGGAACCGTCTGGATTCAGAGTATTATAAGAAAGTCGTGGAAGACGTATTCGCTAGAGGAATCGAGTTCGACGGCGTTTTTGGCGTGGACAGGCCTGTCATTGAATGCATGAATGAAGTGATCAGAAGACATAAGAGAGTTCCGGAAGACGTGAAGTTTGTGGCATATGACGGCACGTTTATTACAGAGATGGTAGAGCCTGCACTGACAGCGATAGTTCAGCCTATTGAAGACCTTGCAAAGGAGTCTGTGAAACTTGTGTGCAGTCTTGTAAATGGAAAAGTCTATAAAAACAAGCAGGTGAGTCTCAAGGTCGAATTGCGTAAAGGAAAGACAACGATAGTATAAATGTTAAAAATGCACAAAACTGATAGTCTATTTTTGGATATTAGTTCTTAAAATTTCGTAAAGTAAAAAATAGTATTGACTTATGAAAAGTTTGGCATATAATAGATTTATAGAAAGCAGTTGTCTTATTTTTTTTCATAAACATGGAACGGGTTCCATAGTCAGAAAACGAAAGAAGACAATATTTTTTACATAATATGGAACGGGTTCCACATTATGGGTGTAAGAAGAATATGATGAACCATATAAATGGTCATTATATAGAAATTGACTCATGTGTAAAGTAAAAGGAGGAGAAAGATGAAGAAGAAAATTCTCAGTATCATGCTTGTGGCAGTAATGGCAGGAACAATGGCTGCAGGATGTGGATCAGGCGGAGACAAAAAGGAGTCTAAGGGGGATGCGAACAGTATTACGGTCCTTGTAGAAAGTGGTTCACCCGCGGAGGCGCTGGCGAATGAGACGGCGGCATCCTTTGAAGAGGAGACCGGATGTAAAGTGGTTGTGGATGCGGTTGCCTATACAGGCATGTATGACAAGCTTTCCACGGAGATTAAGGCAAAGCAGGCCGCACATGATGTAGCATGCATGGATTTTGTATGGCTGGCGGCATTTTCAGAGGCAATTGAGGAAGTAACGGATGCAGATACAAGTGATTTCCTTCCGACACTGCAGGAGAGCGGAACGATTGACGGGAAACTGCTTGGATATCCGATGTGGGTGAACGCCAAAGTGCTGATTTACAGAAAAGACCTGATTCCGGAAGAAAAGGTTCCTAAGACATGGGAAGAGTATCAGGCACTTGCAAAAGAACTGAAGACAGATGATATGTTTGGAACAACAGTTTTCGGCAGCGGTTCTGATGCAGTATGTTCATTTCTTGATTTTGCATGCCAGGCAGGGGCGGAGGGGCTCGTGTTTGATAAAGACGGCAATGTAAACATTACAGATCAGGCTTATGTGGACGCACTGAACTTCATGGTTGAGAATGCGAATGCCGATTACACACCGGCAGATTCACTGTCAACAGCGGCGACGGAATCTCAGGAACTCTTCACGAACGAGAAGGTAGCCATGCAGTTGAACTGGAGCCACCAGTATCCGGCGGCAGTAGAAGCTCTCGGGGCAGATAAAGTAGGCTGTGCGCCGATGATCGGTGGAAGTGCCGGAGTCGGGGCAACAACAGGCCCTTGGTACGAATGCGTAATGAAGAACTCTGAAAATAAAGAGATGGCTAAAAAATATGTGGAATTTATGTATGATCACAATGCAGATTATATGAATCTTACTTTAAAGATCGCCGGAAGAACATCTGTATATGAGGAAGCCGGAAAAACAGCAGGTAATGAGCATACAACCGCAGTTCTTGAGACACTGGAAGCAGGACAGTCACAGGCAAGGCCTATGGTAACGACATGGTCCCAGATTGAAGAAGTTCTGACAGGTGTTGTAGAGTCCAGCCTTGGCGGTGCTGATGTGAAAGAAACACTGGAGTCGGCTAAGACAGAGATTGAAGCAATCGGCAGATAGTAAGGAAGACAGTGAAAAGAGCACGTTCAAACAGGTGAAATGTTCAGCAGAGGGTGTTACATGGCGTTTGGGATAACGCCCGCAGCGCCCTCTGTTTAAAAAGGCGGTAGTGAAAATGAGATTGATTTCAAGAAAAACCTTATTATTATTCTTTCTGCCGGGTGCGGTATTTATGGGTGCGTTTCTGATATATCCGATCATTACAATGGTAATCGACAGTTTCTTTAAGATTGGGATTACAGGTGATAAGACCTTTATCGGTCTTGAGAATTACATCCATGCATTTACAGCCGGTGGTTTTTTAAAACAGTTAAAAAATACATTACTTTATATCGTAATTGCCGTAGGAATTGAGACGGTTATGGGTTTGTTGTTCGCATTATTTTTTGAATTAGATTATAAAGGAAGCAAGATTATACGTTCGTTTATGATGGCTCCTCTTATGATAGCACCATTGGTTGCAGGTCTTACATGGAAACTGATGATGAGTTCCAGTTTTGGAATTGTGAATGAACTCCTGACAAGGGTTGGAATTTTATCCAGCAGCACGGATATTCTCTGGCTCGCAGACGAAAGATGGTCGCTGATTGCGTGCTGTATTGCGGATATCTGGCTCACCACACCATTTATGATGTTGATGATACTGGCCGGGCTTCAGGGACTGGATTCCAGTATGCTGGAGGCTGCAAAGATAGACGGGGCAAATATGGTCCAACAGGTGTTTGCCATTAAGCTTCCGGTTATCAAACCGGTTTTGCTGACGGCATTGTCTGTGAGAATTATTGACGCCGCCAGAACCTTTGACATTATATGGGCGATGACCGAGGGCGGTCCTAACAGTTCTTCGGAAACGATCAGTATTATTATCTATAAGACACTGACACGATATAACGATATTGGCTATGCAAGTGCAATGGCAGTCGTATTCATTGCCGTACTGGTAATATTTACACTCGTATTCATGCAGAGCCTTTGGAATCCGAAGAAAAAGAGCAGCTAGTGGTCTGATAGGAGGCGAAAAAAGTGAAGAAAAAAGGCGAAATCGGAAAAAAGCTGGGGATTACTCTGTCTGTGATTCTCACCGTGTTCTGGCTTTTCCCGTACATATATGTAATTTGCTGCTCCTTTAAACCGGGAGCAGAGGTCATCGCAGTTCCACCCAGATTTTTCCCGAAAGTTTTTTCAATAGAAAGTTTTTCGGAACTGCTCAATCGAATGGACGCACTGAAGTTTTTATTCAACAGTCTGAGTGTTTCCCTGATTAGCACAGTTATTGCGCTGATTCTGGGTTCCCTTGCGGCGTATGCGATCCAGCGTTCAGGTGCAAAACTGTCTATCATTCTGGTGGTTTTGGTTTTATGCCTTAAAATGATCCCTACATCCAGTATCGTAGTGCCGATTTATGAACTGATCTGCAATCTGGGATTATACGATACAAAAATTGCACTGATTATCGTGTACGCGGCGATCAACATGCCGTTTGTTATGTGGACGATGCTCAGTTTTTATGAGGGAATCCCGACAACGCTGGATGAGGCGGCTTTTGTAGACGGGGCGAGCAGTCTGCAGACATTCAGGAAGGTTATTCTGCCGATCTGCAAGCCGGGACTGGCAACGGCGTTTATATTTACACTGTTCCTTGCATGGAACGATTTCCTTGTAGCTCTGCTGCTGACCAGTACGAACGCAAAGACGTTTACAGTCGGACTGGCCGGATTTTTGTCAGCATACAACCTGGATCTGGGGCCAATGTGTGCAGGAGCGTTTTTATTTAGTTTCCCGGTAATGATTATTTCTCTTGCGGCTCAGAAGTATATTGTACAGGGCATGACTGCCGGGGCCGTTAAGGGGTAGAAACAATGGAGGAGTCTTATGTCCAGAGAATTGATGCAACAGAATATAGAAAAGGCTCAGCGTGAGATAGACAGTAAGAAAGAGATGATAAAAAACGGAAAAATGCGTCAGCATTATCATTTTATGGCGCAGACAGGATGGATGAATGATCCGAACGGGCTGATTTATTATAAGGGGAAATACCACTTCTTTTACCAGTATAATCCATATAATGGATTCTGGGACAGTATGCACTGGGGACATGCGGTTAGTGATGACATGCTGCACTGGGAGTACCTGCCCCTTGCACTGGCTCCGAGTGAACCGTATGACAATCATCTGCGGGGCGGCTGCTTTTCAGGCAGTGCGATCGAGCATGACGGCAGGCTGTTCCTGATGTTTACGGGAACTACCAATGAAGGGGACGGGTTCGAGCAGACACAGTGCATCGCATACAGTGAAGACGGAATCCATTTCGAGAAATACGAGGGAAACCCGGTACTGACTGCCCCGGACGGCATTCCGACAGACCGTTTCCGGGACCCGAAGGTGTGGAAACACGGGGATATGTACTATATGGTATGCGGCGCGAGCAGGGATAATAATGCACTGGCGCTGCTCTACCGGTCGGAGGATATGTTCCACTGGGACTTTTTCAATGTGCTGGCCGAGAGCCGCGGTGAATGGGGATTTATGTGGGAATGCCCGGACTTTTATAGATTAGGTGATAAATATGTCCTCACATTTTCACCGATGGGTTCAGGAGAGCATACCGCGGTGTATCTGGTCGGTGACTTCGACTATGAGACCGGGAAGTTCGACTACCATGTCAATGGCGAGATTGACTGGGGCTTTGATTTTTACGCGCCGCAGTCCTTTCTGGCACCGGATGGAAGGCGGATTATGGTCGGCTGGTCCAATGAATGGGAGTGGATGCCGCTGTGGAAGGACTGGGGCCCGACGTATAAGGAAGGCTGGTGCGGTTTTTTCAATCTTCCGCGGGAAGTGCGCGTGATGGAAGATGGGACACTGCAGTTCGTGCCGGTTGCGGAGACGGAAATGTTAAGGGAGAACCCTGAATATCAGGACAGTTTTGTAGTTACAGAGGAAGAAAAAGAGCTGAAAGCCGGGGACGGGGTTTCTTTTGAACTGAAGATGAAGATAGATCTTGAGAAAACGGATGCCGATAAGGTAGAATTAATCATACGGTGCGGTGAGGGAAAGAAGACTGTATGCCGGTTTGACTTTAAAAACTCAGAATTAAGCGTGGACCGGAATGAGGCAGACGGATGGAGCCGGGGCGTATCGAGAAGCACCATGTTCCTGAAAGGGAAGAGTGAACTGGATATCCATATTTTTTCAGACCAGAGCTCCCTTGAAATCTTTACAGACCGGTACCAGAACAATCATTCCAGCAATGTATTCGCGGGGGACCGGCAGAATCAATTGAAAATCCGTGCATATGGGGGCAGTGCCGTGATCAGCGGGTATGAATCCTATGGGATGAAGGAGTGCTTCAGATAGACGGTGGAACAGTGTGTAATCAGGAGGAATTGTGAATGGCCAGTAAAAATTATTATGATGTAACAGAGTGGAATGTGGGAAATCCGTATGAGGATATCGGCGAAGTAATCAACAGCATTATTGCAGATATAAAAAGCAGGCAGACGGAAACGGATTTTCACGGAGGGGGAAAGCCGGGCGCCGCGATCTATATCCCGGCCGGGGACTACCACCTCCGCACACAGGTTGTGATAGATATCAGCTATCTGAAGATTATGGGATCAGGACATGGCTTTATATCTTCCAGTATCCGTTTCAATATTCCGGAGCATGAATGGGCGGACCTGCACGAATTGTGGCCGGGAGGAAGCCGGATACTGGTTGACCTCTCCCCGGAAGCAGGCGGAAATGAATCGTCGGGAGCGGCATTTTATGTGGAACGCGGCGGCGACCCGCGTATCAGCTCTGTGGAATTTGAGAACTTTTGTATTGACGGTCTGCATTTTGTGGACGATGGTCTTGGAAAAGCAGACCCGGAAAATACATACACGAACGGGAAGACAGGGATTTATATTGCCAGTGCCCAGGATTCTTTCAGGATTACAGGGATGGGATTTGTGTATTTAGAGCATGGAATTACGATATACCATGCAGATGCACTGTCTATACATGATAATTTCATAGCGGAATGCGGCAGCTGCATAGAACTGCGGGGAGCAGGACAGGCATCGAAGATAACCGATAACCTGATGGGGGCCGGGTATAAAGGCTATTCCATCTATGCCCAGAATTTTGGCGGCCTTCTGGTGACGGCGAATAATATTTTCCCACGTGGGACAAGCAGCGTTCATTTTGACGGTGTTGCCCGTTCGTCTGTCACAGGCAACAGATTCCACTCGTTCTATCCGGGAATGCTTGTATTCGAGGGGAACTGCACGGAAAATCTGGTCTCATCCAACCATTTCCTGCGTGACCATGAGCCCTGGGCCCCGATGCAGGCGCTGGACAACGGGATCGATGACCTGTATGGTCTTTTGTATATCAGCGGTGACCATAATTCAATCATCGGCAATCATATATCAGAGACCATTGGTAAGCAGTATATTAAGCCGTCAGGGGCAAAGCCCGTCATCATCCGTGTTGCTGCGGGAAGGGGAAATTACATTTCGAACAACCATATTGTCGCAACAACTGAAGCCACAAAGGCTCAGTCTGCGGGGGACGGTTCCTGCTTCTCTGCGCAGGTGGGGGCACTGCTGACTACGGAGGAATTAGCGGCGCTTGATGTGACGGCAGTATTGATAGAGAAGGAATCTGTACAGAATACAGTCCTGGATTCGGGGAGCGAGGCGCAGGTTGTTCTGGATCAGAAGGTAAATGCGTTCAGGGGGACGCCAGTGCCGTTACAGTGAACCTTTGGAGGAAGTGAACAGTATTTATAAAATTTTAAAACCCGATAGTCCTTGTAAAAAAGTTGTTAAAAACAGGGATTATCGGGTTTTTAGGTGAGAAGTTATCTGTGTTGATTACCATCCCGTATTTTTCAAAGGAAACGATAATAGTTTGCATAACATGATACATTCTGTGCAGAAATAGCTACATTCTATGCGATTGATGGGCTGTTTCTGCTTTTTTATTTTAATATGAGAGTGTATGATATCGCTTATTCGTCCAACTGATATCGCAGAGTAAAAGGATGATTGTGCCAAAGGCACACGTAACGGAAAGAGAGGGACAAAATAACACATGAATAACAAAAAGAAACAGACAGCGGCAGTCGCAATAGCAGCCGTGTTAAGCGTTTCCACTGTGGTAAACCCTATTACTGTCAGGGCACAGGAAAATGAACCACCTGTAACGCAGGGCATTGCACAGGATAACGTAAACGGGAAGAAGGAAACAGGGAAAGAAACTGCCCCGGCCATCGCACTGCCGGAGAACCTGCAGGCAACGGAAGGTACGCCGCTAAAGGAAATCGCACTGCCCGAGAATTGGACATGGGCAGATGAAAGCACAATCCTGTCGGCAGATGTGACGGAATATCCGGCATATGTAACAGTTGATGATGAAACCTATGATTATGCGGTGGTAGAGGGGTATCACGCAGAGGGACATTATGTGGAAGTCCGGCTTTCTGTCGCGGTGGAACTGCCGGAAGAAGAAAGAGCAGAACTACAGGGAGAAATACCAGTGGAACCACCAATAATAGAAAGTTCATTATTGAAAAGGGCGGTTCCTGTACCATATGCTATAGGTGATGTGGAAATCAATGCAGAAAATTTCCCGGATGCAGCATTTAGAAAATATTTAAAAGAGGATACAACAATTAATCCTGACGGTAATGATACGTTATCAGCTACAGAGATAGCAAATGTAGCAAGTATCGGTGTTTCTGATAATGCAGACATTTCCAGTTTAACTGGTATTGAGAAGTTTCCCAATTTAACAACCTTGTCTTGCGCACATACAGGAATTTCTAGTCTAGATATAAGCAGGAATACTGCGTTAAAAACGTTGAATTGTAACGGCACTGAAATTAGCAGTTTGGATGTGAGCAGCAATATTGCATTAGAATCATTAGCTTGTGCGGCCACAAAAATTCAAAGTTTGGACGTCAGCAATAACACTGCTTTAACAGGGTTGGATTGTGGATTAGTTTCCACTTTAATCTCCTTGAATGTTACGGGGGCATATGCTTTAGAATCGTTATCTTGCGAAAGCACAGGAATTTCAAGTCTGGATGTTAGCGAGAATACTTCTTTAGATATGTTAGTATGTGATGACACACCTCTAGCTTACCTTAATACTGGAGAAGGCAATGCATTACGTGCATATAGATTACCTGATCCATCAGCAGTTATATCTTTAGAAGTTACCAAAGATACGTTCGATATAACAAAAACATTTTCGGGTATTGATCCAAGTAAGGTTAATATTATTAGTGGCGCTACTTATGATAACGGGAATGGTTATGTGAGTGGATATAGCGCTGGCACGCCAATCCAATATACATATGATTGTGGAATAGATAAGGATGGTAATCCAATAACCTTAAGTGTAAGGTTGGATGTTGAAGTGATTGACAATGACATAGCAATTGACGAAGCAAATTTTCCGGATGCAGCATTTAGAGAATATTTAAAAGAGAACTTTGACAAAGATAGTAACGATACGTTATCAGCAGCAGAGATAGCAGATATAAGGACTATCATGGTTTCTAGTAATGTAAACATTACCAATTTGACTGGTATTGCGAACTTTTTCAATTTGAAATCCTTGTATTGTGAGAACACTAGCATTGCCAGCCTGGATGTCAGTAGTAATACCAGTTTAACATATTTGTATTGTGGCAACAATGCAAACTTGAAAACTTTAAATGTAAATGGAACTTCCTCTTTACAAACATTGAGCTGCCAAAAGACCAAGATCACCAGTCTGGATGTCAGCAGCAATGCCAATTTAACAATCTTATATTGCATCAACAATGCAAACTTGAAAACTTTAAATGTAGATGGAACTTCCGCCTTACAGGAATTGATGTGCTACAGTACCAAGATCACCAGTCTGGATGTCAGTAACAACGCCAATTTAATAACCTTGTACTGCGACAACAATACAAACCTAAAAACTTTAAATGTAAATGGAGCTTCTGCTTTAAAAAGCTTGCGTTGCTACAGTACTGGTATTGTCAGTCTGGATGTTAGCAACAATATTAATTTAGAAACCTTGGAGTGCTTCAGTAATACAAATCTGGAAACCTTAAATGTAAATGGAGCTTCTGCTTTAAAAAGTTTGAGTTGCCACAGTACTGGTATCACCAGTCTGGATGTTAGCAGTAATACTAATTTAAAAACATTGCTTTGCAGTCAGACCAGTATTGCCAGTCTTAATTTAAGCAGCAATGCAAACTTAGAAACCTTGTGGTGTAACGGAAATAATAAATTAAAAACTTTAAATGTAAAAGGAGCTTTTGCTTTAAAAAGTCTCCTATGCGGCCAGACTAGCATTGCCAGTCTGGATGTTAGCAGCAATACCAATTTAATGTCCTTGAACTGTTTAGAGACTCCTCTTGCCTACCTGAGTCTGGGGACAAATGCGGGATTAACAATTTTAGATATGCCAACGGACACAATAGTGTCTTTTGAAGTCACAGAGGACACATTTAACATCGAAGATAAAATTGCCGGCATTGATAAAAGCAAGGTTTCCATCACAAGTGGTGCAGATTATGATTCATCAACTGGTGTTGTCAGTAACTATACATCAGGAACACCGATTTTCTATGTATATAACTGTGGTACGGCGAATGGTATTGATAAGACTTTGACAGTAAAAATAAACCTTACTGGGCTAAAAGAAGAAAGTAGCATTACTGTTACGGAAATTTTGGATAAGACCTATGATACAAATTCTGTCAGTAGCACACCGACTGTAAGCAAGACAGGCAGTACAGGTGCTGTCACTTATACTTGGGAGAAGAAAAAGAACGATGACGATTGGGAAAGCATTGCATCTGCACCAACGGATGCCGGAACATACCGGGTAACAGCAACTGTGGCGGCTGATGATAATTATAAGAAAGCAAGCTCAGAAGCGAAAGTATTTACTATTTCTAAGGCAGACAGCGAGATCTCTGTTACTGCAGATTTAGATAAGAATTATGATGGAAATGCTGTCAACAGCACACCGGCAGTTAGCAAAACAGGAAGTAGAGGCACAATTACCTATGCTTGGGAGAAGAAAAATGCTGCAAATTGGGAAAGTATCGCAACAGCACCAACGGATGCTGGAACGTACCGGGTAACAGCATCCGTAGCGGCTGATGATAATTACAATAAAGCAAGCTCAAAAGCGAAAGAATTTATCATCGCCAAGGCTGATAGCTCTATCTCTATTTCTGCAAATTTAAATAAGAACTATGATGGAAAGGCTGTCAATAGTGCACCAACTGTTAGTAAAGTAGGAAGTACAGGCGCAGTAACCTACACATGGGAGAAGAAAAAGAACACTGAGGAATGGGAAGGTATTGTATCTGCACCAACGAATGCCGGAACATATCGTGTAACAGCAACCATAGCGGCCGATGATAATTACAATAAAGCAAGTTCAATAGCAAAAGAATTTATCATCGCCAAGGCTGATAGCTCTATCTCTATTTCTGCAAATTTAAATAAGAACTATGATGGAAAGGCTGTCAATAGTACACCAACTGTCAGTAAAGTAGGAAGTACAGGAGCAGTAACCTACACATGGGAGAAGAAAAAGAATGCTACAGAATGGGAAAGCATTGTAACAGCACCAACAGATGCCGGAACATACCGAGTAACAGCAGCCGTAGCAGCTGATGGCAATTACAATAAAGCGAGTTCAATAGCGAAAGAATT
This sequence comes from Clostridium sp. AF19-22AC, assembly GCF_003479085.1. NCBI lineage: Bacteria > Bacillati > Bacillota > Clostridia > Eubacteriales > Clostridiaceae > Clostridium > Clostridium sp. AF19-22AC. Next base: position 68,310 of record NZ_QUGN01000004.1, on the reverse strand, counting down.
CACCATTTCCGAGGCAGACAGCTCAATTTCTATTACTGCAAGTTTAGATAAGGACTATGACGGAAGTGCTGTGAATAATACGCCAACAGTTGAAAAGTCAGGAAGTACAGGTGCAGTAACCTACACTTGGGAGAAGAAGAACGCTGCCGATTGGGAAAATATCGCAACAGCACCAACGGATGCCGGAATGTACCGAGTAACAGCAACCGTAGCGGCTGATGGCAATTACAAGAAAGCAAGCTCAAAAGCAAAAGAATTTACTATTTCTAAGGCAGACAGCACTATATCCATTACAGAAAGTTTAGATAAGGATTATGATGGAAGCGCTGTGGACAATGCGCCAATAGTTGAAAAGACAGGTAGTGCAGGCGCTGTTTCTTATATTTGGGAGGAGAAAAAGAATGCTGCGGAATGGGAAGGCATCGCAGCAGCACCAACGGATGCCGGAATATACCGTGTAACAGCAACTGTAGCGGCAGATGATAATTACAAGAAAGCAAGCTCAAAAGCGAAAGAATTTATCATTTCCAAGGCAGACAGCGCCATCTCTATTACTGCAAATTTAGATAAGGACTATGATGGAAATGCTGTCAACAGCACACCAACTGTTAGCAAAGTAGGAAGTACAGGCGCAATTACCTATTCTTGGGAGAAGAAAAAGAACGCTACCGATTGGGAAAGCATCGCAGCAGCACCAACGGATGCCGGAACATACCGTGTAACGGCAACTGTAGCGGCAGATGATAATTACAAGAAAGCAAGCTCAATAGCAAAAGAGTTTACCATTTCCAAAGCCGACAGTACGATTTCTGTTATTGACATTTTAGATAAGGACTATGACGGAAGTGCTGTGGACAATAAGCCAGCAGTTGAAAAGACAGGTAGTACAGGTGCTGTTACCTATACGTGGGAGTGGAAAAAGAATGCTGTCGATTGGGAGAGCATTGCAAGTGCACCAACAAATGCCGGAATATACCGAGTAACAGCAGCCGTAGCGGCTGATGGTAATTACAACGAAGCAAGCTCAAAAGCGAAAAAATTTATCATTTCTAAGGCAGAAAACAGCTGGACAAGTGGGCTTGCAATTACAGGCTGGACATATGGACAGACTGCAAATACGCCGATTGCTGTGGCTGAATCTGGTTCCGCATCATATACTTATAGTGATAAAGAAGATGGCACATATACAAGAACAGTACCAACGGATGCCGGTACATGGTATGTAAAAGCCACTGTGGCAGAAACAGATAATTTCAAGGGTATGGAAAGCAGTGCTGTAGGATTTGTGATTGCAAAAGCGGCCGCACCGGCCATCACTCTGCCAGACAATCTAAGCGGCGAATATAAAGAGGACTTAGCAAATGTTGTACTGCCGGATGGCTGGACATGGACAGATGGGACACAGAAGCTGACTGTTTCTGGCACGGGTTATCCTGCCCGTTTCACAGTCGATGATAAGAATTATGATTATACTGGTGTTGCAGGCTATGACAGTAACGGTCACTATGTAGAATGTATGTTGCCAGTCACTGTATCAACGGCATCGAATAGCTGGATGACAGAACCGTCCATCGTTGGCTGGACATATAATGAAACAGCCAGCTTACCAACTGGTGATGCAGTGTATGGGGATGTTGTCTTTACCTACAGTGATTCCAGAACCGGAATATATTCGGCAGAGATACCCGAAACAGTGGGAACATGGTATATGAAAGCAAGTGTAGCAGCAACAACCGAGTATACCGGGCTTGATACTATTGTGGAATTTAACATTTTACAGGCAGAGCCTGACTACGCTGTTCCAACGGATTTACAGGCAGTCTATGGACAAAGCCTTAAGGATATTACACTTCCGGCAGGATTTACATGGACGGATCAGAAATTAAACGTAGGCAATGCAGGAACAAATGAATTTGCACTGACCTATACGCCAGCTGACAGCAATTATAAGACAGTAACAGATATCAAAGTCACAGTAACTGTAGCAAAAGCAGTGAATGAACAATCAGTACCGTTATCACTGGCTGGCTGGACATATGGCGGCACACCTTCTGCTGCCAGTGCAGGATTCCGTTTCGGACAGCCACGCTTCCTGTACAGTGACAGATTGGATGGGACATACACAGATACCGTTCCAACTGCTGCCGGAACATGGTATGTGAAAGCGGTTGTGGACGGCACGGATAATTACGAGAGTGCAGAAAGTGAAGCTGTTTCATTTGTAATAGAACCGAAGAGTGTTCAAAAAAATAGCCAGATAAAAGTACCGGAAATTACTGCGGATACGAAGTTGGATGATTTGTTAATCAAAGATGGCGACAAGGTTCTGGTACACGGGACGGATTATGATGTAACAAAGATACAGGATGGAAACAAAGTGACTGTTACCATCACATTTAAAGGCAATTATACCGGAACGATAGTAAAGACTTATACGGTCAATGATAAAAACAAACCATCCGGCAAAAAGGATGATTCAAACCGTAGTGTACAGACTGGGGATACAACTTCAGCCGGACTGTGGGCAATGCTTATGACAGCTACAGCCGGAACAGCTGCCCTATTAAAAGGTAAAAAGCGTAAAGAAGAAACAGAGGAATAAAAGATCAAGGGCTGTCTGAAAAGGCAGCCCTTTTAAATGGAACACAGAGGATGAGGCGGAGGACGCTAGGTACGCCTGCTTTTTTGCAGGGTATAATTTATGAAAGTATTTTTCAAATCCATATAGCTGTTCCGGGAGACAGGGATTCTCTGGCCGTCGCTCATTAGGATCTCTGAAGCCGTTAAGCCGCTTACATAATTGAAATTTACAATGAAGGCACGGTGGGGCATATAAAAACAGGGATAAGCCCTAAGTTGTTCAAAAAGTGATGAAATGGTACCGGGAACGGTCAGCGTTGTTCCCCCGGCCATTGTACACCGGTAGTTGTGCCGGATACTTTCCACTGACATTAATTCGTAGACTGGTACATTATGCAGGCCGCCCTTCGTTTTCAGCATCAGGGAAGGATTTTCTTCTGGTTTGAGTCTTTGGATACAGGAAAAGAGCACACGGTCGAACTCGCTGCGCTGCACCGGTTTCATCAGATATCCGGCGGCCTCTACGCCAAAAGCCTCCACAGCGTATTCGCGGGAGGTGGTTAAAAATAGAAGCTCCGCTTTTTCCATCCGTTCACGAATACGTTTTGCCAGTTCCATTCCGGATATGCCGGGCATGAGAATATCTAACAGATACAGATCAAAGCCTCCCTGTTTTTCTATGCAATCAAGTAAATCAAAAGCAGACTGGAAGGACTGCGCCACAAGGGGCAGCTCTGGATGGCTGTCCTTGAATTGCCGGAGCAGTCCTTCTATTTTATATACTTCTGCTTCATTGTCATCGCAGATACAAATTTTCAGCAAACCGTTTACCTCGCTTTCTGCGCTGTTATTCTAAGAAAGAGGCGGGCTCAAGCATATGGCTGAGAATCTCCGCCGGAATTACAAATTCGGGCATCCCGGCTCTGCCGGACGCAACCTCATATTCATCAAACACGATGACCAGCTGATTCTGATCATTGATATAAAAGTTCTGATCAGGCGCTATTTCCTGAAACAATTCTTCATCGCCCCAAATGCCGCCGGGGATGAAGTAGTCATAGGAATTTTCCCGCTGCGCCATCTGCTGTTTTACTTCCTCACTGATTACAGAAATGTAATCGCTGCCGCTTTGGAAGAGGTCGGACAATTCCAATGCCTTTCCGGTTATCTTGTCCAGCACAAAACTGCGGCTGTACTGGCCGGAACTACCGGCGTTGATCGTAGTATCGAAGCGGATCACTAGCAATTCATCATTACGCAGGATGGTGTGTGTACAGTCCAACGCGACATAGCCGTTGTATTTGCGCGCGACATACCAGAGAAATTTGTCGCGGAGTTCTTTTATGTAATCCTCCATCTGGCTGTTGATCTCATCGACACCTTCGGAAAGTGCTGGGGGCAGGTTTCCGGTTTCTCCAGAAGACTCTGCAGAATGTTCTTTTGAAGGCTCCTTTGAAGATTCTTCATAAGGAGCTTTGGAAGGTGGAAGTTCCTCCGGTACAAGTGTGACGGATGGAACAGTGGGTTCTGTGCCGTCTTCCCAGGAAAATGTGCCGGAAGAACCGGGCTTTGCCTGAGATACGGAGATTTTTCCGCTGTTTCCGGTTTCACTGGGATCAGTCACTTCGGCCTGAATGCTTCCTGTATCCTGGGTGGTTGTCAGTGCAGAAACCGTATCTGCCGGTTTATCGAAAGAGATGATGCCCCCGGCAGTGCTGTTTGTAAAATCCACCAGTGGCTGTACTGCTTGAAAAGAAGTGCCGCCCCAGCGATACTCGTAGGTCTTTAGATTTACGACACGAATCAGCGTTCCCAACAAGGGGATATTTTCCCACTCCTGAGCCATTACAGGCATACAGTTTATTGTAACACAAAAAACGAGTAAGGCTGTCATCGCAGCCACAGCCGCCTTATCATGTTTCTTCTTTCCCGTCTTCGGGGGAACGGCCGGGTTCGGAACAAACAGGATAACGTTCAGGCTAAAAATTCCGTCAGCAAATTCACAGCTAAACAGGCCATTGTATTTTCTGGATATGTTTTCAATGCTTTTCAAACCGATCCCATGCCCATCTTCGCAGGGAACGTCAGGGAAGCCGGATTTGCCGATGGAAACCGGGGTTTCACAGGGATTTTCGATGGAAATGACTAGTTTCTGGTTATCCTCAAACCTGACGAATATAGATAAATGCCGGTTTTCTTCCTGTATATTTTTTGTGCAGGCATTTGCAGCATTCTCCAGTGCATTGGCTAATATAGAACAAATATCCAGAGGGTCAAACGGGATCTCGTCAGGGATATTTATATCTGCCGATACACTGCATCCGGCATGTTCCGCCTTACGGATATAGGAAGAGAGCACCGCGTTGACCGTCATGTTTTCACAGAAGGATTTTTGCTCAGCTTCCTGAAGCTGTCCGTTAATACTGCTGATATAATTTTTCATTTCCTGCTGACTGCCCTTGTCCGCCAGTTCTTCCAAGACGCTTAGGTGATGGCGCATATCGTGCCTGTAGGCCCGGCCAGCGGCAATTTTTTCACAGATTTCTTCATACTCCTGACGCTGGATTTCCAACTGTGCAGTCACAGCCTTCTCTGCCTCCTGCATTTGCTGTTCTCTGGCAGAATAAATTAAAATCCTTGCCAATATCAGGAAAACCGATAAAGTGGTTAAAAAGATTAAGATTAGGACGATCCCGTCTGTGGGGCTGCTCCTGAAATAGGAAAGCAGCAAAAAAATCATAAGGACCGGAAAGCAGAACAACAGCCAGTTTGTTTTATTATGCAGTACATAAGTCTGAAAAGGTTTACGAAAACGGCGCAGAACGATATATAGCAGCAAAACTGCTGCCAAAAGAAGGCATGCCGTTTGCATCAGGCTGCGCTGCCGGAAAGTAAGTCCTGGTATTGCTGCAGAGTAACGGAGGAGCAGTTTTTGAAAAAGGGACAGTGTTACGGACAGGAGAAGCCCCAGTGTCCAGACAGCAGATGTCTGAAAAAAGCTGGATTTAGAAACGATATGGACGCCGATTATAACCGGAAGGTAGGCCGTCAGAGGAAGCAGGGTGAGCACCAGCGTATGATCCTGACCGGAAAGGAGCAGTCCTGACTGCAGCACAACAATACCCGCAAGTAGTACACCTGCGGATATTATTACATTTTTCTGAATATACCGCTGTTCCGGGAGGGCGCAGCAGGTTATAAAAAAGGTGAGGAAGATAACCCCGGCCCACAGGAAATTCTCTATCTCTGCAAATCCCATTTGTTCTTGTCCCCCTGTGAAAAATAAATTAAAATCACACCACCATTATATTCGTTTCAGGGTTTAATAGCAATAATTTATAGGAATTAAAAACGTGAAAAATATTCTTCTGATTGTTCTCTGGTAAGGGAAAAGCGGGTTTGTGAACAGTAACCATATTATTCTTTATAAAACGTATATTGTTCTGAATAAGTTGATATTTAGAGGTATATAATGTATAATAAAAGAACAATCAACGAACAAAGGAGGGAGATAAGATGAAGTATATGAACGTGCACACGGCATCAGAGAAATGGGGGATTTCTGAGCGCAGGGTTACAGCGCTCTGCCGGCAGGAGCGAATTTCAGGCGCCTGTAAAAAAGGGAAGGAATGGCAGATTCCAGTTGCGGCACAGATGCCGGGTGACCGAAGGAGAAAAGATTACGACATGGCAGAAGTACCTTCTTTACCGCTCCCGATAGGGATATCGGACTTCACGGAGACCGTTACACATTATTACTATGTCGACAAAACCCTGCTGATCCGGGATATTCTGGATGCGCGTCCCAAAGTATCTCTTTTTACCCGTCCAAGGCGTTTTGGAAAAACAATGAATATGGACATGATCCGTACATTTTTTGAGAAAACAGAGGAAGACACCTCTGTCTATTTTCGTGATAAAAACATTTGGTATTGTGGAGACAGGTATACCTCCAATCAGGGAAAGTACCCTGTTATATTTATGACGTTTAAAGATATTAAGTATTCGACATGGGAAGATACTTTGGACGGAATCAAGCAGGTGATTAAAAATGAATTCAGCCGGCATAATGAGTTACAGAACAGTCGTTTACTGACCAGCTTTGAGAGGGATTTCTACAAAGGCATTCTGGAGGACACGCTTACGGAAAGCAGTTGGACAGCGGCTTTGGGAATGCTGTCACAAATTTTGCATAAGCACCACAAAACGGCGCCGGTCATTATTATTGATGAATATGATACACCGATCCAGCAAGGACATTTACTGGATTTCTATGACAAGATTATCTTGTTTATGCGTAACTTTTTTTCTGCGGGGGTTAAAGACAACCCCAATTTATCGTTCGGCTTTTTAACCGGTATCCTGCGTGTGGCTAAGGAAAGTATTTTTAGCGGGATGAACAATCTGAAAGTAAATTCTATCCTTGATGACCGCTACAGCCAGTATTTTGGCTTTACAATGGAAGAAGTCCGTACAATGATGGAATATTATGGATATGGGGAAAAGTTTGGGGAAGCATGTGACTGGTATAATGGCTATTTATTTGGAAATACGGAGATCCTGAATCCGTGGTCAGTCATTAATTATCTGGATGATGGCTGTTATCCGAAGGCTTTCTGGCAGTCTACTGGCAGCAATGAAGTAATCGGTGAGATTATTCACCGCGCGACACCGGAAATTTTGGAGAACATGCAGCTTCTGATGCAGGGAAAATCAATATCCACATATATTGATACATCGGTTATTTATCCTGAAATCCAAAATAATCCTACGACTATATACAGTTTTTTGCTGATTGCCGGATATTTAAAAGTAGTGAACATGGCGCCTTGTCATGACGGGAATGCGATTTGCGATATTGCAATTCCAAATAAAGAAATATTCTATGTGTATGAAAAGGAAGTTTTGGCCGGACTTTCGGATGTCATATCACAATCATCGGCGATTGCAATCCAGCAGGCTATTTATCAGCAAAATGTTCCGGAGCTGCAAAAACAGCTTCAAAAGTTCTTGTCAGAGACAATTAGTTATTATGATGCGGCAAATGAAAGTTTTTATCACGGTATGATAATTGGATTGTGTGCAGTCATGAATAATCTCTACTACGTCACTTCCAACAGGGAAGCCGGAGACGGCAGATATGATGTGCAATTACTTCCATATAATAAGAGACTGCCCGGAATCCTGATGGAACTGAAGGTGCTTCGGGAGACACCATCTGACAGTGCAGTGCCGGAAAGACTGGAAGCACTGTCTCAGATTGCACTGGAACAGATTAACGATAAAAATTATGATACTGGCCTCTTAGAACAGGGCGTTGGCGAGGTTATGAAATTTGGGATCGCTTTTTATAAGAAGCAGGTTAAAATTCTTTCGGAGATAGAAAAAATCGATGAAAAGTAACAGTGAGAGTATAAAAGAGCAGTTACCAGCTGCTCTTTTATCAGCTCTTTTTGTCAGGGAAGGCGCTGATTATCTGGGTTCCAGACAGTTTTTCATAAAACAGAGGTTTATGACGGAAAAGCTGGATTCCGCTGACCAGCAGGAATATGACATAGGCTCCCCGCAGAAAGGCGGCAGGACTGTTGAAATCCGGCGAAGTGATATGAAATTCGGGCCATTTTTCCAGAAATTTATTAATAGCCAGTGGAAGGGTGTGCAGGGCAAGAAACAGACTGCCGTAGCGGATCAGATACTGGTACCAGCGGGCCTCTTCTCCTGTAGTTGTAACGATTTTTGTTTTTGTAAACCATTTCCCTATTGTCATGCCATGAAGCAGATTAGGGAGGAACGTGAAATATACCAGCGGTATAAGCACCTGTGCATAGGGGATGCGGCCTAAAAAGATGACGAATAAAACGCCAGAAAAGCCGGACATGATTCCAATGCACAAGATATCTAAAAACAGGGAAGTAAACCTTCTCATCAGGGAAACTTTTTCTCCCCGTTTGTAACTCATGGAATCAATCTGTGCCCTTGTAGGAAGAATCTTTACAAAAGGACTCAGCAGGAAATACCCTACAGTTCCGCCCAGTGTATTGGCCATCAGGTCATCTACGTCAAATAGACGGTAGCTCCTTGGATAGTAGAAGTATAGCCCGGTGAGCTGGGTCAGTTCAAAAAACAGGGACAGCAGAAAGGTAAAGAGCACGGTCTTTTTCAGGCTGAGCCGGAAATAATAGCGCAGATATACCCCGAATGGAATTGTCATAACGATATTAAATAAAACCTGAAAGAGTGCCTTGTTATGCAGCAGAGTAAGCAGGCTCACAGGGTCCCCGTAAGAGATGCGGGACTCTTTCAGGATATCATGGATGAAGGTAAACGGAACAAACTGCATACGCCTCCCGGTCATGGCTGCAACCTCTGTTCTGGAAGGAAGAGGCAGGATTACCAGAAAGTACATGCAGATCATGTACAGGATAAAGGAATAAACAACCAGTATCCGCAGACTGAGTACGGAGCCATATTTGTGATAGTTATATACGATATAAGGCATGGTAAAGAAAAATGCAATCATAGGGAAAAACAAGACTGCCTGTTTGATTACTTCGACATAAGTTTCCATAATAATTCCTCCTTCACCTCGAATTATAGCAGGTGAAAAAGATATTTCTACCTTTTGGGAAAAATGTAAGGTAAATGTAAGATAGAAAGATGTCGTAAAAAGATGTATTTAGAAATTAAATAATTTATAAAGAATCATATAAATATAATAAGAAATGGGGCAGTGCCCTGCCCCAGTATAAGAATGTATCAGAGTACACTCTCTGTTTTATTCTATATAACATTACGCTTGTATCCCACATAAGTGGCTGCAAAATACAACATGTAAATCAAAAGAAACACCCCAAGGCTGATGGACACGGCTCCCCAGAAGATTGCTGGTGTGATTACTCCAAGCATGATATTTTTTATACTCGAAGCAATAAAGACAGATAGGGGGAGGGGGATCAGCAGAGGAATTCCAAAATAAAGGAGCATCTGCCGGAATATCAGCTTTCCGATTTTCTGATCTGGTACTCCGAGGTTGGACAGTATTTTGTAGCGGAAGCGGTGTTTGGAAGCCTCGCTTAACTGCTGTACTGCAAGTATTGTTGCCGCTGTACAGATAAATATCAGACCGGTATAATACAGGCAGAAACCACAGACGATGATTCCGCCCCGGCTGTCAGCTATCGTATTTCCTTTCGTGTCCCAGTACCCTGTTCCCCAGGGATTCTTTCCAGTATCAATCCGGGAAGTCAGATAATCATAATCTTCTGTCGTAGTTTCTTCCACTGTATTTATCATCAGGGCCGTTGATTCTGACGGCAGTCCAGCGGTCAGTTCATCTGGAAGGACGATAATGAAGCCGACGCCGATATATCCGCCCTGGGATAATGGTTCATCATAGGCTGCCTGAAGATTTAGGGTGGTGCCGTTTATCGTATAGGGCAGACTGCCTTTTTTATCAGCAGTATTTTTAGTCTCAGAGCGGGCATGGAGGATATAGTGTCCGGCGGAAAGGCTTACCGGTTTATATCCCAGCATCTCCCGCAGTTTTGCATAGTTACTATAAGAGATAGCATAGTCGTCTGGTAAGTAAGTGTCCAGACCAAGGGTATCGTAGAGTGCCGTCTGGTCACAGTTATAGACAGGTACCTGGCAGATGTCTTTTATTCCGCGTTCTTTTTCAAAATACGTTTCTATATCTGCAAAGACAGTTGTGTCTGATACGGATATCTGTGCATCAAAGGGACAGCGCTCCAGCGCTGAGAGCTCAAAGAATTTATTGAAGAGCGCTGCGCTTTGGAGGCATGTAAGAGTCAGGGTGAACAGCATGGCCAGTGTGCCAATGGTAAAGCTCATGGTGTTTAATTTGGCCGAGAGGTTCCGGTATATAAACAGGTTATCCTTCGAATATTTCCGCTCATTTTTTCCAAGAAAGATTTTCACAAGAAAACCTGCCAGAGAAATATAAGTCCCATAAAGTCCCGCAATGATCATAACGAAACCTGCCAGCAGGAGGAACATGGAGAAAAAGGCAGTCTCGTGGAAAATAAAATATGTGAGTGAGCAGCCGCCTGCGAGTATTCCCATTGATACTGCACAGAGGATCCAGTGGCTTTTTTTATTGGAGATTACGGCAGTTTCGTTCTGCTTCTCCGCATAGATAAGATCATATATTTTTATTTTTTTCAGCCTTCTTCTCATCCTGAGCATGGAGAATGCGTAGATCAGTACTGCATAGAGCAGGGTGAGCAGCATGGCGGGCAGAGAGAAAATTTCTTTTACAGAAAACTTAACCTCAAAAAAAGTCTTGATGATCAGGCTTAGAATCTGATAGATGAAGGTTCCCGCCAGAAGACCAGCCAAAAATGCGGCGGCTCCCATGAATATATTTTCCAGCATGACCATTTTAGAAATTTTGCGGCTGCTGATGCCCAACAGCATGTAGGTGCCAAGTTCCCGGCTCCTTTTTTCCAGCATAAAACGGTTCATGTAATGTACAAGCCATTCGATTACTGCGATTATGATTACTGAGATAAAAATAATCATGATCGAAAGGCTTCCCATCATCTGGTTTATTTCTTTGATTTCTTTCGAAAAAATGACCATATTGAATGCATACATCAGGGAAAAAGAAATCGTAGCGGTAAGAAGATAGATGCCATAATCCCTCATGGAGCGCTTGGCATTGCGCATTGCCAGTTTAGTGAGCATCGGACACGTCACCTCCCAACAGGGTTACGACATCCAGAATTTCATTGAAGAAAACCCGTCTGGCTTTATTTCCCCTGACCAGTTCACTGAAGATTTTTCCGTCCCGGAGAAAAAGGATCCGGCTGCAGTAGCTGGCGGAAAAGATGTCGTGTGTAACCATCAGGATGGTAGCCTGCATTTCATGATTCATTTGTGTGAAGCATTCCAGAAGCATGCCAGCTGATTTTGAATCAAGGGCGCCTGTTGGCTCATCGGCCAGAATCAGGCTGGGGCGGGAGATCAGTGCACGTGCACAGGCACAGCGCTGCCGCTGTCCCCCGGATACTTCGTAGGGAAACTTAGGGAGGATATCCAAAATGCCGAGCTGCCGGGCTGTTTTCTTTACTTCATCGGCTATTTTCTGCGGGGATATTCCCCGAATAACAGGGGCCAGAGCAATATTTTCTTCGATCGTCAGGGTATCCAGTAAGTTGAAGTCCTGAAAGACAAACCCCAGATTCTCCTGACGGAACAGGGCCAGTTTATTCTCTCTTAATTCTGTAATATCAGTGTCATTGAGATAAATATGGCCTGCTGTTACGGTATCGATCGTGGAGATACAGTTGAGAAGAGTCGTCTTGCCGCTTCCGGATGCCCCCATGATGCCAAGAAATTCACCTTTTGATACAGAAAAGCTCACATTGTCCAGAGCCTTTGTAACGAGTGTCTTTGTTCCATAATATTTTTCCAGTTCTTCAATTCTAAGTAATGGTTCCATAGTGTACTCCTTCTATGATATTGTTATATCTGCTTTTCACTTTTATGCTGTTATCATAGCAGGAAAACCGCCCTTTTCATACTTACAAAGTTGTAATACATGCAGGATTGTTTCAAGTGGGTTTCTTATACTAATTGTCCTGCCCCGGACGGTTATAGGTACTGTCTGGAAAGTTTATAGTAATCGTGGTTCCTTCCCCAAAAACGGAATCCGCCCTGATGGCCAGCCCCAGTTTCAGGCAGAGCTTGCGGCAGAGATATAATCCCATGCCGGTGGACTTTCTGTTTCTGCGTGTGCTGCCGGTAAAACCCTTTTCAAAGATGCGGGGAAGATCTTCCGGGGGGATGCCCTGCCCATTGTCCTCAATGATGAGTGATACACTGTTTTTGGTGCGAGAGGCAGAAATCTTTATAAAAGCTCCTGTTGGTTTATGGTATTTTATGGAATTAGAAAGAATCTGGCTGATAATATAAGTCAGCCATTTTTCATCTGTACAGACAGTATCCGCAGTCTCTTCCACCTGAAGCCTTATATGTTCTTCCAGCAGCAGGGTCCTGTTCTGCATCAGCGCGGGACCAATCGCATCAAAAAGGGCGAACTCCCTGATAAAATAGTCTTTTTCCACATGCTCGCTGCGGGCATAGTATAAGGCCTGTTCCACCAAGTCACCGATCCGGGACAATTCCTTCCCGATACGCCGTTCTTCACTGTCCGGGTTGTTTTTGCAGATCAGGTCAATGGCAGTAATCGGTGTCTTAATCTCATGGATCCATTCCTCTATATATTCCTTGTAATCACGGTTGGACTGTTTCAGGTGGTTTACATTTTCCAGCATTGATTTGCAGGCCGCACGTAAAATATGGCAGTAGAGCTTATCCTCATTGGTTACCGGTTTTTCCAGCATTTCACAGATCAGGTATTTCTGGTCCAGAAGGTCCAGTTGGTGAAAAATCTGCACTGCTTTCTTTTTTTGCCGGTAATACCCGCTGCCCCATATTATGGCCAATATAAAAGCCCAGACAAAGAGTACAGGCAAAACAGAAGGAAAGCTGTTCCCGAGTAATATAAAATAAATCGACAGGGCGATTGAACAAAACAGATTTAGAAAAAGCAGCATCAGCTTTTCAGACAGATAGTTCATAAGAGTCATGGCAGTTTCCTTTCATAAATTAGAATAGCAGTTTCAGGATTACTGTTTACAGGCATGGACCATCAGCCCCTTTTTAGGAACAGTAACGATCAGGCCGCCCAGTCCGACCTCCTTCAGACGGCGGCGCAGCCGTGACAGATTCACATTTAAGATATTCTCGTCCACATAAAATTTATTTTCCCATAAGTATTCGATCAAAGAATCTTTGGTTACGACATGGTCCTTATTCAGGAAGAGATAGTAGAGGATCTTAACCTCGTTTTTGGAGAGGTCCATCGTTTGCCCCTGATAAGTGATCTGTCCCATCAGCACATTAAGCGCTGCGTCGGATGCGTGGATGGATTCAGAGAGGGCGGTATTCTGGCGGTTCAGCAGCCTGTTAATCCGGGCCAGCAGGATGGGGAGGCTGTACGGTTTTCGGATGAAATCATCTCCGCCTGTAAGGATACCGGACAGTTCATCTTCATCATCAGTCCGCCCTGTGACAAAGATGACAGGAATATTGGTCACCTTCCGGATATCCCTGCACAGGCTCAGGCCGTTACATGCCTCCAGATTAATATCCAGAAGGATGAGCTCCGCCGGGAAGGTCTCTAACAGAGCCTGAACATCTGTTGATAATTCTTTCTGTGTACAGGAGTAGCGTTCCTGACAGACGCATGAATAGCCATTTGCCTGCAGATAGACTGACAGCTCCTGACGGATATTGGGATTATCTTCTATAATTAATATCATGGTTACTCCTTCTATGGATTGTTATTGAAATGATAACACAGGAGGCAGTGTGCGGATGGACTATTATACCAAGCTTTTCAAATATCGTTCAGCGAATATGAAAGAATATTGGATTGTAGATTATGAGAAAAAGCTTGTAACTGTTTATGATTTCCGAAATGAAAATCTGGAGCGTTATGACATACCTGGAGAGGTGCCGGTAAATCTCTACTCAGGAAGGCTAAAGATTATATTCGACTAAGTTTAGCGCAAGAACCATGTTTAGCATTTGCATTTCTTCACAGCCTCAACAAACCGATATACATCCTCCGGTGCATTCAAACTGTACAGCAATCCATAGGGAATGCTGTAATCCCAGTCAACCGGGATAGATACCAGCCCGGGGTGGACGTCCTGCCAGCACTCAATTGTTAGCAGGACCTTCCTGCTTTCTGCGCAGCGGTTAAAGACGGACATATCGTAAAATTGCGGAGTATCTTCTATATTAATTTGCGGATGGTGTGTCTCAAGATCACTGCGCAGGATGTCATTCACCCCGGAATCCCCCCTTTTTACCATCATAAGTGTTTCACCATATAAATCTTCGATCGTAATCGATTCTCTACCTGCAAGCCGGTGCTCTCTGGACACGGCAGCCATCTTCCGGTATCTACCAAGCGGCAGGAAATTGCAGAGATTGAGCCACGCTTTGGAATCACATACCCCGATCAGAAAATCAAATTTCTTCCCGAGCTGGCTGATTTCTGTGAGAATGCCGTCGTGGTCGTCTTCAAAGGGAACAAGGTGAAGTTTATATTCGGGGAAGCCCCTGTTCACCTGATACCACAGATCCATAAAAGGTTTGGCCGGGTTCAGCAGCGAGGTGCCTACGCAGAAAGTCGTATCGGCTAAATGCATAGTGGTTCTGGCATCTGCAATTGATTTTTTAGAATAATCAATGATAAATTTTGCATCCCGGTAAATGACAGCTCCTGCAGATGTCAGGCTGATACCGGATGGGTTACGTTCCATTAGGACAAGGTCAAGCTCTTTCTCCAGCGCATTCATCTGTTTCATGACTGCTGTAGGAGAAATGTACAGGAAATCTGCGGCTTTTGTAAAGCTACCGCAGTCTGCGACTGCTATGAAAGTATCGAGCATACGGTTATACACAGGCGACATCCCTTTCATTTGTATTTCTATTAATAGCGCTACTGTTTACAGGGCTTGTGAAAGGAACTTAATAGCTTCCTTCCCCGCCGCAATACAAGCATTTTTCCTGCCCGCTTCCCTTACAATGATGGCAGCGGACCCGTGCTTCATACCCGCTGCTGCCCCCGGAACCATAAGTTGGAACTGACTTGTATTCTGTACGGTATCCTTCCCCATCACAGAACGGACATTTATTCTTTCCATCCCCACCGCAATATCCGCAGGGCTTCTTAGAATTATCTGGTATATATGGAGTGACAGGAGTACGGGAATAATCAGGCGTATACCCAGCAGTACCTGAGGCGTCTGAAGAAGCGCTGTTATCCACAGCGGGGGCAGACGGGACCGCAGAAGCGGCAATCATACCTTCCCCCTGACAGAGGTTACATGCATGCTTACCACTGCCATTGCACATGTCACATTCCTGATTGTTATAACTGTCAAATCCGGTTCCGTCACATTTCCCACATTGGTTAAAGAATCCGGTGCCTTCGCAATCAGGGCATGGCACCATGCTGTTCTCAGCTTTTGGAGGGGTGGAGCTGTCTGCATCGTCAGCCTTTGCTGTTTCAGCCGTTTGCGCTCCGGCTAATTCATTTTTTCCTGATGCCGCTTCTTTGGATTCACTGGCCGTTTTTTGGGCTTTCTCTTCCGCCTTCTGTTTTTCCAGCTCTTCCAGTTCTTTTTTCAGCTTCTCATTTTCTTCCTTTAATTCTTTGCTGTCATTCTGCAGTTCTTTAATGTCTGACTCTGTCCCCTGTTCTGTAGTACTTTTCTGGCAGCCGCTTAAGATACCACATACTAAAAATACACTAAGGAATATAAGTTTCATCCGTTTCATATGCTCCCCCCCTGACATGTTCTTCAATATATCCGGATTCCTATTGAATTGTGTAACTTTTACGCTTATCATAATGTTATTACTATTCTAGCACACACATATAAAAATGGGAAGATTGTGTTATTTTGTACAAGGAAAATTAGTGAGAGTATGATAAGATGGTTTTAGAACAGGCAGAGGAGGAATCATTATGAGTGATAATAAAAGATTTGAAACGGTGTATACCGAAGGGAGTCCATTAGGGAAAGGATGGAAAATGATTTTTGTCGATAAGGAAACAGGGGTTAACTATGTTTTCGTGCAGGCAGGTTATGCGGGTGGTCTGACACCATTGCTTGATGCTGATGGGAAACCTGTGATAACAAGATAAAACTTATTATGAAAAATAATTCAAAATCTATTGACTCTCACGTTACGTTATAGGCTAAAATGAATTTATCAAGAACAGTAACCAGGGAGGAAAACAGATGCAGACAGTAAAAGAGGTTTCAAACTTAACAGGTATCAGCGTACGCACACTTCACTATTATGACGAGATCGGACTCTTAAAACCATCCGTGCTCAGTGAGGCGGGATACCGGCTTTATGACGATAAAGCCTTGGAAACTTTACAGCAGATACTGTTTTTCCGGGAGCTTGATTTGCCATTGAAGCAAATCAAGTTGATTTTAGAAAATCCTGCTCTGGATAAAGATCAACTATTAAACAGCCAAAAAAGATTGCTGGAATTAAAAAAAGAAAGATTAGAACGAATCATTGCCAGCATTGATGAAATTCTGAGAGGAGATAACAAGATGGATTTTGGAGTTTTCAGTAAAGCAGAGATAGAACAGATGTACCACGATATAGAGAACAATATGACAGAAGAGCAGAAGGAGATTTTCGTTAAAGAATATGGCAGTATAGAAGCATTCCGGAATCATTTTTTAGACAATGCGTCCAGTGAAGAGGCGCAGAAAAATTTTGCCAAAGTGGTGGAATGGTATGGGGATAAGGAGAGTGCAAAGAATGCTGCCTCAAATCCGGATAATGCCAAAATTGTTGAGGCCTATGGGAAAAGACTGGATCAGGTAACGAAAAAATTAGTAGCCAGGGCAGGCATGGATGTCAATACACTTGAAGTGAAAGAAATCGTGGGAGAGATGGACTTTGTCTCCAAACAGCTTTACCAGATGGAAGATGTCACTGCATTTATGCTGGACATGGCAGAGCAGTATGTTAATAATACGGAAATGCAGAAGAGGTTAGATGCAGTGTATGGAGAAGGCAGTACTTTATTTATCGGGCAGGCTTTGCAGAACTTTTACAAAACAGAAAAGTAAGTATTGTTTCAGCACATGGGGCGGATATCATTCCGCCCCATGTGCCTGGTTACGGAATAATTCCTCCTGCCTGAACCGACCCCCGGGGCAATTCATTCTTCTTAGCGCCATACAGTTGGTCTTATAAGATGTTTAGGTATGCGGGTATTCAGGTTTCCTATTGCTGCGTTAATCTGCCCCTGTGTTAAAAAAATACTTTCACTTAAATTAGCGTTTTTTATATTAGCATCCCGCATATCTGCTCCAAGAAAATTACAGCCAGTCAAATCGCACCCGTCTAAATTAGCGGCAATTAAAAGTGTTGAACTAAAGTCACAGCCGCTCAGTTGGGCTTTCCTAAAATTATGCCCCATAAAATCTTTTTTCTTAGTTATATTTTTTGAATTGGGAATCTGCTTTTTTGCCATTACCCAGGCCTTATTCAGTAATATGTTGATGTTAGTTCTAAGCAGCTCTATATCGATATCCAAAATTTTTTGAGGAGAAGATTTCAAAAGAAGATGTAATTCGTGTAAATAAATATCAGCCTCCTCCCATAGCACCTTTGCAGGTAGAAGTGTTAAAACTTCTGAAACGTACCATGATATTTGCTGCAGATAGAATGTTTTTACAAATACATCAAATTCCTCCTGAGCCGTGCATGGGTTGGATTTCCAGTTTTTTTCTCCATACAGGCGGGTAACTATCTGCCCTGCCCCGCAACAATCGTAGGCCAGACAGCCTTTCATATTTTTAGAGTGCAATTCGTTGTGAATACTGCAAGAAAAGTGATTATCTAAATTGCGGCAAGGTGTTCCTGCAACTTTGTCAGCAGGAAATCCATCATATTTAGAAAAGTATAATGCAACACAGCAAAGGCCGCTGCATTCATTACATTTAATCCGAAATTCATTGAAGATATTAGAACCGTATTGATGAAGTTTCAACTTGTACCTCCTTACAAACGTATATCTTACTTGTGTCACTTCTTTATTAATAGTATAATAGGTAAAAAATGTGCCGTCAATCGCTCGAAAGCAAGTGCTACATCCAAGTGGAAAATGTGACACAAAAGGAGGCTAAATGAAGAAGTCAAATCCAATAGCGGAACAATCTAAACAATGGCTGGCCCAATCTCTATTTAATTTTTATGGAAAAACAAAATTATTCTGAAATTACAATTTCAAAAATTTCAGAAAATGCCCAACTTGCCCGGCGGACATTTTATCGAAATTTCAGCTCTAAAGAAGATGTAGTCATCTACTCCTGCACACAGCTATGCGAGAGCTATATCAGATATTTAGATCAGGATATTGAATATTCGGTACGACATATTATCAAAGTTTATTTTACCTATTGGCAGGAACATATAGATTACTTGACAGTATTGACAAATAATAATCTTTTATGTCATTTAATTAATGTTTCAAACAAATACTGGCCACAGATATATGAACGTTTTAGAGTACACTGGAAAGATGACTGCTCTGATGAAGAACTAGAGTATTGTCTGCTTTTTAATATGGGTGGTCTTTGG
The DNA here is from genome assembly GCF_003479085.1 of Clostridium sp. AF19-22AC. Taxonomy (NCBI): domain Bacteria; kingdom Bacillati; phylum Bacillota; class Clostridia; order Eubacteriales; family Clostridiaceae; genus Clostridium; species Clostridium sp. AF19-22AC. The sequence continues at coordinate 49,512 of NZ_QUGN01000004.1, read as the reverse complement.
AATGTTTTAATTAAATGGTTGTATAACGAAAATAGAGATCCCCCTCTTGAAATGGAACGTATGATTCATAAATCACTCCATTACTTTATGAAAAGTATCTAATTTTTTGTTCCATAACTGTAAAATCAAAAATCGGAACTTATGTTCAGGACGAGGAGAATATAAAATGTGTACAAGTATAATTACAAATAAAAAGAAAACGATTGTCGGATGGAATCTTGATATCTTGGACATGGATTACAAGGTTGTAGCCGAAGATGATAAAGTTTATATTGCTATAAATGATAAAACTGAGGGATGGCTGCCATTATTTGGCGCTAATGCAAGAGGTGATTTTGTGGCCATGCCGACCTGCTGGCCATTTGATGACAGAAGTAATCCTGTGAATGCGGACAGTAAAAATATTATTATGCTGGATATTGATCTTCTTCTTGGCAAAAAGACATTAAATGAAATCAAAGCTATAGTTGAGAGGGAACCCGTATACAGTGTTCCTGATATAACATTTCAATCACAGTTATCAGACAAAGACGGGAATGTTTTACAAATCATTCCGGGGCAGGGATATCAATATTTTCCAAGGCCGGAATACTCCGTCCTGACTAATTTCTCTCCTTTTAAAGGCAATACGGAGCAGCATCCCTGGATGGGGTGGGACAGGTACAATAAGGCTGTGGAAATGCTTGAAAAGAAAAATGATGATTTTGATATTTCGGATTGTTTCGAAATTTTACAAGAAACGGCACAAACAGTATGTCCAACTGTGGTATCAATGGTATTTGATGTTTCAGATAACATAGTATATTGGTGCGAGAACAGGGAATGGAATCAAGTTTCCACCGTTTATTTCAATTGAGAAGTAGGAGTGATTATATCACTTTCTTTTGGTACAAATGATACGGCACCTGGATATCTTCCCAGTTTTAGGGAAGATATCCAGGTGCCTGTGCTTATTTTTAATCAAATGCGTTACTTGTTGTTGTTGTGTAAAGGTCAAGAGAAGTTAACATTCCTGCTTTCGCCCCTACAACCTGAGGAATTGCATTCAAAGCACGCATACATACCATCGAATATCCCCATGCCTGATCATTTGCGGAGAAATCACAGTTAAGATTTGGAGCACCTTTCACGGTGATCCGGTAAACCATGCCGGGTGCAAATTCCCATTCAGGAGCTACATCAGCCCCCATTCTATTTATAGCTCCGACAGTAATTGCATCCTTGCCATTAATCACTCCGGTAATGGAGAGACGGACAGCGCCAACAGTTCCTGCAGGAATGGTCCCATAACCTACCTGCAGGTCATGATCTGTCAGAACCTTCTCGTAATTCGTCTTATAGGATTCTACTTTATAGCCTAAAGATTCTGCAATTAAGTCGACACATGGTCCCCACGTTTTCTGCATAAACATAGGATCTTCACACACTGCCACAAAATCGACAGGCATTCCAAAACCGCGGCCGGTTTTCATTTCAAATTCATTAGGAGCCATAGAGTAATCACAAATTTCTATGGCACGTATACTGTCTATCCGATCTGCTACAGTGAGTAAAGTAGAAACAAGATAATCACATGAGAATCCGGGATGAATGCCAGACATGAAGAAGGAAGCCTGACCTTCTTCACAGGCTTTGCGTATTCTGTCAACCAATGGCTGGTTCAAGTGGGTCTCAGGGAAAATCATGGAGGAAAGGGAGGTCCCAACAACATTGATTCCGGCTAAAAGGAACTTTTCGGCAATCGATACTGCAATATCCTCTAAATTTGGACCATTCACTCCAATGAACGCACAGTCAGGCTTTAAGGCAATCAATTCATCCATATCGCCCGTCACGGTTACTCCTGTGTGCATGCCGCCGGCAAATTTAATTTCACCGGCATCTTTGCCGATATCCGCACCTGCAGTTTCCGGATGTGCCCATACACCAATTAATTCGTAGTCCTTTTTCCGTGCAAATGCACCGATAGCATAGGAACTTACGTTTCCTGTACCTAAAACAACTACTTTGATTTTTTTCATGTTGCTACCTCGCTTTCATTTATTCTTTATTTGTAAGACCAAATATGGTCTCAGCAATCAAATCGGCTTCAGCGATAAAATCAAATGATCCATTTGCCAGCTTCCATTCTAAAATCAAGCCTGTAATAGCCATGTTATAATGGCGTATAAGGTTTTGTGCGAGATACCTGGGCTTTTTTGTTGCTTCGATAATAAGATCGATAATTGAATCAGATCCAATATAAACACCAATGCCCTGATGGGAGTTTGCCATATTATCGGCGGATTCTACAGTTGCAATCAGTAAAAAATATAATAAGTCACATCCTATTTTTGATATATCAGATGCATAATATGTAAAAAAGCGTTTAAGGTGTATCTTGGGATCAGCGTCGAAAAGTTCATTAAGTTTATCAATCTTATCTTTTTCATCACAGAGCTCCCAAAACAAAAGTACATCATTTTTATTTCGAAAGTGATGATAAAAACTGCCCCTTGTAATACCTAATTCATTGCAAATGTCTTGTACATATATATTTTCAAATCCATGCTGTTTAAATAGGTTCATTGCACATAAGCAAATGTCTTTTTTTGTTACTTTCATTAGTTAATCTCCTTGACAGCTTAAAACATACACGTGTATGTTTTAAGCTAAATATAACAGAACTCTATGCTTCTGTCAATCATTACCATTCAGTGAAACGGAAAATTCCGATTTCGTGTCGATTTCGTCAAATTGCATAATTGCTCTTTTCCTTATCTTATGATATACTCTCATCAGAAACTTCGAAAGGTACTCGCCTTTCTTTTTTCAATCGGCAGCTCGCCGATTTACCCAAGTAGTTACAGATTAGTAAAGTAAAAACTGCACTTTGATAATTTAATAGACTTTACACTTTCCAGTGTGGTATAATACATAACACGATAATCGGACCTGTACAAATCACGTAAAGTGAGGAGGGAGAGCATGACAGACAGCGCAAAGCTTGATTTAATACTATCGCAGTTGTCTAACATGGCAACAAAGGATGACTTTCACAGCTTAGATAATAAGGTAACTGCTTTAGACAACAAAGTAGAGACCTTGGGTGATAAAGTTGATGTTTTAGACAACAAGGTTGATACCTTAGATAACAAAGTAGAGACCCTGGACAACAAAGTTGTGGACTTAGACAACAAAGTAGAGACCTTGGACAACAAAGTTGTGGACTTAGACAACAAAGTAGAGACCTTGGACAACAAAGTTGTGGGCTTAGGCGACAAAGTAGAGACCTTGGACAACAAAGTTGTGGGCTTAGGCGACAAAGTAGAGACCTTGGACAACAAAGTTGTGGACTTAGGCGACAAAGTAGAGACCTTGGACAACAAAGTTGTGGACTTAGGCGACAAAGTAGAGACCTTGGACAACAAAGTTGTGGACTTAGGCGACAAAGTAGAGACCTTGGACAACAAAGTTGTGGACTTAGGCGACAAAGTAGAGACCTTGGACAACAAAGTTGTGGACTTAGGCGACAAAGTAGAGACCTTGGACAACAAAGTTGTGGACTTAGGCGACAAAGTAGAGACCTTGGACAACAAAGTTGTGGACTTAGGCGACAAAGTAGAGACCTTGGACAACAAAGTTGTGGACTTAGGCGACAAAGTAGAGACCTTGGACAACAAAGTTGTGGACTTAGGCGACAAAGTAGAGACCTTGGACAACAAAGTTGTGGACTTAGGCGACAAAGTAGAGACCTTGGACAACAAAGTTGTGGACTTAGGCGACAAAGTAGAGACCTTGGACAACAAAGTTGTGGACTTAGGCGACAAAGTAGAGACCTTGGACAACAAAGTTGTGGACTTAGGCGACAAAGTAGAGACCTTGGACAACAAAGTTGTGGACTTAGGCGACAAAGTAGAGACCTTGGACAACAAAGTTGTGGACTTAGGCGACAAAGTAGAGACCTTGGACAACAAAGTTGTGGACTTAGGCGACAAAGTAGAGACCTTGGACAACAAAGTTGTGGACTTAGGCGACAAAGTAGAGACCTTGGACAACAAAGTTGTGGCTCTAGACAATAAAGTAGAGATCTTGGATAACAAATTTGTGGACTTAGATAATAAGGTTGGGATCTTGGATAACAAAGTTGTGGCCTTAGACAATAAAGTAGAGACCTTGGACAATAAATTTGTGGACTTAGATAACAAAGTTGGGACTTTAGACAACAAAGTTGTGGTTTTAGATGGCAAATTTAGCACCTTGGACAACAAAGTTGATACTATAAAGCAAGAGCTCATTGACCGTATGGAAAAGATGGAGGCAGACATTCTGAATACTTGTCTGGGTTATACAGACGATCGAAATGAGATTATCATGAAGAAGCTTGACAATATCCAGAGTACGGTCAATACGTTAACTAGAATGGAAACAATTGATAATGACGTTTACAAATTGGTAAATAAGCGAATTGATGAGCTTGCTGAAAGAGTTGAGTGTTTAGAGCACGTATCATAGTCAGCGACTACATATACCACGCAATCAATGAGTGTAAAGTCTATTAAGTTATCAAGCAAGTTTTAATTCTTTTATAATTAATCCATTAAAAAGATGAAAAGGGGTGAGTACAATGTTGCTATATGGGAAGTTTTGCATTGGATCTGGCTCTGCACAATCACATAAAACAGGACATTGTGCGGAGCCCAATCAGATAAACAGGTTTATTTGAAAGGCAGGGCTGTATAAATCAGATGATTCTGGTTTAAGAGCCTTATTTGTGTTACCTTTTTTGATGAACTGAAATGATTGGAAATTTGGCCGTGGACAATGTTTTGTCTGCGGCCTTTTGCTATTTTGAAAGGATTATTTAATATGAAAAATCAGGAACAGGATTTAACGGTGGGGAGTGTTCCCCAAAAGCTGATACGGTTTGCGGTACCTTTATTGGGCGCAAATTTATTACAGTCACTTTATAGTATTGCGGATATGCTGGTGGTAGGGCGTGTTGTAGGAAAGGCCGGGCTTGCCGCTATCAGCAATGCATCCATGTTAAGTTTCATAATTAATTCTATTTGTATTGGTGTCACAATGGGAGGGACCGTTTTAGCAGCCCAATATAAAGGGGCAAATGATGAACAGGGGCAAAAGGAAACGATTGGAACCTTATTCAGCTTGTCTTTTATTGCTTCCATCCTTGTTACGGCTGCCGGCTTACTTTTATATTCTCATCTTTTTTCGCTCCTCCATGTACCTGTGGAGGCGATGAAAGATGCCTGCGGTTATATGCAGATCATCTGCATGGGAACGGTATTCGTTTTTGGATATAATGCGGTTTGTTCGCTTATGAAAGGATTTGGAGATTCCAAAAGCCCGTTATACTTTGTGGCGGTAGCTGCAGTTATAAATGTTTTTTTAGATTTGTTGCTAGTGGGACCGATGGGGATGGGTACAAAGGGTGCTGCTTATGCTACTATTTTTTCACAGGGGATATCCCTGGTTGTTTCAGTTATACATTTGAAGCGAAAGGATTTTATATTTGATTTTAAGCTGAAAAGTTTTGCCATGCAAAGAGAGAAATTAATTATCATTTTGAAGGTAGGCCTGCCTGCTGCTGCCCAGATGGTAATTGTAAACATCTCGTATCTGCTGGTCACCGGCATGTTGAATACCTTTGGGGTTTCGGTGGCGGCGGCTTCCGGCATAGGACTAAAAGTAAATACCTTTGCAGGCATGCCGTGCTGGGCGGTCGGACAGGCTGTAACTGCTATGGCAGGACAGAATATGGGAGCGAAGGATACGGAAAGAGTAAAGAAAACTACGCAGTATGGATTGTTGATAAATATTTTTATTACGTTTATTACAGTCGTATTTGTCCAAATTTTTTCGGAAGCCATCATTATGCTTTTTGACCCGGCCAGTACGGACGTTATCACAGAGGGAGTCATGTATCTTCGGATCTGCTGCAGTATAAACAGTCTGGTTTATGCGGTGATGTATACGCTGGATTCCTTTGCGATTGGCGTGGGCTCTGCAAATATTGCTATGTGCAATGCTTTTTTAGATGCCATGATCGTGCGCCTGCCAGTTTGTTGGTTTCTGGCATTTCCCATGCAAATGGGTTTTATGGGAGTTTATATTGGTCAGGCACTTTCTCCTATTCTACCCGCGCTGGCAGGTGTGATCTACTTTAGAGGTAAGTCATGGGAGACAAAAAAACTAATTAACAGTGAGGAAAATCATAGAAAAAAATGGAAAAAGTAGAGTGAGGACTTTTAATCTGCTACAATAAAAACAAAATCACATTGATATTATTTAATTTACGGAGGTATTTGTATGAAAATGCGGGACAGTTATACATGCCCATTGGAATTAACGCATGATATTATACGTGGAAAATGGAAGCCTATCATTTTATGGCAGCTGGAGAAGGGGGCCGTTTCCCTTTCAGCTTTGCAGAATGATATCGCCGGAATCGGACAGAAAATGCTGTTGCAGCATCTGGGGGAACTGCAGGATTTCGGTATGGTACAAAAAGAACCATATGAGGGCTATCCTCTTAAGGTGGAATACTCCCTTACAGATAAAGGCCGGCGGATGCTGAGTGTCATTACTGCAATGCAGGAAATCGGAATTGAGTTAATGAAAGAGGACGGTAAGGAAGAATTTTTGAAAAATAAGGGATTGATATAGGTGCACACAAAAAAGTGTGTAATGTACAATCGTTCCGTGCTCTGTTAGAATAAAAATAAAAAACAGGGGAGGGTTTTACCATGATGAAAAATCCAGAGCAGACCATAGGAAATATGGCAGATAAAAATAGTACGGCTTTTATCTGCTATATAGATAATGAGGGATTCCCGGTAACAAAGGCAATGCTAAAACCGAGGATACGGGAGGGAATCAAGGTGTTTTGGTTTCATACAAATACATCCTCAAATAAAGTGAAATTTTTGCGGGAAAACCCAAAAGCCAGCGTTTATTTTGTGGATAAACGATTTTTCCGTGGAGCAAGCCTGATGGGAACTGTGGAAGTATTAGAAACAAATGAGGCGAAAGAAATGTTATGGCAGGAGGGTGACACGATGTATTACACAGAAGGTGTAACAGACCCTGATTACTGCGTCCTGAAATTCACGGCCGTTAAAGGCAGATATTATAGTAATTTCCATTCAGAGGATTTTGAGATTTAACAGACACAGCGAAGCGGATTGTCAATATCCTATTATTTTTACGGAATAAACAGTAAAAGCAGGCGGACCGGTCAATGGCAGATAAGCGGGCATATGCCAGTCATTGACAGCCCGCCTGTCTTTTATTAGTGGAATATAAAATGTGGAAACAATTTTTAATTTAGTGGAAAAATAAGATCTGGAAACAATCTCCTGCTTTACAGGATAGGGGAGGATGATAAAATACATTATACGACCTATCCGAAAGGTGCAGTAAAAGAGAGGTAATATTCTGCTATTTAAGTTATAATCAGAAAAATACAGACAAAAAAGCAGAGAGGAATTAATGATTATGGAGAAGACAGAGTTTAACGATTTTATTGCCACGGTTCCGGCGGAGAACCAGGATTTTGTAAAAGAGTTACATGACAGGTTAATGGAGCATGGATGTAAGATAGAGATTAAGACTGCCAAAAGCGGTTACATGGTTTCTTACATATATAATAAGAAGACAGTCGCCAATTATGTATTCCGGAAAAAGGGCATGCTTGTCCGGATTTATGGAGTTCATGTGAATGAGTATGAAGAGGTTTTGGAAACACTGCCGGATGAGATGGTCCGCTCGATTCAGAAAGCGCCTATATGTAAGCGTATGGCAGATCCGAATGCCTGTAATCCGAGATGTTCAATGGGCTATGACTTTTGGATGAAGGGTGAGCACTACCAGAAATGCCGTAGCAGCGCTTTTATGTTTCTTGCCTGCCCTGAAAACAATCCGTTTATCCGGACATTATTAATAAATGAAGTGGAAGCATGGGAAAAATCAAACTACGAGTAGCGAGATGATGGGAATTCTCTACTTGTGCCATATCTTGCAAGAAAAATTTACGCCGGGATGGTAAAATTATTTAATATGAAGCATAGGAGGTAAGCTGGCATGAGTGGAAATCAGGAACAGCGCCATATTTATTATGACCGTGATCTGGGAATAGAGGCATATCAGTTAAGCGGCATTGTACAGAAGTTTCCAAATCATTTTCATGAATATTATGTGATTGGGTTCATCGAGGGCGGAAAGCGCCACCTTTGGTGTAAGGGGCAGGAGTACGATTTGAATGCCGGCGACCTGATTTTATTTAATCCAAGGGACAACCATTATTGTGCGCCTATAGGCAGGGAACTGCTGGATTACCGTGCCGTGAATATTCACACCGATGTCATGCTCGGCATTGCCAGAGAAATCACAGGGAAGGATTACATTCCTCATTTCACACAAAATGTCGTTTATCAAAGTGAAATTGCGCTGTCAGTAGCAGAGGTGTATGAAGCGATGCTTTTGGATATGCCAAAACTGAAAAAAGAAGAGTCCTTATTTTGCCTGATAGACCAGATTCTGCAGGAATATGCCGCCCCGTTTGAAACGGCTGGAGATGACGGGCCGGGAGAGAAGACAAAAATGCTTTGCAGCTATATGGAACAGCATCTGGCTGAAAATATTGCATTGGACGATCTGGCGTCCATGATTGGGGCCGGAAAATCTTACCTCCTGCGGTCTTTTACAAAAGAAGTGGGGGTATCACCATACCGTTATCTGCAGACCATACGCATAGAGAGGGCGAAGAAACTGCTGGAACAGGGGATTGGACCGATCGATGTCGCGGGAATGACGGGCTTTTCCGATCAAAGCCATTTTACAAACTATTTTAAAGAATTTATCGGGCTGACGCCAAAGCAGTACCAGAGGATATTTAGTGATACATTGCCGTCTGGGGAATAAAGGTATGTGGTTCAAGGGAATCTATGGTGCGCTAAGAAGGTATCCTTAATAAAATTTTTATTGATTTTTCCAGAGGAACTTCATATAATATAAGTGAGCAAAGAAATTTGTTCGGTTTAAGTGCATTGTTACTTTGAGTGCAAACCCTTAATTTAAGTGCTTCACTACTTTGAATGTGAACCTTTAATTTAAGTGCTTCGCAGCTTAAAATGCGAATCGATAATTTTCGGGGAGATAAGTAGCTTATCTCCTTGTTAATTTTATCAGAAATCTCAAAAACGTCCATATATCATAAATAAAATATTTTTCTTTAAATTTCATTTACAACAATGTTGTATTTTCCCGTATTGAAATGTTCAGCTTTTAAATAGTTTTTATTGTCAAAGTTGGTTGTTTTATTATACCAAAATAGCGTGTTATAAAGAGGAACAATATCATCAGTATAGTTTGTGCAGTCTGGTTTTCATACACTAATACTGCCCCTTGTAAAACGGTATGTGTGATTATACTATGGAGGATAAAAATGGATTTTTACCGTATAAATGAGGAATACACTAGGTTTCTACAAAGATACGAAAAGGAAAAAAGAGGAGTTACGAAAGTGCCGAATACCTGGTATACAGGCCGTAATAAGTTTGCATTTGGTGCTGTTATGCAAGTAAATAATATGAATTATTATGTTTCTGTATCATCTTTTGATAAGAAGCAGGAGGCAAATATTTTGATTCGTGTGCCAGGAGATGAAAAAGAAGTAAAAGGTTCCTTGCGATTTAATTATATGGTTCCTGTACCCGATGAATGTCTTGAAAAATTAGTAATCAAGGATGTTGAAGACGAGAAATACCGACTATTGTTAAATAAAGAATATCAATTTTGTATGCACAATGCAGAGAAAATTCAGAAGAAGGCTAATAAAATATATGCGATGGTTACATCAAATCGTAAGCAGATTTTAACAAACAACAGTTGTGCATTTCATATTTTAGAAGATGGATGTCGGGAGTACATAGAGAAATACTTGAAAAGAGATTTTAAATAGTTGAGTCTGTAAGATGCATTTTAGTTCCTCCCTGAAAGTTGAAGGCTATGAGAAACAAAGAATTGTATATAAGAGTAATTGATAATTAGTAGTTAAAGAAATAAAGGACGGATGCCATTAAATATTAAGACAGAAAAAAATTTCTATGGTACAATAAAAGCATCTAAATTCCGGTTCGCCGCTCAAGGAAATAATAATTGAAAACGAGGTAAATTGAAATATGAGTGAAGAGTTTGTAAATTTGACGGCAGAAAATCTCGCCAATGAACATTTGTGCTGCATTATCCGTACCAAAAAGCTGCATCCGGGTGTGGAGGCTAAAAGACAATGGATTTCTGAAAGGCTAAAAGAAGGACATACTTTTAGAAAACTGGATGTAAAAGGGACCGTATTTATTGAGTATGCCCCTTTGGAAACTGCATGGGTCCCCATTACGGGAGATAATTATTATTATATTTATTGCCTGTGGGTTTTAGGCGATTATCGGGGGAAGGGGTATGCAAAATCGTTAATGGAGTATTGTATTGCGGATGCGAAGGAAAAAGGGAAATCCGGAATATGTATGCTTGGGGCGATAAAGCAAAAAGCATGGCTTTCAGACCAGTCTTTCGCGAAAAAATGTGGTTTTGAGGTTGTAGATACCACTGACAGTGGATATGAGTTACTTGCGCTTTCTTTTGATGGAACAGTTCCGGCGTTTAATCAGAATGCAAAGTTGTGTGCGATTGAGAGGGAAGAACTGACCATTTATTATGATATGCAGTGCCCTTATATTTATCAAAATATTGAAATCTTAAAAGAATATTGTTTTGAACACGATATCCCGTCTTCATTTATTCAGATAGACACGCTGCAGAAAGCAAAGGAGCTGCCTTGTGTTTTCAATAACTGGGCAGTATTTTATAAGGGGAAATTCGAAACGGTAAATTTGTTAGATGTTGCACATTTGAAAAAAATACTGAAGAAGTGAAAGAAAAGAGGCGGTGGTACATTATGATAAGTGGTAGCGCGCTCACAGAAGCACCATTGTATAAGAAAAAGCGAATGCTTTTGGAGGAAGTATTATGATGAATGAATTAAGTGGTTATTTAAAGAAACCACAGCTATATGCTCCAAGTACAGGAGATTTCTGGAATGACATACATATATCAAAGGGGATGCTGGCGGCGCATTTGAATCCACTTGAGGACGCGGCAACCCGCAGGCATGAATTTCTAAACAAATCAGTCGAATGGATTTCTAAAATTGCCCCGCCGTCCCAATACAAATTCTTACTTGATTTGGGATGTGGTCCCGGTTTATACGCCCAGCGTTTTTACAATGCAGGATACTCTGTGACAGGAGTGGACTTTTCCAAACGTTCTATAGATTACGCAAAAGAACAATCATTACTGCATAACGCTGCAATCGAATATTTTTATCAGGACTACCTGACGATTGATTATACAGAGCAGTTCGATGTAATAACGTTAATTTACTGTGACTATGCAGTGATGCCGGTATCTGACCGGCTTCATTTATTAAAGAAGATTTATCGGGCATTAAAGAAAAATGGGAAGTTTATTGTTGATGTTTTTACACCGATTATGAGACAGAAAGAAAGCCGGTCATGGGAATGTTGTGAGGCAGGCGGGTTTTGGTGCGAAAAACCACATATTTGTTTGGAGTCTGTATACCAATATGATGACGAGGATGCTACGGAACTTCGCCAATGTGTTGTTTTAACTGATGAAACTATAAGCTGTTATAATGTCTGGGATCATTTTTTTACTAAAGAAAAGCTGCTGTCAGAAATCCAGGGTGCAGGTTTCTTTATGTTTGAAATTTATGGTGATGTAGCAGGAAAGGAATATTCAGACACAGGCGAAACGATTTGTGGTGTTTTTACAAAGTAAAGGTTTGAAACATTGTTATATCTTTCGTGTAATAGAAAAAAAGCAGAGGGCCGCGCCTGTGGGCGTATGGCTGCTCTGCTTTTTTGTTTCCTAATAGATTAACCCTTAATCGAAGGTCGGCAGCATGATGGCATCGGCTTCATGAATACCACCGGCAATGAGTTTTTCTTTTCCAGCCTTAAAGATATCAAGGGCCAGATGCTGTAGTTCTGTGGCAAACAGCTCAGAATCTCTTTCTTCCAGACTTTTCAGCAGGGTTATGGTTGACCGGGAATCAAATCTAAAATCGTATGGTTTCATATCATTGAGCGGATACCCCAGATACTGAAAGTACATCAGTCCGCCCAGTATCTGACGTAAAGCTGGCGATTGTGCGTTCTCTTTCAGCAGGACGAAACAGATACCGAATGTCATGTAGTAGTCCTTGGACATCTGAATATTTTTCAGCCAGGATATGGTACTTTGAATGGAAGTATCCGCCAGCGTAGGAAAAACAGACCGGGCTGCATCTTTACAGATTATCAGGATAATCTGCATGCTTTGTAAATATTGCAGCAGGGCTTTTTTCAGGTTGGGGGTAGAGAGTTTGGAAATCGGCGCCGGGTTATCAAATCCCACCAGTACCCGTGTCCCTTTTCCGGGGATCGTCTCTACAATTCCGATGTCGCTGAGTATTTTCACTGCCCGGCGCACTGTAATTAATGGCATAGAATACTGTTTCGCCAGAGCAGTAAACGAGGGGAGGAATTCCTGATTCCCCAAAGAAGAGTAAATTTGCCGGAGAAGTTTCATGGCCAGATTAAAACTGACCAGCGGACGTTCCGAGAAATAATTCCACTCATAGGGGATCGGCTTGGCCGGATTCTCAGGCACAGGCAGCGTATCATAATACAGGCGTACCCCTTTGATATGCTTCTGGTACAGACGGGTCAGCAAATCTTTTAGCTGTACATAATCAGATGCTTTACGTAGGGAAAGTATCTGTGCAGTTACCTTTTTTAAATAGGTCATATAACCATATGTATACGCGTTGTCCCCCAGATGCATAATCGTGGGGTGTCCGAAGAAATTTGTGCTCATATATAAGTTGAGAAACAGAGGATTTCCCAGGGCTTTCAGGATATGAAGAAAGAAATCAAAAAACGGATATTCATTGTAAGGTGACATTCGTTCAAAAATTTCTGTCAGCTTTTTCAAATCTTCTTTATCGCATAATTTCAATCCCTGCAGCATAACCTCCGGCCATATCAGCAGCATCGTATTACACAGGTCCAGCAGTGCATCTTTTGTAGCATAGCTGTAAGCCCTGTATTCTGTCCGGCATTCCTCTTCTTTAATATCATAAGTAACAATCGCACTCCGCCCCTGGCTCAGAGATACATAATTCTCTTCCTCCAGAAGCCTCAGGGCGTTGTGAATGGTGGCACTGGAAACATTAAAGGTTTTGCAAAGATCGGGCACAGTAGGAAGACTCGATCCGGTAGGATATAAGCCGAAAAGAATACAGTTATACAGATGTTTGTAGGCTATATTGTATAGATTTAATTCATCCAAGTTTAATTCATCCTCCTAAAGATAACATTTTCTTTAATATACCACATATTCTCCGAAATACAAAGAAATGGGAAAGCCGTAACTACAAAGATATTTATATTTTAACATTTTTAACACCATTAAAGGGGCTATTTTATTGAATAATTTATAAACATAGCTTATAATAAAAAATATTAAATGAGCACAATAAAAATTAATAAGAACAGTTTAAACGATGGATAGATATACAGAAATAACTATTATAACCCTACATGAAAGGGGAGAATGTGAAAATGAAAAAGTATGAACACAGCCCATCGGGAAATAACTTTGTGGAAAACGATGAGTATAATCTTCTGATGACTTCCATGCGTGTTAGTGTAAGCAAACATCTTCTGGATGATCATTTTACGGTTGTGTGGGCAAACGATTTTTATTATGACCTGATTGGATATCCGAAAGAAGAGTATGAGGCGGTATTTGAAAACCAGTGCGACCGCTTTTTCCGCAGTAATACAGACGATTGGGATGGGATCGTGGCAGCTGCTATGGGGGCGTTCGAAGCCGGTGAGTTACGATACGAGCATATCACAAGAATGCGCCATAAGGATGGCCATATGATCTGGGTCAGGCTGGTTGGAACATACACGGAAGATGTCATTGACGGATACCACATTGCTTATACTGTGATGAGCGATATCAGCGATATCATCCGGATGCAGAAAGAACAAACAGTTACCTACAACAGCATCCCCGGTTTTATCGCAAAATTCCGGATCAGGGAAAGTCAGATTGAACTTGTGGATGCCAATGAACGATTTCTTTATTTTTTTGATCATCGGGAGCAGAATGCCCTGGTAAACTTAAATACACCGGAAAATGAGGCGGCACTAAGGGAGTCCTTTCCTATCATGCGAAAGGGAAAACCAGTCCGGTTTACGATGGAAGCACGGGATAAAGAAGGACATGCTGTCTGGCTGCAGTTAAACGGAGATTGTATTGATACGATTGACAGAGACCCGGTCTATCTGATGGTTTATATAGACATTACTGACCTTACACGGCAGCGGGAATTACAGAAGGAAACCAATATGCGGCTGGAGCAGCTGGCATTTGTGGACCCGGTGACCGGCGGCTTTAACCGTACCTGCTTTGAACTGAAAGCCGAGGAGGCGATAAAAGCAGCACCGGCCGGAACTTACGCCTTGGTCTGGATGGACGTACAGAAATTCAAGCTTCTCAATGAAATGTTTGGTGTTGAAAGCGGAAATGAGGCGTTGAAATACATACATGGCGTGATCCGCAGTTCTCTGGAGGAGGGGGAATATGTGAGCCGCACTTCTGCGGATAACTACAGCCTTCTGCTCAAAGCTGCGCAAAAAAGGGAAATAGAGGCGCGTCTGAATGATATTGCAGAAAAGGTCAACCACTTTAACAAGGATGCGGAACAGAAATATATCCTTTCCCTGACAGCAGGCGTCTATTATGTGGAGGATCCAAAGCTGCCCATCATGCAGATCCAGGACCGGGCAAACGTAGCCAGGGAGAATATCGTCAGGAAAGCGGATGCAAAGCTGTGTATCTGCATGTTTTATTCTGAGCTGGATCAGCTGCGGCTGATGAAGGAGAAAGAAATCGAAAACCGGATGCGTGATGCGCTTGAAAAAGAACAGTTCGTCGTGTATCTCCAGCCGAAACAGTCGCTGCGCGATGGGACCATTGCGGGAGCAGAAGCACTGGTACGGTGGCTTGACCCGGAGAGAGGTCTGATCCCGCCCAATGATTTTATCCCTTTGTTTGAAAAGAACATGTTTATTGTAAAGCTGGACCTCTATGTGTTTGAGCGTGTGTGCGCACTGCTGCGGAAATGGATCGGTCACGGTGAGAAGCCGGTGCCGGTTTCCGTGAATATGTCCCGGGCACATCTGCTGGACCGGGATTTCCTGAAGCGGTACGAGGATATCCGCCAACGGTATAACATTCCGGCAGAACTGCTGGAGATCGAACTGACGGAAACACTGGTATTTGAAAATCCGGACGTGCTGATGCAGATCATCGATACGTTCCACAGAGGCGGGTATCACTGCTCTATGGACGATTTTGGCAGCGGTTATTCTTCGCTCAATGTGCTGAAAGATATTGACATTGATTCCATCAAGCTGGACAAGGCGTTCTTTGGTTCTGAAGAAATGGACAACCCGCGGGAACGGGATGTGGTCACTTCTGTGCTTGAGCTGGCGGCCAAGCTGAAGATGACTACGGTTGCAGAAGGTGTAGAAACGGATGCGCAGAAGGATTTTTTGAAAGGGACGACCTGCGATCTGCTGCAGGGATATATCTTTTCCCGCCCAGTACCACCGGAGGAGTTCGAGCGGATGACTTTTGGAAGAACGCTTTCATAAAAGCGGTTTAAGGAGCTTCCTATGGACATGAGGCAGGTGATATGACCCTGAAACGTGTCATAAAAAGAGTAGGAGAACTGTTGCCGGAAGACGCAGTGATCGGAAGGTTCGGCGGTGATGAATTCCTGCTTCTGCTATATGAAACAGAGCAGGGGAGTGTCTCCAAGTTGCTGCAAGGTCTTGTGGGGCGGATATCACATATGCAGCTCGAATATCAGGGGAATCTTTTTGCAACCTCCGTCAGTATTGGAGCTGTTTTCCAAACCCCGGATGATATCTGTCCGGATGACCTGATCCGCCGGGCAGATGATGCCCTCTATCAGGCTAAGAGAAACGGCCGTAACAGAAGCGTTCTAATTTAAGGGTGTTTAGAGTTACTACTATAGTTGGAAAAGCGGCTTACTTCCGCTCAGCTGTTTTCAAACAGAATGGATCCAGTTATTAAAATAAAGAATACGATGGAGGAGAGCCAGGTGGAGATTAATCTAAGTTATGAGCAGCTCAATAATGAATACAGTATGCTGATGGGAGTTTTAGGTGCCAGTGTCAGTAAGCATCTTGTTGACGAGCATCTCACATGCATTTGGGCCAACGATTATTATTATGAGCTGATCGGTTATAGCAGGGCAGAGTATGAGGAACGGTTCCAAAATCAATGTGACCGGTATTTTGAAAATAATCCGGAAGGGTGGAAAATACTCACAGATAAAATAGAGGCCAGCCTGTCGGACGGGAAAAAAGGGTACTCGGTTTATCTGCCAATGGTCCATCCGGACGGCTCCTCATTTTGGATCAGGCTGCAGGCTGTCTTTACAGAGGAATATATAGAGGGGTATCGGGTTGCCTACACCACAATGGTGGATGTGACGGAAATGATGCAGGTGCAGAAAGAGCAGCTACGCGCACAGAAAAACTATGAGACGATGACGCGCGAACAGGAAATGCTTATGAGTGCACTCAATGTCAGTGTCAGCTCCCATTTGCTGGACGAGCACTTTACCTGCATCTGGGCGAATGAATTTTATTATAAACTGATCGGTTATCCCAAGTCAAAATATGAATCCCTGTTCCACAACCATGCGGATGAATATTACAGCAATAACCCTGAGGGCTGGGACATGCTTGCCAAAAAAGTCGCATCTGTTTTAGAGAAGGGGGAGGACAAATACGAGCTGATTGTTCCAATGAAATATGAGGATGGCACCAGTTACTGGGTAAAACTGGTCAGTTTTTTTACAGATCAGTATGTGAATGGCTACCGTACATCCTATACCGTTATGACAGATGTGACAGAGCTTGTACAGACGAAGAATGAACTGGAAATGATGATGCAGGCAATGAAGGTCAGCGTCAGCAAGCATAAGGTGGATGAACATTTCTCCCTAGTCTGGGCCAATGAATTTTATTATCAGCTCATCGGGTACACCAAATCCGAATATGAGGCCAGATTCCATGACCATTGTGACGAATATTTCATGGATAATCAGGAGACCTGGGACATCATCTGCAGCAAGGTTGACAGCATGTCTGCGGCGGGAGAGGATAGTTTTGAAGCATATCTGCCGTTAAAGCTGCCGGGAGGATCTTCAAAATGGGTAAAGATGGTGGATTTTTTTACAAATGAATTTCAGGATGGGAAAAAGCTGGCTTATACCACCATGATCGACGTCACTGAACTGCTGCAGGCACAGCAGGATAAAAGCGTTGCTTATGAACACGTACCCGGTTTCATTGTAAAATACCGGATCTTACCGGACCGGTTCATGATGATCGATGCCAGCAGCCGCATAAAGGATTTTTTTGATGTGGATCTGGACAACCTGTCTGCTGTTGATTCTATGGAAGTGTTACATCCGGAGAGCCGTCAGACTATTGATTCCCTGCTTCCGGATTTACGGAACAGAGAGGCGCTGGAGCTGGATGAATCCATCCGTGTCAAAGACAAATTTGGCAGGGACTGCTGGCTTCAGCTCCACGGCACCTGTATTGATCCCATTGCCGACGACCCGGTTTATCTGGTGGTCTTTATTGACATTACGGATATCACGGAACTAAGAAAGCTCCAGCACCAGCTGGAGGAGCGCACGGAGATGCTCAACACAGCACTGGAGTCTGCGAAACTGGCAAATGCGGCGAAGTCGGATTTCCTTTCCCGCATGAGCCATGATATCCGCACACCTATGAATGCGATCGCCGGGATGACGGAGATCGCGGATGCCCACCTGCAGGAACCAGAACGCGTAAAAGATTGTCTGCATAAGATCCGGCTCTCCAGCCATCATCTTCTGGACCTGATCAATGACGTACTGGATATGTCACAGATTGAAAGCGGCAAGGTTTCCATTCATGCGGCCTCTTTTTCGCTGCCGGATCTGATCAGGGAGATCATTATGATCACTCTGCCAAATGTGCGTACAAAATATCAGGATTTCAAGGTTCATCTGCGGAATATCCGGCAGGAACATTATTATAGTGACGAGCTGCGTCTGCGTCAGATATTGCTGAACCTTTTGTCTAATGCCTCGAAATTCACGCCGGAGTATGGGCAGATCGTATTTGAAGTGGAACAGATTCCAGAAAATTCGACACTTTCCTTTACTATCGCAGACACTGGCCCCGGCATAAATGCAGAATTTCAGGAACATATTTTTGAGACATTTGCAAGGGAACGTGACAGCCGTACAGACCGGATCGAGGGCAGCGGCCTTGGACTTGCCATTGTGAAACGGCTCACTGAGCTGCTGGGCGGTGACATTCAATTGAACAGTCTGCCCGGACAGGGCACCACTTTTTATGTGACACTGCCTATGCAGCCCATCGGGCATTCGACTGTTGATTTTACCGGTATAAACGGTATGCTCCTGCTGGTGGATGCAGACCCGGTTGTCCTTATGGATGCACAGCAGGCTCTGAGTGATCTCGGAGTTGGGGCAGACTGTGCGGAAAGTGTTAATGAGGCATTATCCCATATCCGTGACAGGCATCAGGCAGGCGAAGAATATCAGATGATCATTATGGATTGGAGAATGCTCCGGATGGATGGGCTGGATGTGTCAGAGCAGATTCGAAGAGAATCTGTGGGTGAGATGCCGCTTCTGGTCGTGTCCGCTTATGATTGGAGCGAGATCAAAAATGAGATGACCACGGGGATTGACGGATATATAGAAAAGCCCTTTTTCCAGTCTACATTCAGGAATTGTATGCTGAAGTACCTGAAGGGTGAAGAAGCATCAAGTCATGAAAATGTGGTATACGATTTCCGGGATAATACATTTCTGCTTGTAGAAGACAACGAGCTGAACCGTGAAATTGCTTTAGAACTGCTGGGAAGCTTTGGCGCCCGGCTGGAGGTTGCTGTAAATGGAGAGGAAGCAGTCAGGCTTTTTCAGGCCAGCGCTCCCGGTTACTATTCTCTGATATTGATGGATATTCAGATGCCGGTGATGAACGGTTATGAGGCTGCCCGTGCGATCCGGGCACTGAGCCGTCCGGATGCCGGGACAGTACCGATTATTGCAATGACAGCGGATGCTTTTGTTGAGGATATCCGAAACACAAAGGCTGCAGGGATGAATGGCCATATGGCAAAGCCATTGAGCTTTGATACTCTGGCCCTGGAGATCGAAAAGTATTTGATTTCTGCGGAATGATTAAACGAGGTTTCCATTCTGTTATATGCCAAAGAAGGCAGAGATTAATTACAGATCTGATGATTAGGGAGGTATACTGTGAGAGAATCTTTCTTTGAACAAGCTATCATCAACCAGCAAAATTTGGTAGCGTATGCTACGGATACGGCTACCAATGAAATAATATATATGACTCAAGCAGCAGCGACCCTATATGGATTTGAGGATGTGCAGGAGATATACGGAAAAAAATGCTACGAGTTGATTCAAGGTCTGGATACGGTCTGTCCATTCTGTACAAACAGTAAATTGATACCAGGACAGCCCTATCATTGGGAGCATTATAACGAAAAGATTCAGATGTGGTTTGATATTACAGATATTTTAGTTACATTTGAAGGCAAGAACTGCCGGCTTGAGATTGCGCGTGATATCACGGACGAGAAAGAAAAGTTTGACCGTGTTTCCAACCGGCTTACAATGGAAGAAACCTTGGTTGAATGTATTCAAACGCTTTCCAGTGAACCGGATGTGAACACGGCGGTGAACCATTTTCTGGAGATTATCGGCCATTTTTATATAGCGGACCGGGCATATATTTTTGAATACGAAAAGGATCATATCAAAAATACCTTTGAATGGTGCGCTCCCGATATTCTTTATCAAATGGATGTGCTGCAGGAAATTCCCATTGAATATGTTAGCGAGTGGAACGATAAATTTGAGCTTGACGGAGAGTTTTTTATCACGTCACTGGACAAGGATCTGACCGTGGATTCACCAGAGTACCGCATCTTAAAGGACCAGGGGATTGAAAGTCTTGCCGTTGCTCCGCTCAGAAAAAATGGTCAGATTATCGGCTTCCTTGGCGTAGACAATCCTACGGAAAGCACAGAGGATTTAACGCTTCTGCGCAGTGTATCCAGCTTTGTGTTGGAGGAAATGGAGCGGCGCAGGCTGATTCAGAATCTGGAGCGGTCCAGCTATACGGATTTACTCACCGGCCTGCAAAACCGGAACAGCTACATTAAAATGCTGGACAGGCTTTCTGAACAAACCCTGCATTCATTAGGCGTTATCTATATCGACATCAATGGGATGAAAAAGATAAATGACAATAACGGTCATGAGTATGGGGACAGAGTGATCAAAAAGGTGGCAGATACCCTGAAGTCTCACGTAGGATGTGATGCATACCGGGTAGGCGGAGATGAGTTTACGGTGCTCTGTGTTGATATCAGTGAACAGGATTTTCATCTGCTTACAGAAAGTCTGATCCGGGATTTTGGCAGGAACAAAAAATATGATGTTTCCATTGGCCATACCTGGAGGGAAGGAAATGTATCCCCCGATGAAGAGATCCTGAAGGCTGATGATCTGATGTATGCAGAAAAGCAGCGGTATTATCACGCAATTCTGCAAGGAAAGAAAACGGCACGCACTGGTATCGCCACGGAGCTTTTAAGGGATATATCTGACCACCGCTTTGAGGTCTATTACCAGCCGCAGATCTGCCTGAAAACCGGGCGGATCATTGGTGCAGAGGCTTTGGTACGGAAAAGGGATAAGCAGGGAAAGCTGATCCTGCCGGACCATTTCATTCCCAACTATGAGAGGGAGCGCGTCATCCGCCATTTGGATCTGTTAGTATTCCGGATGGTTTGTGCCGATCTGCAGAGATGGAAAAGCCAGGGGATTGAAACCCATATCTCCTCAAACTTTTCACGTGTTACGCTGATGGCCTCTGATATTGTGACACAGATCAGGCAAATCTGCCGGGAATACGGTGTCCCTGCGCAGAATATCACCATAGAGGTGACCGAAAATATCAGTAAGCTGGAGCCACAGCAGTTACTCAAGCTAATGAAACAGATAGCTGCAGAAGGATTCTCTGTTTCCCTGGATGATTTTGGTGCCAAATATTCCAATCTGTCGATCCTGACTACACTTGAATTCAGTGAGATCAAATTTGATAAATCCCTGGTGGATAAATTAAGCAGTGACGTCAAAAGCCGTATTATTATGAAGAATACGATGCAGATATGTAAGGAGCTTCCGATGACACGTTCTTTGGCAGAAGGAATTGAGACGGCAGAGCAGCTGGATCTGCTGCATCAGTATCATTGTGACTATGGACAGGGTTATTACTTTGCCAAACCCATGAGTTCGGATGCGTTCTTTGAATTAATAAGGACGGAACACATGCATAAGGGTACCGGATTACTAACAGTAGGAAAAAATCTGTGAAGAATTTGAAAGTCAGTAGGAAACTTATTATCTCTTACGCATTTGTTTTGACATTATTGGTCATTTGTATTGCAGTGAGTATTGGAAACCTGGTAAGGATAAGGTCAAAAGTAGAGAACTTTTATAAGGGGCCCTTTAAAGTGTTGAACGCAGCTAATACCGTGAATTCCAACTTTGAGGCAATGCAGAAAGGAGGCTGCCACCTATATGGAAGCCAACAATGTTATCACCATCCATAAGGCACAGGCAGAATTGGATGAGCTCATTGACATTGCAGATAAGAAAGCAGATGCTCTGATTGTCAACCTGCGTGCTGAACAGACTAAATTCATTGTTATGTTGTCGGCGTTGGGGGTTGCCAGTGTACTTGTGAGCATTCTATTTGGTATTTATATAACCCGCAGTATTACCAGACCGATCAAGGAGTTGGAAGCAGCGTCCAGGCAGATGGCACTGGGACACTTGAAAGTCGATATTAAATATATCTCAAAGGATGAACTGGGAAGCCTTTCCAACAGTATGCGTGAAATGTCAGATAAGATTTTCTATTATATGGATGAGATTTCCAAGGCTATGCAGCAGCTGGCGGAGGGGAATCTGGAGATACCCAGTTACGAAACATTTCAGGGGGATTTTCTGCCTGTACAGGAGGCTCTTCTTATTGTGATTAATTCTTTGAATGAGACTATGACAGAGATTAATATGTTCTCTGACATGGTAGCCAGCGGATCCGATCAGGTTTCCAGTGGTGCACAGGTGCTTTCTGAAGGTGTAATCTCCCAGGCCGGCTCGGCAGAAGAACTGGCAGTAACCATGTCAGAAATATCACAGCAGGTGAGTGAAAATGCGGAAAACTCACAATCGGTAAAAGAAGCTGCAGGTGAGATGGCTGCAGATCTTCTTGAGTGTAATCAGCAGATGCAGGAAATGAAGGATGCAATGGAGGAGATCAATGGATGCTCTACACAGATTAGAAGTATCATTAAAATGATCAATGATATTGCATTCCAGACGAATATATTGGCACTCAATGCTGCCGTGGAGGCGGCCCGGGCAGGGGAATCAGGCAGGGGCTTTTCAGTTGTGGCCCAGGAAGTGCGTAATCTGGCCGGTAAGTCATCGGAAGCATCAAAGAGTACAGAGGTGCTGATCCAGCAGTCTCTTTCAGCTGTTGATCTTGGAACGAAAATAGTGGAAAAGACGGCAGCGTCAGTAATGAATGTTGTTAATGGCACTGATGAAATGATAGCTAAAATAAACCAAATCGCGGAGGCATCTAAAAAACAGGCTGCCGCGACGGAAATGGTATCCGCAGGCATCGACCAGATATCCGACGTAGTACAGACAAACTCTGCCACAGCAGAGGAGTCAGCCGCTGCGTCTGAAGAACTCTACGGGCAGTCTCAGCTTCTGAAAAACAAGGTGAGCCGCTTTAAATTGCATGCTAACAAATAGATATGGCAGGGAAGAATGCGATTCCGATGCTAATGCCTGCTGAATAAGTATGTAACATATACAAGAAAAAGTATCCACTCTATAAAACAGATATTAAAATTCGATTACTTTTGGTTCATCTTTAAAGGAATAAATGGTGGCAGTACCATGCTCAAATGCAAATACTGTCATTAAGTTATCATCAACTGTATACATATCACTCAAGGAAGCTGTATTTGCATCCATCATGGCAACTCGTGCATCTCTGCGCAAATCTTCTTTTACTTCTCCCTCAACTCTAATCCATGTTCCTTTGTTCATGCCACAAATTTCAACTTTTCCATTCTTCTTCAGTTGATGATAAACTTTTTTCTGATTATTGGTGACAAAATATAGTTTGCCATCAAAGATACATACAGCTCCAAAAGGTCTGACATGAGCCTGTCCGAAATAGGTGCAAAATTCAAAAATGTATTATCAGCTTTAGAGATATGGGGAAATGAATATATAGAATATTTAAAAGAACCTAAAAATCTATAAAATTCAGTTGTTTATTGACATATAGCCATCTTTGCAAAATGCAAAGGGACACCTCATTATGTGAAGTGTCCCTTGTGTCCGGTTTTTATTTTTTCATAAGTGGTGCTCCGGTACTCCAGGCCTGCCCTACTTTTTCCCCAATGGCGTAATAACCATTCTGGAACTGATCAAAAACGAATGCATTTAGTTTTGCCGGGTTAACCTTTCCGCTCTCGTCCAGTACAGATTCATCTGCAAGGACACCTACAATCTCACCAATTACATGAAAGCCGTATACCTCGTCTCTTGCTTCGACAACCTTACACTCCAGCGTGAGCGGGAATTCATTCACGATAGGGGCATCTACTTTCTGGCTTTTAGTGGCAGTCAGTCCGGTACGCTCAAATTTATCGGACATTTTATTGCCAGTTGCGATACCGAAGAAATCGGCGGCCTCAATGTGAGGAATATCGGCAATACTGAGGGTGAAAGCATTTCGCTTCTGGATATTTTCAGATGTTTTGTGCCCTTTACTGATATTCAGGGATACCATATTTTGTGCACAAATACCACCCCAGGCCATATTCATAACATCAACTACATCATTATCACCGTAAGTTGAAATCATCAGAACAGGCATCGGAAATAAATACGGCTTTACTCCTAAATCTTTTTTCATAAACTACCTCCATTTAAAAATAATTGAATCAATACTTTACATATCTGCTGAGACCATTATAATATAGATAGAAGTAAAAACAAGTACCTACATTAAAGTAAGGTACTTACCTAAAAGAAAGTGGTAATGTTTATGATATCAAAATATATAGAGAATGCGAATTTCGAAGAAACCGGATTTAGCTATACCTTATCGCTGATATCTGGTAAATACAAAATGATTATCCTATATTGTCTGATGGAATTTGAAACTGTCCGTTTCAATGAACTTCAGCGATATTTGAAGAAAATATCTGATAAAACATTAAGCCAGAATCTTAAGGAATTAGAGTCTGACGGCCTTGTACTGCGGAATGTATACCCACAAATCCCTCCAAAGGTAGAGTACAGCCTGTCAGAAAAGGGGAAATCTCTAATGCAGGTGCTTGACCAGTTATGCATCTGGGGGGAAGAACATCGTGAAGATTAGTTGAATATGTGTTTATTCCCGCGAGCGGCGAGCATTAGGCGGGGGTACAGAGGGACTGACTATGATTGGTGATATTGTAAAAGTAACAGTTGACAGACCATTAGGGACCTTCCATCCTGTACATAAAGATATCTATTATCCAGTTAACTATGGTTTTATAGAGGGAGTTATGGCACAGGATGGAGAAGAACAGGATGCCTATATATTGGGTGTCAATCATGCTGTCAAAGAGTTTACCGGAAAAGTAATTGCAATCATACATAGATATGATGATATTGAGGAAAAATGGGTTGTCGCACCAGATAACTGTCATTTTACGGAAGCGGAAATCTGGGAGCAGGTAAAGTTTCAAGAACAGTATTTCAAATCGGAGGTCATAATGACCAGAATATAAATCCTGTTTTCTTCTCAAAAAATTCATTCGGACTATTCAAAAAATGTTATGGTGATAAAAAATGAACTTAGCAGCAAAAAATATTCATAAGAAAATGCCGGATTATACGGCTATTAAAAAACTGTACAAACGCTCTTTTCCCCGTAAGGAACAGATCCCTTTATGGATTCTGAGAATCATGGTACATCGTAAGACTATTCACGCAAAAGCATTTTACGATGGCGATAAGCTATGTGGATTCGCTTATGTTATTGAGCAGGAAAAGATACTGTATATTCTATATCTTGCTGTTAGTAACGCATTGCGGGGGCAGGGACATGGCTCGGAAATTATAAAATGGTTAAGGGATAGATATCCGGATAAAACTATTTTACTTGAAGTGGAAGCACCTGATGAAAATGCGGATAATGCTGAAGCGAGGAACAGGCGCATAAAGTTTTATAAAAAGAATGGAATTTATGAAACGAACGAGTTTTTCTCAATGCGTGGTGTAAGATATGAGATATTATCGTCTGAGGTGAACTTCGTGCGGGAAGATTATGATGCTTTTTGGAAGAAGCTATTTAGAAGGTGATGCTGGGATGTTATATTTACGGAACCGAAAAGGAGGGAATATGACTACTTTTATATGTTTTGCAATTGCAATGGCTATATTGTATATAATGCAGGTATTTAGTGGTGGATTTGATTTTGAAGAATTATTATCATTTATAATAATGATGGCATTATTGGGGGGACATGTTTATTTATCTACCAGAAGAAAGGTTTTTCTAGGAGGAGTAATCCCGACACTTCTTATACTATCGTTTTATCCGGTTTGTAAAATGATAAATCCTGTTGGCAGCCAGTTGTTTATTTTAATTGGCGGCTATCTTGTAGCTATAGGATGTTGCCTTTATATTTGGTATAAAGCACGAAAGGATAACAGAAAAAGGAACGATAAAGTATAAATATTCCAGTGTGCAGAACTGATTAATTTAATTTTGGAGGGAAAAGATATGTCTAATCAGTACAGAGTGATTGATGAAAAAACATGGGACAGGGCAATGCACTGTATGGTTTTCAGGAACAGTATTGAACCAGCATTTTGTGTGACATTTGAGGTGGATATTACAAACTTTAAACGCGTGGTGAAAGAACGGGGGCTTTCTTTTACAATGGCGATGGTTTATGCTGTCTGTAAATGTGCAAATGAGATTGAGGCATTCCGCTATAGGTTTGTAGATGGACAGATTGTACTGTTTGACAGGATTGATACAGCATTCACGTATTTAAATAAGGAGACAGAACTGTTTAAAGTAGTGAATGTTCCATTTATAGATGATTTGGAAGAATATTGCGGGGTAGCACTGAGGACAGCGGAGGAACAGAAAGAATATTTTACGGGGCCGTTGGGAAACGATGTATTTCAGTGTTCACCTATGCCGTGGGTCACATATACGCACATTTCACATACGAATTCAGGAAAAAAAGACAATGCGACACCTCTTTTTGACTGGGGAAAGTATTATGAAAAGGATGGAAGAATCATGATGCCTGTCTCTGTTCAGGCGCACCATTCTTTTGTGGATGGTCTACATATAGGACAATTTGCAGAGGGTTTGCAAAGTTACTTGGATAAAAATATACTTATAGAAGAAAGAGGATAAATATGACGGAAAGACCTGTTTTGGACAGAAATTTAAATAGTAAAACATTTCGTGATTTCTATTATTTGAAAGAAGAGCTGGTGGATTTTTGCAGGAAAAATGGTTTGCCCACTTCCGGGGGCAAGATAGAGATAACAGACAGGATTGCATATTTCCTTGATACTGGAAAGATATTATCTGCGGCAGCCGCCAAGAAAAAGGCTGTGGTGATATCCGATATTCGGGAGGATACAAAGATTGAACCTGACTTTGTCTGTTCAGAAAAACACAGGGCATTTTTTAAAGAACAAATTGGGAATAGTTTTTCTTTTAATGTTGCTTTTCAAAAATGGTTGAAAGGCAATGCAGGCAAAACTTACAGGGATGCGATTGCGGCTTATTATCAAATTATAGAAGATAAGAAAAAAGGGAAAACAAAAATTGACAGGCAATTTGAGTATAACACTTATATACGTGACTTTTTTGCAGATAATCAGGGAAAATCGTTGGAGGATGCTATTAGGTGCTGGAAATATAAAAAACAGCTGCAGGGGCATAATCGCTATGAGCAGTCAGACCTTGCAGCATTGGAGAAATAGAGGTTTATGATGCAGAATATAACTGTCAGAGAACTGGAGAAAGAAATGGCGGAGCAAGCGCTGTCACTAGCTTGGAAGGTTTTCAATGAATACGAATCACCAGATTACACAAAAGAGGGAATAGATGAATTTTATAAGTGCATACACGATATAAATTTTATAACTCAACTTCGTTTATTTGGCGCTTTTGACCGTGAAAAATTGATTGGTGTTATAGCATCGCGTAGCGAAGGGACACATATCGCATTATTTTTTGTGGATGGAAAATATCACAGACAGGGAATCGGCAGACAGTTGTTTCAAACATTACGAAAAGAGTGCCATTCTGATAGAATGACAGTAAACTCGTCGCCGTATGCGATCCCGGTATATCACAAACTTGGCTTTCGGGATCTTGATAAAGAGCGGGTAGTAAACGGCCTGAGATTTACACCGATGGAATTGCGGCTATAGTAGAAAATAAGGATAAATTTTAATATCCCTCCCAAAAAATCTGCTTGACTTTTCTCGAAAAATTATGTTATTCTAACTGGGCTGGACAGCTTAGTGCGTAGAAATTCCAAACGATTTCTACGCACTATTTTTTTGTCCTTCGCAGTTTTTAGGCAGCTTTTCTCTGATAAAGACTCCGCAATATGTATAACAGGAGGATTATAATCATGGAACTATCAAATCAAAATCGTACACTAGGTGAGGAGAAAATATCAAAGCTACTGGTGAAATTTTCGATTCCCTGCATTCTATCGCTGCTTATCAGTGCGCTCTACAATATTGTCGACCAGATTTTTATCGGTAATAGTGACCTAGGATATCTCGGCAATGCGGCAACAGGAATTGTCTTTCCCATTCTCATTATCGCACAGGCCTTTGCATGGTGTATCGGTGATGGCAGTGCCGCCTATCTCAGTCTCTGTCAGGGGAAAAAAGATACGAAGAATGCACATCGCTGTATTGGCAGCGGTGTTACTGTCACGCTGGTACTCAGTATAATCATGCTTGTTCTCTGTGCGATTTTTAAGGAGCCGCTGCTTCGGCTGTTCGGTGCGTCTGACCAGACCATCTCGATGGCGGTGGATTATTTCACCATCATACTCAGTTTCTTTCCGGCCTTCATGCTGATGAACATGATGAACGCTGTCATCCGCGCGGATGGAAGCCCGGCAGTTTCAATGGTATCTATGACGCTTGGGGCAATATTGAACATCATTCTCGACCCGATATTTATCTTTGTCTTAAACCGGGGGATTGCAGGCGCTGCCTGGGCGACAGTCATAGGGCAGACGTTTTCTTTCCTTGTCTGCGTGCTATATTTTTTCAAAACAAAGAGTTTCCGCCTGACTAAAGAGAGCTTTGTACCGCATTTTAAAATATTCAGTAACGCTCTGAAATTAGGTGCCTCGTCTTTTATTACACAGATGTCCATTGTCATGATTTCTCTGGTCTGCAACATCATGCTGGCAAGATACGGTGCCCTGTCGATTTATGGGCAGGATATTCCCATATCAGTGATCAGTATTGAAACAAAAGTATTTACCATTGTCATTAATATCGTTGTAGGTATTGTTCTTGGAGGGCAGCCAATTCTCGGTTACAATTTCGGTGCGAAAAAATACGTACGCGTCAGGGAAACATACCACACAATCCTGACTGCAACGCTTGTTGTCGGAGTCATTGCTACCCTGATCTTTGAGTTTTGCCCGCAGGTTGTGATCAACATCTTTGGCTCTGGAAATGATGCACTTTATCTTGAATATGCACAGCGTACATTCCGGGTATTCCTGTCACTTGTCATCTTTACCTGCGTGATTAAGATGTCTTCCATTTTCTTTCAGGCTGTAGGCAGACCGGTTATGGCGGTCATTGCTTCTCTTACCCGTGATATTGTGTGCTTTGTGCCACTTGTAATCCTGATGCCCTCTTTATTTGAGCGGAACCAGCCGGGCAGCGGCATCAACGGAATCCTGTTTGCCGCACCTGCCGCTGACATCATTGGGATGATTGCTGCCATGTTTCTGACTGTACGCTTTTTCAGAACATTGGGAGACGAGAAAGGAACTGAGTCTCTTTTAGAAGGAGGGAAGAATCATTCATTACAAAAGAGTGCTATTGTTACAGCAGCCTTTAAAGAGTAACATCAGGTTCGCTACAGATAGTGTATTGAAGGCAAAAACATCCTGTCATTCCGGCAGGATGTTCTTCAGCTCATTAATTAGCAAGTTTGCAATTGGTGTAAAAACCTGATACTTTTTCCAGATTACATACATTTTCGTCTCCAAAGCGGGGGATAAAGGGCGGAAGCATAAACCACTGTCAGCTCCTGTATCTGCGAGCCTGTCAAATGTCAGCATAGATCCGAGCCCTTCTTTTACAAAAACGGAACCATTATAAAAGAGGTTCGTGGTACCGGTAAAATTCAGCATATCAACTTTTTCACCGCACCATCTCGGGATATCCACCTTAATTGCCTGATCAGAGCAAATCAGGTCTAATCCCAGCAAGTCATCAACGACAATCGTCTTTTTCTTTGTCAATGGATTGTCTCTTTTCATTAACAGCCCCCATACATCACTTCCCGGAATTTCAATATAGTTATATTTTGACAAACTTGGGGGTTCTGCAATGACGGCAAAATCAAGCAAGCCTTTATCAAGCTTTTCTGTCACCTGTTCCGTATTCCCACTTGAAAGGTGATAGCGGAGCAATGGATAGTCAGCTTTAAGCTGGCCGATTGCTCTTGCCAGATATTTTATTAGGTAGGATTCTGCACACCCAATCTGCACGTCTCCCCCCATGATATTATCAAGTGCCTTGAATTCATCGGTTGTCTTATCTACCATTTCCAGAATATCTTCGGCCCTCTTCCTCAGGAGCATGCCTTCATCTGTGAGGGTGAGTGTCGTACTTCCGCGTTTAAACAGTTTTTTACCCAGTTCCTTCTCTAATTCCTTCATCTGTTTTGATAAAGTCGGCTGAGAGACATGAAGTGTCTCAGCTGCCCTTGACATATTGCCTTCTCTGGCGATTTCTATAAAATAGCGCAATACCCTGATTTCCATAAAAGACACCTCTATTCTGCTTAAATTTATGAATGTGGATGATGTTCTGAACAGATACGTGTGCTGTCAGATTACAGGATTATTATAACACCCGGAACTATTCTTTAAAAGAATAACATGATATGAATTATAAATATTAGACATATCAGCAGGCGCTGCCTATAATAAAACTAAAGGAGGTAGTGAATATGGCGGAAGCATCGGATACGCTTGGAATCCTGTATCAAAACCTATTGGATGCAGGCTGTGATGAAAAAACGGCAGAATGTTGTATGGCTTATGCGAAATGCGGAGAATGGAGAAAAATGCTGCCATTGCTTTCCAAACATAAAACAATACTTCTGGAAATTGTCCATGCAGGACAGAAGCAAATTGACTGTCTTGATTTTCTGATTTACAGGATTAACAAGGAAGACTTTTAGTAGAAAGAAGGGACTTATAATGATGGAACAATTAAGTTTAGTAAAAGAATGGGATAAGACTTTTACGCGCAGTGAAAAAGTAGAACACAGCAAAGTGACTTTCCATAATCGTTATGGTATCACACTGGCGGCAGATATGTATGTACCGAAAAACGCGAAGGGCGCTCTTGCGGCCATCGCAGTATGTGGGCCTTTTGGTGCCGTCAAAGAGCAGGCTGCCGGATTGTATGCACAGATGATGGCAGAAAGGGGATTTTTAACGATTGCTTTTGATCCCTCTTTTACAGGGGAAAGCGGCGGAATGCCAAGATATGTTGCCTCGCCGGACATCAATACAGAAGATTTTCAGGCGGCAGTGGATTTCCTTTCTGTTCAGGAAAATGTTGATCCTGAAAAAATTGGTATCATCGGTATCTGCGGCTGGGGAGGAATGGCATTGAATGCGGCGGCCATTGATACCAGAATCAAAGCAACGGCAGCTTTGACCATGTATGACATGAGCAGGGTCAATGCCAAAGGGTATTTCGACTCAGAGGACAGCGAAGAAGCAAGATACGAGAAACGCAAGGCTCTGAATGCACAGAGGACTGCTGATTATAAGAATGGAAAATATGCACTTGCCGGGGGCGTGGTCGATACACTGCCTGAAGATGCACCTTTCTTTGTAAAGGATTATTTTGATTATTATAAAACAGACAGAGGATATCATGCAAGATCACTGAATTCCAATGATGGCTGGAATGTTACGTCATCCCTGTCATTTCTTAACATGCCTATCCTGCAGTACAGTCAGGAAATCAGAAATGCAGTGCTGTTAATTCATGGTGAAAAGGCCCATTCCTGCTATTTTAGCAAGGATGCCTTTGAAAAACTGAACGGTGATAACAAGGAACTTATGATTATACCGGGGGCAGTCCATACGGATTTGTATGATCAGACGGATATCATTCCGTTTGATAAGATGACACAGTTCTTTAAGGAATATTTAGTATGAAAACGAAATACTGTTCATCCTTACTATCAGGAAAATGATGTGATTCCCTACATCTGGATTTACTTGAGCTTCTTTTTGATAATATGCATTATAATAAGAAGAACTGCGATAATTATGGCGGTGAACACCCCTCTTATCTCAATACTCAAATACCAGGGGGCTGACTGCCATGCGTATAAATCAGGGTGTGTTTTATAATCGTAGTATTGATAAATACTGCTCCCAATGAAGACTCCTACGAAACACCACGATACCATTTTCAATATATTATATAGCTTCCTCATTAATCACTCCCACTTTTCGTAATGTATTTTGGGCAATACTCTATTAATGACAGTATATTATTTACAGAGACTATCGTCAATCCCTTTAAATAGTAGAGGCAGGCGCATATGCAGGGGGTAAACCGCAACTATACGAAAGCCGGTACCGGGAAAGTATAGGATTCCAGTTGATTAAAGATAAACCTTTGGCTATAATAGGAAATAAATCATAGGAAGAGATACAATAGTCTGTTTGAATATATATTTGTAAAGGAGTGTGCTATATGGATGATATCAAAATGACGGAACTGCTGAAAGAGCGGTTCCGTATTGAGATGGAAAAACAGGATAGGGGAGGGGTATATGCACTCACACAGAGGAAGATGGCATATAATTCTAACCGCATAGAGGGAAGCACGCTGACAGAAAAGCAGACGGCCTCTATTTTTGAAACAGGAACAATCCGGGCAGATGGAAGTGTTTTTAGGACAAAGGATGTGGAGGAGATGACCGGACATTTTACAATGTTCAATTACATGCTGGATACTTGTGAGGAAATACTGTCCCAAAGACTGATTAAGGAATACCATTACCGTTTAAAGGCAGGTGTGTTTGAAGATATTGCAAATGGATATCCCATAGGGGAATATAAAAACAGAAGAAATATGGTTTCCGATATCATGACCTCAACCCCAGAAAAAGTTGAGGAAGATATGAAAGTTCTTTTGGAAGACTATAATAGCAAAGAGCCACATTCTTTAAAGGACCTTGCAGAGTTTCATGCCCGATTTGAAAAAATTCATCCATTTCAGGATGGGAATGGGCGGACAGGCAGGATGATCTTGTTCAAAGAATGCCTGCGAAGCTGTGTAATGCCGTTCATTATAGGGGATGACAGGAAAGCAGAATATTATGAATGTCTGAATAATGCCCAGCAAAATGAGGATTATGAACCACTTATCCGGTATTTCGGGCAGGAGCAGGAACGGTATGTTGAAATGGTAAAAGATTTTATCATTCCGGTTGCTAAAAAGTAAAAAGGAGCTTGTATGGCAAATGTTTTAGTAGTTGAAGATGAAAAAAATATGCAGGATATCATTGTCGAATATATGCAGCGGGGCGGACATACCTGTTTCACTGCAGACGACGGTGTGGACGCTTTAATGGTTTTGAAAAATAATCCAATGGATTTGATGATACTGGACGTGATGATGCCCCATCTGGACGGTTTTTCCGTCTGCAGGATGGCGCGTGAAATGAGCAGTATACCTGTGATTATGCTGACGGCCAAAGGCGGCGAGGACGATAAACTAAAAGGCTACGAGTATGGAGCCGACGATTATATGACAAAGCCTTTCAGTCCAAGGGTGCTGCTGGCAAAGGCAAATGCCCTGCTCCGCCGTTCTTCTTCCGCACCCTTGGATGCATTGAATGCTGGAAAAATTACGATGGTGCCGTCCTCCCACAAGGTATTCATAGACGGGAAGGAAATCACGCTTACCCATAAGGAATACGAACTGCTGCATTTCTTCATGGTAAATCCCGGACAGGTTTTTACCCGTGACCAGCTGCTGAATAGGATCTGGGGTTATGACTTTGAGGGGACCACTCGGACAGTAGACACCCATATCAAAACCCTGCGGCAAAAATTAGGCGGCGAGGGGAAATATATCGTTACCCTCATACGTTCGGGCTATAAATTCGAGGTGGCAGTATGAAATTAGATGAGATATTTACATTGCGTACAGTCCGTAAGAAGATACTATTTGTTTCTAAACTGGCAGGCATCCTGCTTATTCTTTCTTATATTCTGTCAACCAAGTTGGAAATAGATACGGATGTTTCATTTGCCATTTGGTTTGTCTTCGTCATTGCCATTGTTCTTGTCGTCGATTTTCTAATGGGGCACTTTATTTCAAGGCCTGTTTCTAAACTTAATCAAACGGCCCGGAAGATGGCAAAACTGGATTTTTCCGCCCCTTGTACCATCACGGCCAATGATGAATTTGGAGAACTGGCAGCAAGCCTCAATACGATGGCTGATAATCTGCAGCAGGCTCTTGCAGAACTAGGAGCGGCTAATGAACAGCTTGAAAAAGACGTTGAACAGGAGCGGCGGCTGCTGGCCGAGCGCAAGGAGTTGGTCGATAACCTGTCCCATGAAATGAAAACTCCGCTGGGTATTATCCGTGCCTATGCCGAGGGGCTGCAGGATGAGACAGATGAGGCCAAAAAACAAAAGTATTCCGCAATCATTATAGCGGAGACCGAACGAATGGGCAATCTAATTACGACCCTGCTAGATTTATCTGCCCTTGAAACAGGAGTCTGCCCGCTTGCTCCTGAACGGTTTGACTTTGTAGAGTTTTTAGAAACTGTCGCAGGGAGGCTGCTGATCGATACACCGGACGCCAATTATATTCTGCAATATGAACTTCCTGAACACAGCGCCTATGTCGATGCGGATAAGGCCCGTATGGAACAGGTTTTAGACAATCTGCTTGTAAACGCTAAAAAGAATGTCCGGCCGGGCGGTATTTTAAAACTGTCTCTTACAGAACAAACGGGAGTTTTACATTTCTCTATCTACAATCAGGGCCCTGTTATCCCGCAGGAAGATCTGACTAAGATTTGGACAAAATTTTACAGGGACGGCAACTCAAAATACAGCGGCTCCGGTCTGGGTCTCGCTATTGTTGCGCAGATACTGTCTATGCAGAAGCTGGAATATGGCGTAAAAAATCTTTCCGACGGCGTTCAATTCTACTTTTCAATTCCTACAATTGAGTTAAAGACCCCAAAGTGAGCTGTGGGAGTATATTAATTTAATTTACAGCCCTGCTTTCGTATGTGAAAGCAGGGCTTTTTACGCGTAGAATTGGTTACAATACACCCCTGTGGGCATGCACAGTAACCAGAATTTCACACCAGCTTCACCGCGGCCTCACACGGACTTCACTGCATTTTCTTAAATTTACTTCAACAAGAGGACTTTGATTCCCGAATAAAAGGAGGTCATACTATGGAATTTTTAGGTTTAGCATGGTACTGGTGGTTAGTAATCGCGGTGGTGCTGGCAGTCTCTATCCCATTTAAAGTCAAGTTTATGAGGTGGTGGAACAAGCGCCGGCAGGAAAGGAAAGAGGAGCAGCACGGGAAGTGGGGTGATGAGGAATGATCGAAGTAAAAGATTTGACATTCTCCTATGGAAAAGATAAGCAGGCTCTGCATGGCCTGAACTTCACTGTGGAAGATGGGGAAATCTTTGGATTTCTGGGTCCGAACGGCTCCGGAAAATCAACGACCCAAAAAATTTTGACCGGGATTTTGAAAGGGCACGGCGGCAGTGTGTCTCTGTTTGGACAGGATATTTCTGCAGCGCATACGCAGGAGTTTTTTCAGAAGATCGGGGTATTGTTTGAGCTCCCGTATCTGTATGCTAACCTGAGTGCCATTGACAATCTCAAATATTTTTCTTCTTTCTATCCCAAAGGACAGCTGCGGGATATTGAGGAGGTTTTGGACGAATTGGAGTTTAAGCCTGACTTTTTAAAGAAGCCAGTTTCTTCCTACTCGAAGGGGATGCGGCAGCGGGCGAGTATGGCGCGGGCACTGATTAGCAACCCCAGGCTCTTGTTTCTGGATGAACCAACCAGTGGGCTTGACCCATCTGGTGCTGTCCTGTTCCGCAGGATCATTGAAGCAGAGCGGAAGAAAGGCACGACGGTATTTCTGACGACCCACAACATGTTGGATGCCGATCTGCTGTGTGACCGGGTTGCTTTTATTTCCAATGGAAATATTATGGCGCTGGATACTCCGAAGAATTTGAAAGAGCAGAATAGTAACCACCGGGTTGTCATTCATTATCTGTATCAGGGGAAACGGGAAGAAAGGACAGTCGAAGCCCACGAATTGGAGGCTGGTATTCCTTTTGTACACGACAAGATTATCAGTATCCATTCACAGGAGCCGACGCTGGAGGATATGTTTATCAAGTATACGGGAAGGGGGCTGTCCTGATGTGGAAAAGCTTTTATTCCCTGTTTAAAAAAGATTGCCGGATGATGATATCCGGGAAAATTTTTCTTATGTCCTTTGGGTTTCTGATTCTTTATACCCTGTATGTGAACTTGGGATATATCAAATTCATGGATGCCGGGATATACAATGTGTATCTGTATGATCCGTTGGGAACTCAGACAACTGTTTCTCCGCTGGTTCAGCAAGTCTCATCAAAAGAAGTTCTCGACTCTGTTTTACTCGATGATACGAATGGAGTCGGTATTGATGCCAGCGCAGGGGAACCACAACTAATATTCTATGAGGGAACAGAAAAAGCGGACCGCCACCGGGCTGACTATGCATTCTCTCTCCTGCGGCCGTCAGGGAATTACAGCGCCAGGGTGGTTGGTTCCAATACGCCGGAGCAAAAGGCGAGGAAAGATATTACCTGTGAACTGTTATTTTTTGAAATTGCCGCTGTTGGATTTTTAGGGATTGCGGCGGTGCTGTTTAAGGAAAAAGGTATGGGTGTTATTCGTGTCCATGCCATTCTGCCCTTGAGTAAAAATCTATTTATCCTGTCCAAACTGGTAATATTTCTATTGTCCGACCTGATCTTTGCAATATTACTCATTGTGCTGAATGTCGGACTATCAGATACCGCATCCATATTGCCTGCGGTGCTGCTCCAGACGGCGCTCCTGTCCCTGATTATGGCTTTGACCGGGCTGATTTGTGCCCTGCTTCTAAAAGATTTCCGGCAGTTTACTCTAGCCTATCTGCTGATTGCTGTTTTTGTATCGACCCCTGTGTTTTTGTCAGCAAATACGGCAGTAAAACTGGACTGGGTTAGGTTTCATCCATTCTATCATATTTATATGGGACTGAAAAATGCTTATTTTGGAACACCTGCGGCCAGCCCGTTTTACTATTTGGGTGCTGTTGGTGCTATTGCAGCGCTATTCGCCGCAGTACAATTTGTGTTCCGCAGAGAAATAGGAAAGGAGGGCTGACGATGAAAGGATTGCGTTATCAGCTTAAAAGTGTTCTGAAAGATAAGTTTTGTATGATGTCCTTTCTCCTGCCGGTTATCGTTGCCGTGGCATTAACTTTTGCCGGTTCGATTGACCTTTCTTCACTGGGGGAACTTCATTTTGGTGTTTTAGAAGGTGACGTGTCTGTCCAAACTATTACATGGCTGGAGCAGTATGGCCCTGTGACGGCTTATCCAACGCCGGAAGAACTGACGGATGCTGTCAATGAACCATCTACAAATATAATAGGTGTAGAGGCTGACGGGAACAGTATTAAGACCATTCTTTCCGGCGATGAATTGGATGTGTTCCGCCAAACTGCCGACACACTCCCTTCTTTGTATGAGCAGCGCAAAGAGGCCCGGCAGGTGAAAGTCCAGGTTTTGGAACGTGCCGATATAATGGGGGGATTTCAAAACATGTTTATGGCTGCAACACTGATTGTTGCTATGTTTATGGGCTGTACCTTCAATGCTGTGAATATTGTTTCGGAGAAAGAGGATGGTGTGGCGTTCATTAACGAGATTCTGCCCATGACCTACAGCCAGTATATTA
The DNA here is from genome assembly GCF_003479085.1 of Clostridium sp. AF19-22AC. Lineage (NCBI taxonomy): Bacteria > Bacillati > Bacillota > Clostridia > Eubacteriales > Clostridiaceae > Clostridium > Clostridium sp. AF19-22AC. The sequence continues at coordinate 11,795 of NZ_QUGN01000004.1, read as the reverse complement.
TGCAGAAAATAATGGTTGGTTTTCTCTGTGGGGGCTTATCCTCGATTATTACAGTCTGTATTTGCTTCCGCCTTTCCCTGCAAAACACGGCCCTCATGCTGGTACTGACGGCCCTTTCAGCATTTGTGGCTGCACTTATCGGCCTGTTCATCGGCAGGTTTTCTGAAGGGATTATGGTCAGCGTGGTCTATCTGAAAGTCGTTATGCTGCTGTTCATGGCTGTTCCAATCATTTGCTTTCTTGTGGGGAGCGGCCATTGGCTTCTTTCAGCAGTATGCTACATTGTTCCCTCGCAGGCAGCCTTCGAAGGCATTATGAGTTTGTCCGGCGGAAGCCCGGCAGCGGCAGTAAAAGATATTCTTATTTTAATGGCTCATTGTGTGGCATGGTTTTTACTCTTTGTGGTTCTTTCTGTACGCCGGAAAGGAAATACATAATGTTAAGTGCCTCCCGAAGCAGTTTACCTTTTCATTCTGTAACGTTTGTGCCAGATTCATTGTTTTTGATTTGCCATGAATTTAAAATCTTTTGAACTATATAAAAAGACGATACATAGACAACTGAGGGAGGATGAATAGACATCCGCCTAGAAATGCTTTATACTATCAGTATTGTGCTTGCCAACTTTTCGGGGTAATTATTTTTAAATTTAGGACAGACCCTTGCTCAGGTTTTAACCCTGCAGCTTAACTAACTGACATAGGGTGTGAACAGTAATATGGAAAGAGGAGAGAGTATGAGATTTAAGAAAAGAATATGGAGCATTTTAATTTCATTGAGCATGGCGTTTAACATGATGACAGGAACGGTCTTAGCGGCTGATATAGCACCGCAGACACAAGTAACAAAAAATGGCACAACAGAATCAAAACTGGCTATAGTGAATAGCACAACAGAGTTCCGGATAAATGTTGTCCATACGAATGATATTCATGCAAGAATTCTGGAAGATGACTGGAATCAGGTGATCGGACTTCCGAAAGTAAAAACCTATATCGACCAGGCATCACAGGGAAAGGACTTATCGCTGGTTCTGGACGGGGGAGATACATTCCACGGGCAGTCCATTGCCACCCTTGTACGGGGCGAGTCAGCAGCGAAAGTACTGGCGGCCTGTGGATATGATGCAATGGCAGCGGGAAACCATGACTGGAATTACGGGAAAGACCGTCTGAAAGAACTGGAAAATATCGTCAGGCAAAATGGCAGCCCGGAATTTTCCATCCTTGCAGGAAATGTAGTCAGTGAAGACGGAAGTATGTTTTTTGACCGGCAGTATCTTACAAAGGAAGTCGTAAAAGATGGTAAAACATTAAAAATAGGAGTATTCGGGGTGATCGACCCGGCGATTTATAATGCAACTGCACCGGGGAATGTGGAAGGACTTCAATTTACGGATATGACAGTTTATGCACAGAAAGCAGCGGCAGAACTGAAAGCACAGGGATGCCAGATCGTGGTTGGTATGGCTCACTGTATTAACCCGAAAGGGCTGGCTTCTTCTGTGGATAGTGTGAATCTGTGGATTGCAGGGCATGAACATACAGCCATCAATGAGGCGATTACAAGACCGGACGGTGGTACAGCACTGGTTGTTGAGACAGGATATAATCTGTGGAATTTTGGAAATGTAGATATAAGCTGTACATTGGATGCAGATGGAAATCTTGCAGAAGACATCAAAATGACAGAAAATCTGGTGGATTATAATACAGGCAAGGCTCTGGATGCGGATCCAGGAGTGCAGGTTCTCTTGGATGGAATTACAGAAGAGCAGAAAACGATACTTTCCCAGCCGGCAGGCTATGCCCCGGAAGATCTGGACGGGGTATGGGAGCATATTAGAATCGGTGAAACAACGATGGGACGGGCTGTTACGGATGCTTATCTTCTGGCTACAGGAGCAGACATTGCATTTGAAAATGCAGGCGGTATCCGCGCTTCAATCGAAAAGGGAGCGGTTACATATCAGAATGTGCTGGATGTATCTCCTTATGGAAACTATATTGTGACAAAAGAACTCAGCGGCAAGGAAATTTTAGAAATACTCGAAACATCACTGGATATCATGAAAGCAAATATAGAAGCAAATGAAAAAGGTGACTATGACGGATGGCCGGATAACAGTGGAAATACACTGCAGGCAGGCGGAATAGAGGTGAAGTATAACCTGTCTCTGGAGAAGGGAAGCAGGATTCTGGGCGTGCTCGTCCAGGGGGAAGCAATTCAGGGAGATAAAATGTATACTGTTGCGATGAACAATTATCTGCCAAATGACACCAGTGACTATCCCCAGTTTGAAGGAAAGGCCAATTTGCATGAATATCAGGCATGTGAGGATGCTCTGGCAGCATACTTAAGTCAGCCGGAGAATGTGGTGCTTGAGGGAATTAGCGGTGCACGGCTGGTTGCAACCAACGAGAAGCCGGCAGTAGATGAGAAACCAGGACAAGATGGAAATGATAATCAGGAGGGCAGTAAGCCGAAGCCGGCGGTGCCTGCACCAGAAAATGAAAAAGCGCCGGATAACAAAACACCAGATAACAAAATCAACAGTGTCAAGACCGGTGATGATGTAAATATCGAATTATACCTGCTGCTTACGCTTGCCGGAATCGGCGGAGCCGCTGTCACATTGAGAAAAAAATATGGAAGACAGGGGAATTAGAGTAACTGTTCAAATCCTGCCTGATTTTTATTGCGAAAAATCTGCTTGACAAATGCCCTTCCGGATGATAGACTCAATTTCAGATATAGTATGTAACTCATTAGAGGCATTCACTATACATAACATTTTGGATGTTTATGTGTATGGATGCCCTTTTTTTGATTATTTCTAGCATCAAGATCGTACGCTGCCAAATACATAAACGTCCTGACAATCATAATAGTAAAAGGAGAGAACAAGTTATGAAAGACAAGATTTTTGGTGTTTTACAGCGTGTGGGCAGAAGTTTTATGCTCCCTATCGCAATTCTCCCGGTAGCAGGGCTCCTGCTTGGAATCGGGAGTTCGTTTACGAATGAGACAACAATTGCTATGTATGGACTGGAAGGCATACTGGGAACCGGGACGATTTTGAATGGACTGCTTGTGATTATGAACAAGGTCGGCAGTATTGTGTTTGACAATCTTCCGTTGATTTTTGCGGTAGGTGTCGCAATCGGTATGGCAAAGAAGGAAAAAGAAGTATCCGCCCTGTCTGCCGTGATTGCTTATTTTGTTATGAACACCGCGATCAATGCCATGCTGGTGATTAATGGGGAACTGTCAAAGACCGGGGAGATTGCGGCGGATGTTCTGGACGGAACGATTGCTTCTTCCTGCGGAATACAGACTTTACAAATGGGTGTGTTCGGCGGTATTATTGTAGGACTGGGAGTTGCAGCCTTACATAACCGGTTTTATAAGATCGCCCTTCCGAATGCACTTTCATTCTTTGGCGGAACCAGATTTGTACCGATAATTTCTACAATTGTGTATATGTTTGTCGGGATTGCTCTTTATTTTATCTGGCCTACAGTACAGAATGGAATCTATGCGCTTGGCGGACTTGTGACGGGCAGCGGTTATGCGGGCACACTAATTTTCGGTCTGATTAAGAGGGCACTGATACCGTTCGGACTGCACCATGTGTTTTACATGCCTTTCTGGCAGACGGCTGTGGGCGGCACGATGGAGGTCGCAGGCCAGATGGTTCAGGGCGGACAGAATATTTTCTTCGCACAGCTGGCTGATTCTGCGAATGTGGCTCATTTCAGTGCAGATGCGACAAGATATTTTTCGGGCGAATTTATTTTTATGATTTTTGGACTGCCGGGTGCGGCGCTGGCTATGTACCGCTGTGCAAAGCCGGAGAAGAGAAAAGCCGCAGGAGGCCTTCTTCTGTCCGCAGCACTGGCATGTATGATGACGGGTATTACGGAACCGATTGAATTTTCTTTCCTGTTTGTGGCACCGGCATTGTTTGCGGTGCAGGTAGTACTGGCAGGTTCCGCTTATATGATCGCACATATGCTCAATATCGCAGTTGGTCTGACATTTTCGGGCGGTCTTCTGGATTTCTTCCTGTTTGGGATTTTACAGGGAAATGAGAAGACGAGCTGGATTAGGGTTATCCCTGTCGGGATTATCTATTTCTTCCTGTATTACTTTATCTTTACATTCCTGATCAAGAGGTTTAACCTGAAGACACCGGGGCGTGAAGATGACGATGCAGAGACAAAGCTGTATACAAAGGCTGATGTAAATGCACGCAGGGAAAACAAAAACAGCAGTGACGGTGAAGTACAGAACGAGGATGCTCTCAGTCTGACAATCACAAAAGGTCTTGGCGGAAAGAAAAATATCAGTGATGTGGACTGCTGTGCGACAAGACTTCGCTGTACGGTTCTGGATCCTGACAAGGTAAATGACGCTCTGTTGAAATCGACGGGGGCATCCGGCGTAGTGCATAAAGGAAGCGGCGTGCAGATCATCTATGGCCCCCATGTAACTGTCATTAAGTCAAATCTGGAAGACTATCTGGAGAGTGCGCCTGATGAGGTGTATGAAGATTCCAGTGATGGTGAGGATGCAGCAGAGAGCGGAACTTCATATGAAAGTAATAAAAAAGGAAGTAATGAGAAGGAAAATAATGCTGAAAATGCTGACAAAGGGGCAGAACCGGCAAGGACGGTCATAATTTCCAGCCCGGTCAAAGGGATTGCAGCAGATCTGTCAACAGCACCTGACGAAGCCTTTGCAGGCAGAATGATGGGAGACGGTGCGGTTGTGACACCGACAGAACCGGTTGTCAGTGCACCGGAGGACGGCGAGGTATGTTTTGTATTTGAAACAAAGCATGCGATCGGATTCATGACAGATACCGGAGTCAGCCTCCTCATCCATATCGGGATCGATACGGTTAAGCTCAACGGAAAAGGATTTGAGGCACTGGTGGAAAACGGGCAGAAAGTCAGAAAGGGAGAGCCAATGCTGAAGCTTGATCTGGATTATCTGAAGGAAAATGCCCCGTCTGTTGTTTCACCGGTCCTGTGCACCGAGCTTGAAGATAATCAGAAGGTCCGTCTGTTAAAGAGCGGGGCAATAGACGAAGGAGAAGCGCTGTTTGCCATAGATATTTTTGAATAACAAAAGTGGGTGGTGAGATATGTATAGAATAAGGAAGATTTTGAATCACAATACGATTCTTGTAATCAAGATGGATGACAATAAGGAATACCTGCTCATGGGAAAAGGGGCCGGATTCAGCAAAAAGGTCGGGGAGCGTATTGAAAAGCGGCCGGAGGATACGGTGTATTCCCTGCAGAAACTGACCGACCGCGGGGAGGCGAGAGAGATTATCAAGTCTGTCTCCCCGGTTTGTCTGGAACTGGCAAATGACGTGCTCAATGAAGCGGAAAGGGAATTCGGCAAAATTGACCGGGCGATTCTGTTTCCTATGGCAGACCATATTGAATATGCCGTCAGACGTATCAAAAACCACGAACAGATCAGTAATCCACTGACGGAGGATATCCGTGTCCTGTTTTACAAGGAGTACAAGGTGGCACAGTGCATGATACCTCTGCTTCAGGAGAGGATGAAAGTAGAGATTGACGAACACGAAGTGGGCTATATTGCCCTTCATATTCATTCCGCGATTAATGATGAAAAAGTATCTCAGGCTATGATGATTACCCGTGCAGTTCGGGAGTGCATTACGCTGGTGGAAGAACAGACATCGAGGAAGATAGATGTTATGTCACTGGCCTATAACCGGCTGATGAACCACGTGCGCTATATGGTTGCCCGGGCTCTGAACAATGAGCGCCTGAAGCTGAACATGAATGATTACATGGAGGTTAAATTCCCGGAGGCGTTCCGGACCGCAGCTATGATTTGTGACGAGGTGGGGCGCAGCCTGAAATGCCAGTTAGATGAGGTCGAAATCGGGTATCTGGCTATGCATATCGAACGGGTCGTCAATGATGAAATGTAAATAAATTTATTCATATAGTTTTGACCGGCAGATTCCTGTAATAATAAGGGGCCTGCCGGTCATTTTTATTTTGACGGCTGGCGGATGTTTATATTAACTATAAGTTTATATACCAGTGACATATTGGAGATTCAAAAAAAGGAAATCAGAGGATACAATATTACTTAAGAAAGATTGGAGGGAAGATGTTATGTCAAAACTAATTGCATTTTTTTCAAGAAAAGACGAGAACTACGTGAACGGGGAGATAAAAAACCTTGAGATTGGTAATACAGAAGTGGCAGCCGGCATGATTCAGGAGATTACCGGTGCGGACGTGTTCAAGATTGAACCACAGCAGGCATATTCAAAGGATTATAACGAATGTATTGCCGAGGCACAGGCGGATCAGAGGCGGAATGCCCGCCCGGAGCTGAAAGGCTATCCGGACAGCCTTGAGAAGTATGAAACGATTTACCTATGTTTCCCCAATTATTGGAATACAATGCCGATGGCAGTATTTTCGTTTCTGGAGCATTTTGATTTCAACGGGAAAATAATAAAGCCTCTCTGTACCCACGAAGGGAGCGGGATGGGCAGCAGTGTAAAAGATATCAAGAAGTTGTGCCCCGGTGCAAAAGTGGAAGCAGGGCTGGCTGTACGTGGTGGCGCCGTAAACAGGGCGGAAAAAGATATCAGAAAATGGTGTGAACCAGTAAATGATGAACAGTATAAGGCGGTGTAATTCAGAAAGGCAGGCAGCTTAGATGGAAAAAATTGTACAAACAGCAGGCAGAAACGCTCTTGGTGAATTTGCACCGGAGTTCGCACATTTCAATGACGATGTTCTCTTTGGAGAAAACTGGAATAATCAGGATATTGACCATAAGGCAAGATGCATCATTACAGTAGTAGCACTTATGTCATCTGGGATTACAGATTCTTCTTTAAAATACCATCTTTCAAATGCAAAGACTGCGGGTGTAACACAAAAAGAAATCGCGGCAGTCATTACACACTGTGCGTTTTATGTAGGATGGCCGAAAGGCGCAGTGTACTGTTTTTGCGTATACGAAATAAACTCCCTCACAGCAATTGAAGTACGTTTTCTATCCTTTACAGCGATTCCAAGCATACGGTAGTAGGGGTGAGCAGTCCTTTTGGGAATTACCCGGAAACAGGTTCTAGACACCACTAATTCCGGAAGGATTGCAATACCCAGACCATTCTCAACCATAGAAAGGACTGTATTATCTTCTTTCGAAGAATATTTGATATTTGGTGATATATGGTTTGCTTTGAAAATGATCTGGCTGTCATTATCATTGCCTTCATCCAGATAAATAAAAGGTTCGGTTTTCAGGGATTCTATCGGGAAAAACGGCTCACCAGCCAAAGGATGATCTTCTGGAAGAATGACAAATAACTTGTCTTTCTTTAAGGTGATAGTCTCAAAATTGGTAATATTTTGAATTGCAAAAAGACCAATATCAAATTGTCCTGCAGAAAGACCTTCTTCTACTTCAGTAAAATCTCCTTCTGAAATCTCAAAAGTGATATTGGGGTATAATTCTTGGAATCCTTTTATCAGAGGAGGAAGACTTTACAGACATGGAAAGTAGTGATGTTATGACCGACAGAAGCAGCACCTTCTGTAAATTTGTCGCGCAGCAATGCAGTTGTTCCCCTGGTATGTGGACTTCCATTAATTACTAGAATATTCATGATTAAGACCTCCTTTTAAAATTATCATAACGGTAAATAGTTAAAAAAGTAAAATTAGAAAATGGCATATATTACATAAGAGAATCTAATGCAAATATAGCCCTCCCATAATGCAGAAAAATGGTTGACTAATTCCACTAAATAGGTTAAGATAGTTGAAATAGGAAACAAAATGAAAGGAGTATCATTTATGCATACTAATGATATTGTGACAGAAATACGGGGATTCAATCGCTTTTATACAAACATTTTAGGACTGCTGGACCAGCATATCATTGATTCTGGTTACTCATTAACAGAAGCAAGAATTTTGTTTGAAATTAGTAAGACAGATACTTGTACTGCAAAGCAATTATGCTCCCTTTTAGATATTGAGCGCAGCTATATGAGTAAAATAATCGTTAAATTTGAAAAAAAAGAATTGATTAGCAGACAAAAATGCGGAAAAGACAGCCGCAATATTGAAATTCAAATGACAGAAAAAGGAATGGCTGTTTTTCACGAACTTAATAATCGTGCCAATAAGCAAATCGAAGATCTGCTTGAAAAATTAAACGCAGATGATTGCGATAAACTGCTGGATGGTATACGAACCGTAAAAAAATATTTTACAAAAGCAACTAAGAACATAAAAATCCGACCGTACCAGGAACAAGATATTGCCTACGTAATAGATAGACAACTGTCGCTGTATGAGGCCGAGAGACACTTTACGACAGAAACATGGAAGAACTATCTAACACAAGGAGTAATTTCACTTGTCGGAAACTTCAATCCTGATAAAGATTGTATGCTCATTTTGGAGTGCGACGGAAATGCATCGGGATGTATTGCAATCACTCATACCGAAGAGAATGTGGCACAACTAAGATATTTCTTTTTAGAACCTGAACTAAGAGGATTAGGCGTTGGAACAAACTTAATAAAAACAGCATTGGATTTTTGCCGCCGGAAGAAATATACTCATGTTTTTTTGTGGACGGTAAGCGCACAGGAAGTAGCAAGAAAATTATACAAAAATGCAGGTTTCAAGATAACCGAAACCAGTAAAAATGAGAGCTGGGGAAATTCTGTACTGGAAGAAAGGTGGGATTTGGATTTATAAGGATTTCACAAAAATCGCGGTGCAACCGGAGCCGGAAAATAAGGCATTCTGCGGCCTGCTGCTATCCTGTGGCTTTGTACTTGACACGGAAAAAGAAATCTTTGTAAAACTTTTGTCTTGAATATCAGGCAAGAAAAGATTGTTCAATTAGAATTCGAAAGGAACATATTTTATGAGTAGTTTAGATAGTATGTTAAACATTGGAAAAGAAATGAAAACAAAGCTTTTCTCAATTGGTGTTGTTTCATCGGATGAATTAATTAGACTAGGGAGTAAAGAAGTGTTTTATCAATTAAAAGAAAAATATCCAAATGTATGCTTAGTTCATTTATATGCATTACAAGGCGCAATTGATAATATTGATTATGATAAACTTTCGGATGAGGTTAAACTTGATTTAAAGCAATTTAGCGATAGTCTTAAAGAAAGATAAAAAAACAATATTAGCGGAGCAGTCAGCAGTTTATTAAGCTCCACAGGAGATTGCAGGTAATCACATTTTTGTCTATATCATAGCCTGTTTTGGCATAATCCATCTCAAAAACGATAAAGGGGATAATTGCGTTTTATTTAGCATAGAGATATATTGGCAGGCTTGCATCAGGCAGCTGTGAAAGGGATGTTACCATTAATTTCTGCAATGTCCTGACGGCCTCTTGATTAGTAATAGATGTATCAGAGCCATATAATGTGGTAATGTAACCCGTTGTACCAAACAATGCATAGGAAATAACAAGATTGGTTTTTATGTCATTATCATCAATACCAAGCATTTCTAATAAGAAAGGCTTCATAGCATTCAGCAGTTTTTTCTGGAAGCCGGTATCACCATGACTAAGAAGAACGGCCATCTGTTCCCCATATTTATATAAGATATTTTGTCCAAAAGCAGAGAATAATTCGAACTTATGCGGATTGTCCTGCTCTTTGATCTGGTCAAGACATGCGAGTATTTCGTGGATCAGCGTTTCCTGAGCCTGTTCAAGAAGGTCGTAGACATCCTTGAAATATTCATAAAAAGTACAGCGGTTGATACAAGCATTATCCGCTATTGCACTGACTGTTATTTTTCGTAAAGGTTTTTGTTTATATTCTCGAAAGAATGCCTGAAAAATCTTTTCTTTTGTCTGTTGTTTCTTTAGTGGATTTTTATTCATAAACACCTCCAAACCCGACAAATGCCTTTAACATTGTCGGTTGATAAATCAAGTTTTATATTGTAGAATCAAAACACAACAACGTGTCGGATATACTATACACGTAGCTAAATAAAATGTCAAGCGGAGGTGGCTTATGGATAAGTTTATGAAAAAATACAGCTTTTTTCTAACGTCATTGCTGGGAGTTATAGCGGTAATATGGCTGGTTATAGGATGGGGTGAAATGGATATGTTAAGAAAGCTCCCAATTATTTATATCGTGGCATTAGCTGTTCATGAAATTGAGGAGCTAAAGTTCCCGGGGGGTTTTGTGGAACTGGTGACGGCCATGACGGGGCTGAAGCTGAAGAAATTGGGGCTGGCCAAATTTGGTTTACTAATGTTTACTTTATACGCAACCATTATTTCTGCCTTTATCAGCGGACATGTCTGGCCCGTTATGGCAACGTTGTTTATTGGCATTATTGAGATTTTTGCCCATTTAGCTGCGGCAAGAGTAAATCCAAAGAAGTTCTATTCTCCCGGAATGCTAACGGCCATTATCGTACAGTTTCCTGTAGCCGTGTATGGATTTTACTATTTATTTTCCAATCAGATGGTGAAAGGGATTTACTGGCTATACGCATTTATTTTTCTACTGATTCCATTATTTGGCCTGCAGGCCATTATTGTGAAATCAAATGGCCAGAAGTATGGGGAATTTATAAATAATGCGAGAAGGGCGATGCTTACCAGCGAGGGCCGGGAAAAAACGAAGAATAGAATAAAATAAGTATTTGAGATGAGAAGGAGACAAAACTATGAAGGTACAATTAATAGCGAACTTATCAGCAAATGGAGAACTCATTTTGGCTGCCCAATCTGACGCCTATCAGGCGCCTCAGGAGGTTGCTGGCATGGGATTTGCCAAAGCACTTGAATGCGACAATATTATTATGGGACGGACTACCTATCAAATGTTTGCCCCCATGATGAAAGATGTTCTTAAAAATCTTGAAGTGGTAGTCATAAGTTCAGAGGATATAGATGCCGACGTATACACAGCAAAAAATGCAGAAGATGCAGTCAGTTATCTTGAGAAAAAAGGATTTGAAAAGGCTTGTGTTGACGGTGGAACAATGACATATAATTTATTTCTTGAATCAGGACTTGCCGATGAACTATTCTTTAATTTATTCCCAGTTGTTATAAATGGAGGCGGCAGTATGGAAACAGCACAAGGAAAAGTCCTGGAGTACAGACTTGCTGAAGCAAAATCTCATGGTGATATCGCAATGCTTCATTACATCAAAAAATAGAAGTATGTTTATTCAAATGTTAGGAGTGTTAAATTTCAAAAGCAGATACCCGTGAGTAATTGATGATAGTAAAAAAATCAAGGAGGAAAATGAGACACTAAAATATCAATAGTTTATCCACGGCACGAGAAACACTTGGCTGAAAGTAAATATCTTTTCCTCTATTACTCTTGTACATAAAATCTTTTAACGGCTTGCTTGTATATTGGTAGAAATCGCCGTATATAGCAAATTTCACTCCATAATTTATAAATTTATCTTCATAAATATTCAATACATTTCTTTCATTATATATGATATAATTTACCCAATCAAAACAGCAGGATAGAAACGTACCCGGAATGAACGGTGGAAGATCAGTCTGGGGAACTGTTAAAGTTAGAAGTCGTGGACGTAAAAATGGAATTTCAAAAAGACGCATAAAAGCATTTGAAATTGCGAACTGCCTTATTGAAGCTATTGGAGAATTTGCATCCGAATTAAATGAATTTGTCACAAAGAAAAGGAGTAGTTATTATTTGCATACGTAACAAAGAAAGTTTTAA
>NZ_QUGN01000039.1:27390-33774 GCF_003479085.1 Clostridium sp. AF19-22AC | reverse complement strand
AAGGTAATGGATAACCTCTACTTTTCATTTTCAATCTTTTTCCTCCTCTCTAATTAAATTTATATGATTATTATATTATCGTTCCTAGATTGCTTCTTTTAAATCCGCTATTTTTTTATTAATAACGCGTATATTCATTTTGTTTCTTTCTATATTTTTGTGATATTTTTCGTATTTAAACTTATTTCCGCTCTCTTTTTCTTATATTTGTATTATCGTTCATATTAACGATAATGTCAATATCTTTTTTCATATTTTTAATACAAATTTTTTAACTGCATTTTTTTATAAACTCTTTCTAAATTCCTTTACATATTTTTTGTTTTTGTTTATACTAATAGTGAGAAGATATATATTTTTTTGATATTACAATTCGTGAGGATGTGATTATATGAAAATCGAAAAACTGAACGACAATCAGATTCGCTGTACACTGACACGTGCCGACCTGGCAGCGCGCCACCTGAAATTAAGCGAGCTTGCCTACGGCACAGAAAAAGCTAAATCTCTTTTTAGAGATATGATGCAGCAGGCGTCTTTCGACTTTGGCTTTGAGGCAGAAGACATCCCTTTGATGATAGAAGCAATTCCTGCTTCAGCGGATTCTATCGTTTTAATCATCACAAAGGTAGAAGATCCGGAAGAATTAGATACCAGGTTTTCCAAGTTTACACCACTGGGGGAGGCAGACTCCGTCGTACCTGAGACTCTGGAGAAGCTGGAAGGGGCAGAGGAATTCCTGAATTTGCTTAACAAGGTAAAGGAGGCTGCAGCTGACACAAAGGATGCATCATCCACTGTTGCCGACGCGCCTGCGCCGTTTAATGTGCGCCTGTTCTCTTTTGACAGCATGGATCGTGTGATCCAGGTCGCCCATCTTCTTGGACCTGTATACCACGGCTCCAATACACTTTACCATGATACGGAGAATGAATTATATATCCTGGCCCTGACACAGTCAGGCCATTCCAACAAGGAGTTCAATAAGATATGTAATATGCTTTCCGAATATGGATCTTTGGAAAAAGCTTCCGGTGCAACCCTTGCATTTCTTGAGGAGCACTGCGATATCATGATTTCCGCAAATGCTGTGCAGAAGCTTGCTTCTGTATAAGGAAAACAGTTTGATAAAAATCCCCGGGAGGTTATGCCTTCCGGGGATTTTTATGTGGATAACGCCACATGCGGTCATATTTTATGATACGTTACGGTTCACTGGCACGCCTGTAAGCAGTAACTATTATACACCGGCTGCATTCATAGAAGCGTTGATCTTTTCTACAAGCAGGTCGGAATCAAGACCATGCACCATAGCCGCCTCTGCAAGAGACTCCATCTGTGCAGACGGGCATCCAAGGCAATGCATGCCAATCTCCATTAAAATAGGTGCTGCGTCCGGATAAATCTGTAATAATTCTCCGATTGTCGTATCTTTAGAAATTTTGGACATTTCTTTTCCTCCTTACATTATTAGTGCTTTTTATTATAGTCCCTATTTTTTAAATAATCAACCGTCTAAAATGCAAATTTATTGTATATTAATGTCTAAAATATCCGAGCTAATAATACATCTGATCTAAAGTCATAAAACCTACGCAGAAATCAGGTACATCTCGAGACAATTTTCTGAATTGTTCGCACAATTATTTTCAATTTTTGACTACTCAAAAGTCAATCATTTTGCTGATTTTTTTCGACAAAAAATTAATTTCATAATAACTGAACAAAACGTCCGTTCTTTTTTTTAGAAAAGTAATCCACATAAAACACATGTTTTTGTGTGGATAATGTGGATAACTTTGCTAAAAACTATATTTTTCCACGTTTTTTTTGGAATTTAGTGTGGATAAGTTGAAAACTTCTTTTTCCACACTTTCGACATTATTTTACATTTTTGTGCACTTTGTCTATGCCATCCTTTTCACATTTCCTGCAAAATCCGAGCTTTTTTCCTATATCTTTCCATAATGTCTGAACAAATACATTTGCTTGCCAAATTATTTTTGTCGAACTATGTATCTTCTTATCCAAAGTGGAAGAATACACTAAAAAAGCCGCACCAGAAAAATATTTTTTTCAGTGCAGCTTTCATTATTCTATTTGTCCGGCACAGTATTATCAGTTTCCTGATTTCTCCCCAATACTGTGCCTTCATAATCTATATTATAATACTCTCCTCACCGTTATGATCGGTGCATAAGTTGCGCTGCATATTCCGATGCCGTCTGACTCGTTCATTGCGTTGACGATGTTACCATCTCCCATATACAGGCCCACATGACCATCATATAAGACAATATCGCCTGGAATTGCATCCTCATAATTAACTGCCGTCCCTACAGATTCCATATCCCATGTTGTCCGCGGCAGGCTGATTCCAAAGTTTGCATATACGGATTGTACGAATCCGGAACAGTCAGCGCCCTCTGTGAGGCTTGTTCCGCCCCATACATAGGGGTTTCCTATAAACTGGCACGCATAATCAATGACTGCCTGTCCACCGGCCGCCTGATCCTTGATCGCAGCCGCCTCCAGGGCTTCCTGTTGTCTGCGGGCCTCCTCGGCCTGCTTTGCAGCTTCTTCGCGTGCGATGCGCTGTTCCTCTTCCTCCTTGGATTCAGCATATGCATACTGTTTCTGTACATCTATATAGTCACCACATACCCATCCAGTTGTTTCTCCTACTTTTACAGGATACCATCCGTTAACAGCTTCACCTGTTACTTCATACTGCTGACCCGCCGTAATCTGAGTCAGTATTCCGGCATCGGTTCCCTGCCCGTCCCTGACATTCAGAAGATCGGCATTCACTGTTGCCTGGTTCTGTTCATATTCTGTGGCATGTGCCTCAGCGCTGCTCCCTGTCAGCAGACAGTCGGCAGGCACATAGCCTTCTACCGAACCGGACCTGATCTTTGTCCAGCCTTCATTATATTCAAGTACCTCGGCCGCTGAATTCTGATACAGCTTGCCGACCCAGTCACTTGCTTCATCCGGGGCACTTCTAATGTAAGCATAGTCACTCACATTAGAAAATGCCATATTTAAATACTCACCCTCGCTATTTTGTACCAGATAAAGATTAATGTTCTCCTTTACATTTGTCTGGTAGCTTTCTTTTACTATCGATTCGATTCCTGCAACCGGAATGACCGGAACATTTTCTTCACTGCTGTCCGCGGCCTTAACCGTAATTACACTCCCCGGAACCATAATCGCTCCTGCTAAAGCAGAAAGAATCAATTTCTGCTTCATACGTGCTGCTTTCATATAAAACCTCCTTAAGCCTTTCTTGCAGCTTTGCTGCAAATCTACCCGTGGGGTAATGAATTGATTCCCCTGGGTTCAAGTGTCTTTATCTTTTGTAGGAAGTTCTAAATGTTACATAATTGTTAACTTTTGTTACGATGTTATTATAGCAACCTATTTCCAATGTGTCAACATATTTTCAAGCGTTTTCATGCTACATAGTTCGACAGTTTCCTTTATATTCCATTATTTAAAAAAGTTTTATCAACCATTTTGTTAATTATTTTGTAACATTTTATCAGTTCTATTCTTTCTATATAGATATTTATAAACTTTTAATTTTCACAAAATCTTCATCCATATATGTCTGAAAGCTTCTATAATAGAAATATAGGAATATCCATTTTCTAAGGCCTTTGTTTACCGACGAAAAAAAATTTACTTTTTTTAAAAATAGTATTGACATTTGTGTGATTATGTATTATATTCTAACTACAGTAACAATTACTATTATTACTTTACAGATTGAAAGGAGGTTTACATTGGCAGCTTTGAAGTATAGTCGGCAACGAGAATGCATCAAAAGTTATCTGGCGATGACGAAAGAACATCCCACTGCCGATACGGTTTACCTGCATGTGAAGAAAGAATTTCCAAACATCAGCCTTGGTACCGTATACCGGAATTTAAACCTGCTGACTGACATTGGAGAGGCGATAAAGATTCCGGCCCCCGACGGCGGAGATAGATTTGATGGAAATATCCAGCCGCACAATCATTTTTTCTGCACTAGCTGCAGAAAGGTTCTGGATCTGGACCTGGATATGAAGAATATCGAACAGGTCAATAAAGCAGCTGCCGAAAACTTCGACGGTATTATAGAATCCAGTACCACAATTTTTTACGGAAAATGCGGTGACTGCATCCAAAAGTCATAAGGAAGGAACCCCTTTATAACACGTTCCACACAATCCATGCAGCCAGACTGTATGAGAGATTTTCAAATTTACCATGTGATTAATATAGGAAGTAAGATTACTTCCTATATTAAAATAAATTACTGCCGGGCCTTATTGGTCTATCGGCTAAACAAAATAAAAAAAATTATAAAAAGAAAAGGAGATTTAAATTATGAAAAAATTTGTATGTACAGTATGTGGTTATGTTCACGAGGGAGATGCAGCACCGGCAGAATGTCCAATCTGTAAAGCACCAGCTGAGAAGTTCAAAGAGCAGACAGGTGAAAGAGAATGGGCTGCAGAGCATGTTGTCGGCGTTGCTCAGGGCGTAAGCGAAGACATCATCGCTGATTTAAGAGCTAACTTTGAAGGAGAATGCTCAGAAGTAGGTATGTATCTTGCAATGGCAAGAGTTGCTCATAGAGAAGGATATCCTGAGATCGGCCTGTACTGGGAAAAAGCTGCTTACGAAGAGGCAGAACATGCTTCTAAATTTGCTGAGTTATTAGGTGAAGTTGTTACAGACAGCACTAAGAAGAACCTGGAGATGAGAGTTGATGCTGAGAACGGAGCTACAGCTGGTAAGTTTGACCTTGCAAAACGTGCAAAAGCTGCTAACCTGGATGCAATCCATGATACAGTACACGAGATGGCAAGAGATGAAGCACGCCACGGAAAAGCATTCGAGGGTCTGTTAAAGAGATACTTCGGCTAATCCAAAATAATAGGATTCATATGTAAATACCTGCATTGGAGTTTCCCCTCCTTTGCAGGTCATTTACTCTTACATGGAAAATTTATCCACATTTTATCTAATTTTTATTGAAACATATGTTCATAATGGTATAATAAACTTATCCATAAAGTAGTCATTCCAAACGGAATGCCTCGTGGACGAACCGGCGGCACTGCCGTCAGAAGCACCAAAAAATAAAGGAGGATTTACACTATGTCTAAGTACGCAGGAACAAAAACAGAACAGAATCTTATGGAGGCATTCTCAGGAGAATCACAGGCACGCAATAAGTATACATACTATGCATCCGCTGCAAGAAAAGCTGGCTATGTACAGATGTCAAACATCTTCTTAGAGACTGCTGACCAGGAAAAAGAACACGCAAAAATGTGGTTCAAAGAATTCCACGGAATCGGTAATACAGAAGAGAACCTGGCAGACGCTGCTGCAGGCGAGAACTATGAGTGGACAGATATGTATGCACGCATGGCTAAAGAGGCTGAAGAAGAAGGTTTCACAGAACTGGCTGCTAAATTCAGAGGTGTTGCAGAAGTAGAAGCTTCTCATGAAAAACGCTATCAGAGACTTCTTGACCACTTCCGTGCTGGACAGACATTCAAAGATGAAGCTCCTCTTGGATGGAAATGTGGAAACTGTGGATATATCTATCAGGGTGATGAAGCTCCTGAAGTATGTCCGGTATGTGCACATCCACGTGCTTACTTCGAAAGAAAAGCCGAAAACTACTAAATACGGGCCATATCTTTAGGCGTGATCAAAATAACAAACGACCATGCATGAACATTTCTGTTCATGCATGGTCGTTTTTATAAACTAACATACATTTCCACAAATCTAACTTCTAAAGTATCAACAATATACCCCTATTTTTCAACAATAAACACATTGAAATTGTTTTTCCGAAATGGTATTCTGGCCATACAAATCTTTATTTCCGGAATATTATATTTTCTGACTTTCGTCAAAAAATCCAGATTTGTATTTCACAATTGAATAAAGCTACAGCAAATAAAAAAGATTATTGTTTACAGGACTGTCAGTGGATTATTGTTCCCAGATGACCTGAAATAGTCATATCAGCGAACAGTAATGCACATTTTTAAGTTACAAACAGATATACTCCGTACATTTCACATGCTATAATGGAGGTGCAGTACATGACAGATAAAAGGCTGCAATGGCATCCGGCATTTATTGCCGCCATGCAGATTGACTTTGGAGAGGAGGCTGACCGTCTTATTTTTCTTTCCGAGTTGGAATTAAACAAGATGCCCATGAGGATTGATGCACTGGTCATTAAAAAAAATGGTTCTGAACCGTTGAAAAAAAATATGGGCCGATTATTAAAGGGACATAATATTTTCGAATATAAAAGTCCGGAAGATACCCTGAATATTGATGATTTTTATAAGGTTTATG
>NZ_QUGN01000039.1:0-27380 GCF_003479085.1 Clostridium sp. AF19-22AC | reverse complement strand
TCCGTACATTTCACATGCTATAATGGAGGTGCAGTACATGACAGATAAAAGGCTGCAATGGCATCCGGCATTTATTGCCGCCATGCAGATTGACTTTGGAGAGGAGGCTGACCGTCTTATTTTTCTTTCCGAGTTGGAATTAAACAAGATGCCCATGAGGATTGATGCACTGGTCATTAAAAAAAATGGTTCTGAACCGTTGAAAAAAAATATGGGCCGATTATTAAAGGGACATAATATTTTCGAATATAAAAGTCCGGAAGATACCCTGAATATTGATGATTTTTATAAGGTTTATGGCTATGCCTGCTTTTACAAGTCTAATTCAGAGCAGACGAATGCAATTAAACAGGATGACATAACTATAACATTCGTCTGCAGCAGGTATCCCCGTAAAATGCTGGAAGAAGTTACACGTTTTCGAAAACTTGAAGTCCGAAGGACTGCTCCGGGAATTTATTATCTGGAGGGGGACCCCTTCCCTATACAAATATTAATATCAAAAGAATTATCCCCGGAAGAAAACCGATGGCTGGGCAGTCTGCGTACAGACTTACAGCCTGACCAGAATCTGAATGTTCTGCTTGAAGACTATGAAAAGCATAAAGATTCCAGACTCTATCAGGCTGCTATGGATTTAATAGTGCGGGCTAACCCCGCGGCAATGGAGGAGGCGAGATCAATGTGCGAAGCACTGCATGAATTATGGGCTGAGGACCTGGAAAAGGCTACTAAGGAAATTGCTAAAGAAATCACTAAAGAGGTTACTGAAGAAGTTACAAATAAAGTTACCAAAGAAGTTACTAACAAAGTCACTAAAGAAGTCACTAAAGAAGTCACCCGTAATGATATCCTGCTTTTTGTTGAAATCCTGCTTGAAGACGGGTATGGAGAATCCACCGTCTGTGAAAAACTACACCAGAAATTTCACTTGAAGAAAGAGGATATTCAGGATTATATTCAACAGGTACGGAACAGAAGCAATTAATTTGCAGGCAGATCTGTAAACAGCGGCCTGCAGTTTATATTTATGGTTTTAAGTACGATTGGTTAATATTTTTATTTATTCACATTTATCCTTACCTTTCCCCATATGGAGCAGATTCATCTTCTGCTCCCGGGTAAGGTGCTTGATTGCATATTCCCGTTTCATTGCTTCTTCCTTTGTCTCATAAATCTCATAATAGGCCAGTTCCACGGGTCTCCTGCCCTTTGTATACTTAGCGCCCTTCCCTGCGTTATGGTCACCCAGCCGCTTTTCAAGGTCATTTGTCCAGCCGGTATACAGACTTCCATCATTGCATCTCAGTATATAAGTAAAATTCATATTTTATCTCTTCCTTTTGATTTTATCACATACAATTTATACCTAATAATTATTCTTTTCCTAAAAACTCTAATATATTCTGATGGATAATGCCATCCCTTGAAAAATCCATTTTATCCATCGACAGCACATATTTCGGGTAATTGTCTGCCACCTGCCGATAAACACCGAATTCACGGTCAATCACCCTTTGGTCTGCCAGATAATAAGCAACCTGATAATACTCCTTATCCGTTCCGTTTACCGCCACAAAGTCGATTTCTCCGTTTCTCGTCTTCCCGACATAAACCTCGTAACCACGCACCAGTAATTCATTATATACTACATTTTCCAGAAGGGCGCCCATCTCCAGTTTAAAACCGCTATTTCGGATACGCCCCAGTCCCATATCTGTCAAATAATACTTATCTAATTTTGTAAGAATCCGCTTGCCCCGTATGTCATATCTGGATGCTTTAGACATAATCAGTGAGGAGGTAATATGTTCCAGATAATTATAAATGGTCTCTCTGGAGACTTTCCGGTTAATGCTTAGAAAATAATCTGATATTGCCGTGGCAGAGAATGTCTGGGATGGATTGCATACAAGGTACTCTATAATTCTGTTGAATAACTCGATATCCTTAATTCCTGCACGCTGCACAATATCTTTCAGTACAATCGCATCATAAACATCTCTTAAAAAAGTTTTGGTCTGTTCTTCCCCTTCCATCTGAAACCTCTGAGGAAGGCCGCCCCAGGTTATATAGTCATAGAATAATTCATCTGTCACATCGCCCGGTTTTATCTGCTTCAATTCACACATTTCACGGAAAGTAAATGGCATGATCCGAAAACTTACATATCGCCCTGTAAGAAATGTTGCAAGCTCTCCTGACAAGAGCTTACCATTAGATCCTGTAATAAATATACTTGTATTATACTTTACTTTCAGCGAATTAATGACACGTTCAAAATCGGGGACTGTCTGGATTTCATCAAAAAACAGATAATATTTCTTGTCTGTTGTGATCTGACTTTTTACATAATCATGCAAATCCATTCCTGTCCGGATAAAAGAATAATCATAGTCTTCAAAATTGATATAGAGAATCTGATCCTTTCCGATTCCCTGTGTTTTAAGTTCATCCATGATCTGCATTAACAGGACTGATTTTCCGCAGCGCCTTATACCTGTAATCACTTTTATTAAATCCTTATCATAAAATCCCCGTATTCTTTTTAAATAGGTTTCACGTTTTATCATCCTCACGTCCCCCTTTTATGTATATTATCGAACTTAAATGAAAATTTGTCAAGTAAGTTCGATGTACCGTACTTACTTGACAAATTTGTGATTTAATCCATTTGAATTTGTACTTGCTATGATTCCATGAAATCTAAAGGATTGACTGGTTCTCCGTCTTTGAGTATTTCAAAATAGAGATTGGTTCCTTCTACACTGTAGTATTTTGTTGGTTCGCTGAGATACCCTACTGTCTCACCGGCTGCTACATAGTCGCCGATCTGCAGAGGTACTTCTTTGAGCTGCCCGTATACCGCTGTATATCCGTTCCCCATATCAAGGGTAACAGTTGTCCCTGTCTGGGCGGACTGCTCCACGTTTGTTACGATACCGGCTGCGGATGCTGCAATTGTTTCTCCTACTTCTCCGCCGATTACCAGTGCCGGGTTATACTTATACTGCTCCAGTGTTGAAAAATAAACTGTCTTGTCCATGCTGTAGTTGATCAGGATTGCTCCGCTTGCAGGCCATTCGAGGACACTTTCCTCGCTGAACCATACGTCGGAAGCCCCTGATGCTGTTGCAGAGTTATCTGCCGTGCTTTCCGGTGTAGTGCTTTCATTGTCTTCTGTTTCATTTTCTGTTGATGTATTACCTTCTGCTTCCGGCAGTACAATGTCATTTGCCGTAGTTGCTTCACTCTTCTCTTTTGCTAACTGTTCTGTTTGTTCTTCGGCTTTTGCTAACTGCTCATCTAATTTTTTCTGATAATTGTTAAATGTAAATGCTCCTACCATTACAATTACAGCTACAAAGCAGATTACGATGCCGACTGCTGCGCCTTTCCCTTTTAAAGAAAACGGCTTTTCATTCTTATTCATATTCATCACCTCTGGCTATATTTTTGCCAGAAAAATGACGCCTTATTCGATTTTTGAAAATATTTCTCCGCCGTCTGTCATTTTTGTTCCTTCAAAAAAATTTTGAAGGATTTCTTCACAGCTTTTCCCCTCTTTTGCCATCTCATTCGCGGTCCACTGGCTCATTCCCAAACCATGCCCCCTGCCTGAGGTTGTGATACGCAGCTTCCCGTCCGCATCCTGTAGTGAAAATGCGCTGGAAGCCAGTGTCAATGCATCCCGGAACTGATCTCCTGTGCAGACTGTATCGCCTATTCTGAGTTTTGAAACATAACCGGCAGAATCATACTCCTGTATCTCAAAATCTGCAAAGCTGTATGTTTTTTCTGCATTTTCTTTGTCCACGGCAACCAGAAATGCCTGGCACTTTGTCTGTATCTCCTTGTAATCCATGGTATAGACGTGCATCTCATCGTCTGCTTCCTTGTCGAGCGGGCATTCCTTTACCACTAAATACGGATAGTCCCCGCTTCCGAGGACTTCCTGTCCGCTCCTTGTTTTTCCGTTGCTGGACTGGTGGAACGGAACCATAGCATATGTATCATTATAGTATAATACCTGATTCGCCGTCTCATCCACTGCCGCCTTCAGTTTCTTATAATTTGCGTCATAGTCTGCCGCGTCCCACTTTTTTTCCAGATCTTTTTCACACAGGTAGCTCTCCGTCAGAACTTTATCCCCATCACCGTCAAGAGTTTTATACAGATTTGTGCGGATAACTACTGCCTGTGCCTTCAGGGCCTCTTTTTCATAAGTCTCCGGCATTTCCCTTGCCAGCACTCCTATAAAATATTCTTCCCACGGTACTTCCAGCACCTGCTTTGTACCGTCCTCTGCTGTCTTTTTTACCTGCACATAGGCACCGCCGTTCTTGCCGATCACTTCCATATCCGCACCGTTTACAAATACAGCCACTATATAGGGAAGTAAAATCAAAATAATAAGGAATGAACCGATTGTTTTTGCTTTCTGACGCATGTAACGTTGTCCCATAAAAAAGCCCTCCATATAATTATATATATGAAGGGCGTTAAGGGGGCAGACCCCTTTTCTTAAAAATTTATAACGGTGTTCTGTCCTGACTGTCTGTCAGAGGTTCTGAAGGAGCATTCTCTGTATTTTCCGCAGATGTTCCCAGATGAATCACATCCTGTGCAGGCGGCTCAACCGGCGCATGAACTTCATGCTCTGCCGGACGTTCCCCTTCAGTGGGGGCCTGCACCGGCGGTACAGGTGTTTCCGCCTGTACTGGCATCCCGGGCTCAGCCGGAGGTACCGGCACTTCCGGTCCCATGTGAGGTCCCATGTGAGGTCCCGGTGCAGGTCCCCCCTGCGGCGGCATTACCGGAGGAGGTGACTGCATAAACGGCCGTCCAAGATCCGGTTCCATTCCCGGATTATAGTCCTTATTCCTCATAACAAAGAGGCAGATTGACTCATAAAGCGGGATCAATGTGCTCAGTACTGCATGGGCAACGGACATATTTTTTGTTGTAAACTTCTCCAGTATCTGGTGATTCACAAGAACCCCCAGCACTTTGTAAACTGCGCCGTAGAGTACCGCAGTAATCATCCAGATGGCGAAGAGTATAATCAGGCCCATGATCAGTCCGGTGCTGACATGGGGATCACCGTATCCGTACTGATATCCATACATGGCACCTGTAAAGGTATCTGCAAATGCACCGATCCCGACTGCCCATAATATCATATAGAATACGAAGTTCACCGCACCAAATATAAAGGGCATGACAAGAAGCCAGATTCCCGGGTTCTTAATTCCTTTGTTCTTCAGGCTGATCCGCCCAGCCAGTTCTCCGTGGAGATATGTCCTGGCAAAAGGGATAAATGCAAGCCACGGATAATCCATTCCCTGGCGCTTTGCAATGGTATACATGCCGATACCCTTGAAAACATAACTAATTACATAAAACAGGAAAAAGACAAGCAGCACGATAACATAGATTGCAAGTATACCCGCAAGTATCCTGTCCGCCGCTGATGTTGTATAATTATAAGTGTCGTAATAATTCATAAACGCCTCCTATTCCGGCTGTCCTGATGGTACATACACCTTTTCCAGTTTCCAGATGTCCTGCACGTACTCCTCGATTGTTCTGTCTGATGTAAACTTGCCGCTGCATGCGGTATTAAGCATTGCCATTCTGGACCATCTCTGCTCATCACGGTATGCTGCCTCCACCCTCTTCTGGGCCTCCGCATAAGAACGGAAATCCTTCAGGATGAAATACATATCAGCCTTGTTTGTGCTCTGTGTATTCAGAAGTGAGTTGTACAGGTTCTTGTACATCTCATGGTTGCCGTTAGCATAAGTACCGTCCATCAGCTGGTCAACAACACGCTTTAATTCCCAGTCATTGAAGTAAATGTCGATCGGATTGTAGCCGCCGTTGTTCTCGTAATTAATAACTTCTTCTGAACTCAGGCCGAAGATAAATGCATTCTCTTCCCCTACTTCTTCCACGATCTCAACATTTGCACCATCCATAGTTCCCAGAGTCGGCGCACCGTTTAACATAAACTTCATGTTACCTGTACCGGATGCCTCTTTTGATGCAGTGGATATCTGTTCGCTGACATCAGCAGCTGCAAATAACAGCTCTGCATTGGATACACGGTAGTCTTCGATAAATACGACCTTGATCTTTCCGTTGATGCTTCTGTCATTGTTCACAACGTCTGCCACGGAGTTGATCAGCTTGATCGTCTCTTTCGCTCTTAAATACCCTGCCGCAGCCTTTGCACCAAAGATAAATGTTCTCGGATAGAAGGACATCTCCGGATGCTCCTTGATCTGGTTATACAGATACATGATATGGAGGATATTCAAAAGCTGGCGTTTGTACTCGTGGAGGCGTTTAACCTGCACATCGAAAATTGACCTCGGATCTACGTCAATGCCGTTATGCTCCTTGATATACTTTGCCAGACGTTCCTTATTCTTGTACTTGATCTGCATAAATTCTTTTCTGAATCTCTCATCGTTTACATACGGCTTCAGGTTGGAGATCTTGGAGAGGTCTGTGATCCATCCGTCCCCGATCAGCCCTGTGATCCAGTCTGCAAGCAGCGGATTGCCGTGGAGGAGGAAACGTCTTTGTGTAATACCGTTTGTCTTATTATTAAACTTCTCCGGCATCATCTCATAGAAATCCTTCAGCTCCTGATGCTTCAGAATCTCCGTATGGAGCTGTGCAACACCATTTACAGAAAAGCCTGCAATGATAGCCATATGTGCCATACGCACCTGATTATCTCTTAAGATTGCCATCTTTCTGACTTTTTCTTCATTGCCCGGATACTGTCTGCGGACCTGCTCGATAAAACGGCGGTCGATTTCCTGTACGATCTGGTAAATACGAGGGAGAAGCTTAGAGAACAGGTCGATCGGCCATTTCTCCAGTGCCTCTGACATGATCGTATGGTTCGTATATGCACAAGTCTTTGTTGTTACATCCCATGCCTCTTCCCAGTCCAGTCCTTCCACGTCGATCAAAAGGCGCATCAGCTCAGGAACTGCAACAGTCGGGTGGGTATCATTCATCTGGATTTTTACTTTTTCATACAGCTTCTTAATATCATCATGATCCTTTTTATACTTCTCGATCATTGCCTGAAGGCTGGCTGAAATGAAGAAATACTGCTGTTTCAGCCGCAGTTCTTTTCCTGCATAATGATTATCGTTCGGATAGAGTACGTCAACAATCATCTTCGCCAGGTTCTCCTGTTCCACGGCCTTGTGGTAATCCCCTCTGTCAAAGGATTCCAGAGAGAAGTTCGTAATCGCCTGTGCATCCCAGATACGCAGTGTGTTTACAACATGGTTGCCATATCCGACGATCGGCATATCATAAGGGATCGCCATAACAGATTCATAATTTTCCTGAATGAACTTATCCTTTCCGGTTACCGGGTCTTTCTCAAAACGAATCGTACCGCCGAAACGGATTTCCTTTGCATACTCTTCCCTGCGCAGTTCAAACGGATTTCCTTCCATTAACCAGTCATCCGGAGTCTCGACCTGATATCCGTTCTCGATCTTCTGCTTGAACATTCCGTAACGGTAGCGGATCCCGCATCCGTAAGCCGGATAGTTCAGCGTCGCCAGAGAATCCAGGAAACATGCAGCCAGACGTCCCAGACCGCCGTTTCCAAGAGCCGCATCCGGCTCCTGGTCCTCAATCGCGTTCAGGTCAATGTTCATCTCTTCCAACGCTTCTTTTACTTCCTTGTAGGCGGTCATATTAATCAGGTTGTTGCCAAGAGCACGGCCCATCAGGAACTCCATTGACATATAATATACCGTCTTGGCATCCTGCTTCCTGTACTCTGCCTGAGTCGCCAGCCAGTCATCAATAATGATGTCCTTAACCGCATAGGATACAGCCTGGAAAATCTGCTGGGGAGTCGCCTCCTCAATCTTCTTGCGGTATAATGTCTTCACATTATCTTTTACAGTTTCCTTAAACGTTTCTTTTGCAAATCTTTTACTATACATAAAATTTACATCCCTTCTTTCTCAACACCCATTGTAACAGCCTCGCCGTTAATCTTCCATTCTTTCACATATCCTGACGGCTGCGCTTTTACAACTTCATTTGCCAGAACCTCACTACCAATCTCCCTGCCATATTTGGCAAAAACATTCTCCGCTTTTTCACTTCCTTCATAGGTAACCTTAATCTTATCCATTACCTCGAAATCTGCTTCTTTTCTCATCGTCTGGACCTTGCTGATGATTTCTCTTACAAAGCCTTCTTCAAGCAGTTCATCTGTCAGGTTCGTATCAAGTACAACCGTGATTCCATTATCATTTTCAGAAACATATCCCTCGATCTGCGCGGTATCGATCAGCAGATCTTCTTTGAACAGCGTGATCTCCTGTCCGTTCACGTCCAGTTTCAAAGCACCTGTCTCATTGATCTCATCCATGGCTGCATTACCATCCAGATTGTCCAGGGCATTTTTGATTCCACCTAACATCTTACCATATTTTGGCCCAACTGTCTTTAACTGTGGTTTAAAACTATATGAAGTAAAGTCTCTTACATCTTCTGTAAACTTCACACTCTTCACATTCAGCTCATCTGCAACGATCTCCTGATAGAACTCAGGCAGCACATATCCTGCTTTCACGAACATCTGCCCGATCGGCTGACGGTTCTTGATATTGGCAGTATTACGGCAGGCACGGCCCATAACCACAAGCTTCAGTACGTTTGCCATATTTGCCTCGAGTTCAGTATCGATCCACTCTTCACTTACAGCAGGGAAGTCACACAGGTGAATACTCTCCGGTGCCCCGCTGTCAATGCTGCGGACAAGATTCTGGTAAATTTCCTCTGTCATAAACGGAATCATCGGCGCAGCCACTTTGCAAACTGTCACCAATGCAGTATATAAAGTCATATAGGCATTGATCTTATCCTGCTCCATTCCCTTTGCCCAGAAACGTTCACGGCTTCTTCTGACATACCAGTTGCTCATGTCATCCACAAAATCCTGAAGTGCCCTTGCGCTCTCCGGAATCCTGTAATTTGCAAGATTATCATCAACCGTCTTAATCAGTGTATTCAGTTTGGACAGAAGCCATTTATCCATTACAGAAAGTTTCTCGTAATCCAGGCTGTATTTTGTCGCATCGAACTCATCAATGTTCGCATACAGAACAAAGAACGCATAGGTGTTCCACAGGGTACCCATGAACTTCCTCTGTCCTTCTGTTACTGCCTTGCCGTGAAAACGGTTCGGAAGCCACGGAGCACTGTTTACATAGAAATACCAGCGGATTGCGTCTGCTCCGAACTGATTCAGGGCATCAAACGGGTCGACTGCATTTCCTTTTGATTTGCTCATCTTCTGCCCGTTCTCATCCTGAACATGGCCAAGAACGATAACATTTTTATAAGGTGCCTTGTTAAACAGCAGGGTCGAAATGGCCAGAAGGGAATAGAACCATCCTCTTGTCTGGTCCACAGCCTCTGAAATAAAATCTGCCGGGAACTGCTGTTCAAAAAGTTCTTTATTTTCAAATGGATAGTGATGCTGTGCAAACGGCATGGACCCACTGTCAAACCAGCAGTCAATAACTTCCGGCACACGGTGCATCTCTTTTCCGCAGACCGGGCACTTTACAGTTACATCGTCGATATACGGGCGGTGCAGCTCGATATCATCCGGGCAGTTGTCTGACATGGACTTCAGTTCCTCAATGCTTCCGATTGAATGCTGGTGTCCGCACTCACACTCCCAGATATTCAGCGGCGTTCCCCAGTAACGGTTACGGCTGATTCCCCAGTCCTGGACATTTTCCAGCCAGTCGCCGAAACGTCCCTTCCCGATGCTCTCAGGAATCCAGTTGATTGTATTGTTATTGGCAATCAAGTCCTCTTTTACATCTGTCATCTTGATAAACCAGGATTCTCTCGCATAATAAATCAGCGGAGTATCGCATCTCCAGCAGTGAGGATAACTGTGTTCGAATTTTGGCGCATCAAACAGAAGGTTTCTCTCCTCGAGGTTTTTGAGTACCAAAGGATCTGCCTTTTTCACAAACACGCCGGCAAACGGTGTGGTTTCAGCCATGTTGCCCTTCTCATCAACGAGCTGTACAAAAGGCAGCCCATATTTTCTTCCTACATTGGCATCGTCTTCACCGAATGCAGGGGCGATGTGCACGACTCCGGTACCATCTGTCAGTGTAACGTAGGTATCACATGTTACATAAAATGCTTTCTTATTCTGCTTTGCCGCGCTGTCGGCCGCACACTGGAACAACGGCTCATATTCCTTGTATTCCAGATCGGTTCCCTTGTATCTCTCAAGAATCTCATAAGCCGGCTCATCCTCGGATGCAAGCTTTCCGAGCACCTTGTCCAGAAGCGCCTCAGCCATATAATAAACAAAGCCGTCACGCGCCTTTACTTTCACATAATCCTCAACCGGGTTCACACAGAGTGCCAGATTGGAAGGCAGTGTCCACGGTGTTGTGGTCCATGCAAGGATATAGGCATCTTCGTCTTTTACCTTAAATCTTGCGATGGCAGAGCGTTCCTTTACATCCTTGTACCCCTGCGCCACTTCCTGTGCAGAAAGCGGGGTTCCGCAGCGCGGGCAGTAAGGCACAATCTTAAAGCCTTTGTAGAGCAGCCCTTTGTCCCAGATCTGCTTCAAAGCCCACCACTCAGACTCGATAAAGTTATTGTCATAAGTGACATACGGGTGTTCCATATCGGCCCAGAATCCGACTGTGCCGGAGAAATCCTCCCACATCCCTTTGTATTTCCATACACTTTCCTTACATTTATCAATGAATGGCTCCAGACCGTATTCTTCGATCTGGTCCTTTCCGTCCAGCCCGAGCAGCTTCTCAACTTCAAGCTCAACCGGAAGTCCGTGTGTGTCCCAACCGGCCTTGCGGGGTACCATATATCCCTTCATTGTACGGTATCTCGGAATCATATCCTTGATGACACGTGTCAGGACATGCCCGATATGCGGCTTTCCGTTTGCTGTCGGAGGACCGTCATAGAAGGTATATTTCGGAGCGCCCTCCCTCTCATCCATACTCTTTTGAAAAATATCATTTTCTTCCCAGAACTTTTCAACTTCTTTTTCACGCTCCACAAAGTTCATGTCCGTGGTAACTTTCTTGTACATAACTCTTCTTCCTTTCTAATTGTGTTTTTTTGGTAAAAGAAAAGCTTCCGCCCTGTAATAGGACGGAAGCTGAAGCTTACGTTAACCACCTGTTACAACATACTCAGATCTAAAAGCCATAGTAGGCTTCTTTTAATCCTGCATATGCGTTCCAATAACGGAGGAACACCGTCAGCCCCTACTTCTTAGCGTTTCAAGGTCTGCAACTCGGAAGTGATGTTCAGAAATATCTTACAGGTACCGGACTCCCACCATCTCCGGCTCGCTGGGACTTTCGGATATGACCTACTGTCTTCGTCATCGTTTTTTCCATTTAAGTCTGCACAGAATTTATTATAAAAAGAAACTCTTAAATAGTCAAGGGATTCACCGGAATTTAAAAATTTCGGCAAAATTCCATTCTTTGGTATATTGGTGGAATCTATTTGTAGAAAGTTTGCACTATAAGTGATATAATAATTATTAAATCCTACTATAACAATGTTATAAATTCGAAAAAAACAAGGAGAATAGACAAATGAGACGAAAACCAGACCTTCATATCCACTTTTTTAATGAGTTTTCTATTTCCAGTCCGTTTTATGAATATGCGCCAAGTGAGCACAACAGTACCCAGCTTACTCTTCTGATCTCTTATCTGGTTGCCAATCAGGATACAAAAGTGCCAAAGGATGTTTTGATGTCAATGCTATGGCCTGATGTCAAAGACAAGATCCCTGTAGGTGCTCTCCGCAACCTTGTATACAGGGCGAGGAAAGAACTCGAGAGGCTTTATCCGGAACAGGATATCGACTATATCAAGTTTACCCAGGATGCCTATTACTGGAACCCGGACCTGTACTGCAAGATTGATATTACCGATTTTGAAAATTATTATAACCTGGCCCGGCAGGAACCGGACTCCGAAAGGCAGTACCGGTATTATTACCGTATGCAGCGCCTGTATACCGGAGATTTTCTGTCTAACCATGCCTCTGTTGAATGGGTCCAGTACCGTGCAACATATTATCGCAACATGTATGTTAACTGTACCCTGAATATGTGTGAATATCTGTACGCCAAGTCCAGATATGACGAACTGATTTCACTATGCGACCAGTCCATCATCCTCTATCCGGAAGAAGAGCGTTTCTACCGCTATAAGCTGCTTGCATATATGGGAATGAATACAGTTAAGACTGCGCTGGAATATTACCAGTCCACAGTGGATTTCTTCTCCTCAAAATATGGCCTCGATATCAGCACTTCGCTGCGTGATATCTATCAGGACATCCTGCTCCGCATGCCAAATATAGAGCTGAAGATGGATGAACTGGAGACCACGCTCGGTGTGGAGAAGGATACGGACAAGACCTTCTACTGTAACTTTGACATTTTTAAGAATATTTACCAGCTCAATCTGAGATCTGTGAGACGTTCACAGGGAAAATATTATCTGCTCTTGTTTTCTCTGCTTCCCAAGAACGATACACTGCCGGATTCAGTTAAGATGAAGAGGATTATGAATCTGCTTTACGATCTGCTTGCCAATGGACTGAGAAAGAATGATGTCTTTACTCGTGCATCACTGAACCAGTATTCCGTGCTGCTCAATGTCTCTGAGGATATCAATATCAACACCGTAACAGACCGGATTATTAAAGCATTCGAGGAAATCAATCCTGATCCTGACATTTATCTAAATATCGAGGAAAAACCAATTGAATAAATGTGGTTATTAAAAAACGAAAGCCCTTCCCCTGTATCCGAATAACTTAGATACAGGGGGAGGGCCGTCTCTCATTTTATGGTCTTTTATTTTTTCCTGCGTTTTCTTTTCCGCTTTGCTTCCAGTATCGCGATGATAATGATGACAACGAAAACAACTGCGGCTGAAACAGCGATGACAAGCTTCAGATTCCGGCTGTCCTTTTCCGCATTCTCCTGTTCCTTTGCCTTGTCCCTGTCTGCCTGCGCCGACTGGTCCGGCGTACTGCCTTCATTCTCAATCTTCTTGCTGTCGCTCTGGGCAGCACTTCCTCCTGAGAGCTTCTGGTACCCTTCTTCTGTAAGGGTCACGGCGGCGCTGCCTACGTTATCACCTTTATACGTGTATATGATTTTTCCAGAACGGATTCCCTGCTTTGTAAGGACGATTTCTTTATCCAGATCTGTGTACGCAACATCTTCAGGCAGAACCACGTATGCATCCTTATCATCAAAAGAGGATATCTCTTCCGCATCTTCGGCCCCGGCTACAGGAACCTTGTGGAAATTCTGGAAAACATAGTCGAACATTGCCCTTGTGTCTGTATAGGCATCCACTCCGTAGTCATAGAGAACAACTGCAGCCAGACGCATATCTCCGTTGTCAGCCATGGTGACCAGCGTCGTTTTAGCCTGATCCGTATATCCTGTTTTACCACCCTTACAGTACTCATAGTAATAATAGTTTTCCGGCCAGAGCATTTTGTGGTTCTGTTGGAATACCCTTTCTTCCTTCGTCAGGTTTGTGGCGCCTATTTTATACTCCAGCGTTCCCATAATTTTCTTAAACTCATCCTGCTGATACACTGCAGATGCGATCAGGGCCATATCATGGGCCGATGTATAATGGTTATCATCATGAAGCCCGTTTGGATTCACCCAGTGTGAATTTGTGCATCCCAGTTCTTCTGCCCTCGTATTCATCTTCTGGATAAAAGTCTCATAATCGCCGCCCAGCCGGTCGGCTCCCACACTCTCCGCGACTGCGTGGGAAACCTCGTTTGCAGAGGCCAGCAGGACGCCATGAAGTGCATCTTCCAGACTGATTTCTTCGCCCGCCTTCATCCCGATCTGTGCATCATCCCACTGCAGAAAGGAAATGCTGTCCTCTGTAAATCTTACCTTATCCGTCAGTTCCGCATTCTCCAAAGCAACAAGCGTTGTCATCAGCTTGGTAATACTGGCGGGATAATGCTGTTTATCGGCCTGCTTTGCATACAGGACCGCACCGCTTTCCATGTCCATGACAACCGCCGAATCCGCATAAACCTGCGGACCGGACGGCCAGTTCTCCAATGCATTCGTATCGATCTCCCTGGCATAGGAATCCGTCTTCTCTTTTTCTTCTGCCGCGGCAAGTTCTTCTTCTGTCTTTTCCTGATTATCCGCATCCTCAGCCCATACCTGAACCGGCGCTGATGCCAGCAGGACAGACACCATAAGACTAAATAAAATACATTTTAACTTCATTGTTACCTCCCGCCATCTGTCAGATATCCTCTAACCGGCATTCTTACCGGCAGAGGATACCTATTCAAATCTTTTTACTACAAATATAGCTTAAGCTCATCTAACATAACCTGAATATCCAGCGGTTTTGCCAGATATCCATTCACGCCTGCCTCATATGCCATCCTCTTATCTTCCTCAAATGCATTTGCAGTCATCGCAAGAATCGGGATTGTTTTGGCATCCTCCCTTGGTTCCTTTCGTATCTGCCTCGTCGCCTCTAAGCCATCCATGACAGGCATACGGATATCCATGAGTACGGCAAAATAGAATCCTTTCCCGGACTCTCTGAACCGCTCTACCGCCTCAGCGCCATTTTCTGCCGTGTCCACCTCGATATTGTTAATTTCCAGCAGAGATTTTGCAATCTCCCGGTTCAGTATATTATCTTCAACAAGAAGTACCCTCTGTCCGGAAAAACAATCTGGTTTTATGGAATCCAGAGCCTTGATTTTTTCATGATTTTTATCAATCTCTGCCAGTGCCCTTTCGATATTGGACTTAAACAGCGGTTTCGAAATAAAATAATCTGCACCGGCAGCCACTGCCTCTTCTTCTATTGTACTCCAGTCATACGCAGATATGATGATTATCGTTGTATCTCTGCCAACGATCTGCCGTATTCTCCTGGTTGTCTCAATCCCGTTCATATCCGGCATCTTCCAGTCGATCATGGCAATCTCAAACGGTTTTCCTGCATCAGCAGACTCCTGTACATATGACACAGCTTCCATTCCTGATGCAGCCCAGACCGGATCTCCGCCGATCTCTGACAGAATAAGTACTGCCTGCTCACCTACAATCTGGTCATCATCTACAATCAGGACCCTTGTTCCCTGCATCAGGTCACTGCTGTCTGCATCAAAATCTTCCTCCTGCAGTTCCTTTGCAATGCCCAGAGGAATCGTGACAGTAAATTCCGTTCCCTTGTTCTTTTCACTTTTGACTTCAATATGGCCATTCATCAGTTGTACCATGTTGTAAACAATAGAGAGTCCCAGACCGCTTCCCACATTATTCCTCGCCGCCTCCTTGGACTCCTGCTCAAACGGCTCGTAGATGCGCTTCATGAATTCTTCTGACATCCCCACTCCGGTATCACGAACCACAAAACACATATATGCGGATTCCCGTGTTCTCTTCTTTTCATATACTTCCAGCTGGATTGTTCCGCCGCATCCGGTAAACTTCAATGCATTAGACAATAAATTCATAAGAATCTGCTTAATTCTAAGAGCGTCACCTAAATAATATTTCAAGATTGGCTCCTTATGATACATCTCAAACGTAATTCCTTTATCTACCGCCTGAGGATAAATTATGGAAATTAAATTTTCAAAAAATCCGGCAAACTCAAACTTCTCTTTTACGATTTCTATCTTCCCATTTTCTATCTTTGACATATCCAGAATATCATTGATCAGAGAGAGCAGGTATCTGGATGAGTCGTCAATCTTCTTAAAACAATCCATGACACGGACCGGATCATTGATCTTCAGCTGACCAATCGTACACATTCCGATGATTGCATTCATTGGCGTCCTGATGTCATGGCTCATTCTGGAAAGGAAATCCGACTTTGCATGATTGGCGGCCATGGCTGAAGACAGCGCATCACGCAGTAGCTGCTCCTGTCTAAGCTTTTCCGAACGCTGGTCATCAAGCACTTTCACGAGCTGAATTGCCAGTATATCCGTGCTGAACGGGTTGACAACAAAGATAACATGAAGGGACAGCCAGTGCTCCTTCCCATCATATCCCATCATCTGAAGTTCTATGTAATTCTCCTTTTTTCCTTCCGCATATCTCCTGAGCAGGTTTTCCCTGGAAAATTCATGTCTGTATTCATCTCTGAATGCCGGATTCACCAATTCAACCGAGTGAACCATTAATTCATCATAATTACCGCTGTTGTCATCGATGACTCCTTTCTGTTCCTCGATAAAACAGTTAAATTTACCCTGTGTCAGGTTCAGGCTCATAATCAGCGGGTAGGCAGTACAAGTTGCCGCCCTCAGAAAATGATTCTCAATCATCCTCTCTCTTTCCTGTGCCATCACCAGAGTAGTCATTTCTGTAATATCCGTGAATATGGCCTGTATAACCTCAATTCCGTCTACATTGACAATACGGTGCATAATCACGCTGATCCAGACACTGGTCCCGTCTGTTTTCCGGCTCTGGCGCGTATAGTTGACAGCTGGTCCGCCGGTCTTGAGACCTTCAATCATACCAATGATATTATCCTTATCATTTTTCAGGACAAGCTGGACAGGAGACTGTATCTTTGATCTGTAATCCTCTTCCGACTCAAACCCATAAAATTCCCACACCATTCTGTTCAGACTCAGGATCTCGTACGGCTGTTCCGTCGTAAACTGCAGAATCCCACAGGGAACAGTATCATAAAGCTGTTGGAGGAATCTCGCCTGCCTGTCAGCTTCCGCCTCCTTTAGCACGAGCATATCCTGAAGTTTCTCATAGCTCTCTTTTGCCGACTCGATCGGAAATAGTTCGTCATCCTGTATTGCAGAGAAGTCTATTGAGTTATGAATATGTACAGACTCAAAACTATCTCCCTTTCTCCTGAATATGAAGGTTACACGCTGGTGGACATTCATAACCATTTTCGTTTCCGGTTTTGCCTCGATCCAGCTGTCTCCCTCACAGAGGTACAGGCCTTCTCCCAGCTCCAAAGTGACATACCTCTCCTCACTCATATTACACGGGATAAGGTCTTCCTTTTCTCTTCTGAATGCAGACGCAACGGCTTCTCTCCCTTCGGCTCTCTGCTTTTCCCCGCCGCCCATCCATACAATCTCCGGTGCAAAAGTAGAAATCAGGAAATCTACCTCTGAATCGCAAAAATAACTTCTCAATATCTTACTGGCAAATTCCTCTACCTCGCTTTTTAACTCTGCATCCATTATTACAAATTCTCCTTACTTACAATAGTTCCAACCTGTTACTTCTCCGGTCACTACAAATTAAGTTACTGTGCACACCCTGTGGGCGCGCACAGTAACGGCATCTGCCCATTGAAAGTCGCCTTCGGCGAGGGGCAGATGCCCCGAAATCATCACTTTTTTGGCTCCGATGCCGTGCAGCAAAGTGCACGGCACGGTCTGAACAGTATCTAAATTAAACCTATTTTTTATTATACTATTATTTGGAAAAAAAGACACTACAAATCTTTTTTGCATTTTTGATTCTTCAAAGTACATTTCTGTAGTATGATGATGAAAGAATTAGGGGCAGAAGGCCAAGAAATTTTTCGAGTGTTTCGACTAAAATGTAGTAAAGGGGTAACGAATATGCCTGAGGAAACAATCAAAAATTCCAGAGAACTGGAATTTTCCATATTTTGTATTGAAAATGTTGCCGCGAAGCTTGGTGTAGATGCGGAACTTGTTTATCGGGTATTTACAGAGAAAAGCAATATTCTCAATGATTATATCGTACCGGAATACGAAGTCCTGCACACGCAGAGCCGGGAATATATCGTCAATGATCTTCTTGATGTGATGAAAGAAAGGGGGATCAGAGTATGAAAGCAAATCCGATTTTACTTCAAAAAAAATATAGCCGTGTCATCGAATGCTTTGCAAAACGTCAAGGTATCTCATTGGATGCGGCGCTCGACTTCTTCTACAATTCTGAGGTCTATCCACTGATCCGGGATGGCGTCTCTGATATGCACTGTATGAGCGATGCATATCTTGCGGAAGAATTAGAACAGGAATATGCGGCCAAAAGATAGGTTATCTGCTCCTATTATGACATTTAACCGTACTATAAGACAGGAAAAATATACCAATTAATAGAATGACACCATCTACCCTGACAATCCAGTCCGCCAGAGGCGCAAGGAATATATTTACCACCATAATGACTAACGCAATAATTAATACGATAATACTCACTAACTGCACTTTTTTCATAGCTTAATGCCTCCCTTTAATTCCATTTCATTATTTATTCTTACAAAACCATATTTTTCATACAATGATCTTCCCATATCCGTTGCTTCCAGAGAAATGGCAGTAATCCCTTTATTTTTAGCGTCTCTGACAAGCATATCCAGTGTTCTGTACGCAATTCCCTTTCTCCTGTACTCGGGTTTCGTGTACATGTTCATTATGTAAGCTTTGTTTCCACTTGGATTATGGTAAGTCGGCATTACCTGAAAATAACTGATACCACCAGCACCTGCAAAGTTGCCTTCATCAAAAATCAAATATGCTGTATGTGTTCCATCAGAAAGCGCTTTTTTATAATAATTATAGGACTGCTTTTCCACTTCACTCATATCAGTATCATCAGACAGTTTATTCGCTGCCCTTAATACTTCTGTTCTTGTTTTTGTTAAGATATCTATATCCTTAATTGATGCTCTTTTATATGTTAAATTCATTATTACTCTCCGGCAAATTTTCAGTACATTCCCCTCAGTATCAGCTGTTTTCAAGACTGTGAAATGCATGTACCTTATGAAAAGAATACCACTTAGCTTCATTCCTGACAAGCAGTTCAAAACAAAAAACAGGGGGAATCCCCCCGCTATACCTAGCAGAGTGATTCCCCTCCTGTTGCAATGACTTTCTTGTACCATTCGAAAGACTTTTTCTTCTTCCTGCTCAAGTCCCCCGTCCCGTCATCCTGCTTATCCACATAGATAAACCCGTATCTTTTCTTCATTTCCCCGGTAGATGCGCTTACCAAATCTATGCATCCCCATGTAGTATACCCAAGCAGTTTTACTCCGTCAATTTCCACAGCCTTCATCATTTCCAGTATGTGTTCCTTCAAGTAAGCAATCCGGTAATCGTCTTCAATTGTACCATCCAGACTGACCGTATCAACGGCTCCCAGGCCATTTTCAACAATAAACAGTGGTTTCTGATACCGGTCATACAAGTTGTTGAGTGTAATGCGAAGCCCTGCGGGGTCAATCTGCCATCCCCATTCGCTTGCTTTCAGGTATGGGTTTTTGAGGCTGGACATAACATTTCCGGCAGTTTTTTTCATTTCCTCCTGATTGGCAGCCGTCAGGCAGGAAGTATAATAGCTGAAGGATACGAAATCAACAGTATTTGCAGCGAGTATTTTTTCATCATCCTTCTGCATGTTTGGTAAACAGCCGTTTCTCTCCAGCATTTTTCTTGCATATGCCGGATATTCCCCTCTCACCTGTATATCGGTGAAAAAATAATTTTCCCTGTCTTTTTCAAGTGCTGCCCAGACATCATCCGGATGGCATGTATTTGCATAGCAGCTTCCCGCCGCAAGCATACAGCCAATCTGGAAATCCGGGCTGATTTGACGTGCCGCCTTTGTCGCCAGTGCTGAGGCCATAAGCTGATGGTGAGCAGCCTGATACTTCAGCTTCTCCTTATCTTCCCCTTCCTCAAATACAAGTCCTCCACCTAAGAACGGCAGATGCATCAGCATATTAATCTCATTAAATGTGAGCCAGTATTTTACCTTTCCTTTATACCGCTCAAACAGAGTCGATGCATATTTTACGAATAAATCTATCATTTCACGGCTCCGCCATGCCCCCATGTGCTCTACAAGATAAAGTGGTACGTCAAAATGGCATATTGTTACAAGCGGCTCGATATGATATTTCAATAATTCGTCAATCAAAGTATCATAGAACTTAAGACCTTCCTTGTTAGGGCGCTCCTCCAGCCCCGTCGGGTAGATTCTGGACCATGCGATGGAGAAACGGTAACATTTAAATCCCATTTCTGCAAATAGCCTGACGTCTTCCTGTATATGATGGTACATATCGACAGCCTCATGGGATGGGTAGGTTTCTCCCTCCTCCAGCTTCTGATAGGATAGTGTTCCCATCATTACCGGGAACCGGTTCTTTCCGGCAGGAATCACATCTACCGTCGTCAGCCCCTTTCCGCCTTCCAGATAACCGCCCTCGCATTGGTTTGCAGCCGTGGCCCCTCCCCATAAAAAGTCCTCTGCTAATCTCATACAATCTCCTCCACCGAATATTTTTTCAGATTCTTTATAACAATATCTGCCTCAGACAGATTTTCCCGGCATCCAATTCCGACCGTTTTCATATGTCCCCTGTGCGCAGCTTCAATCCCAGCCTCAGAGTCTTCGAAGACAATACATTCTTCGCAGGCAACTCCAAGTTCCATTGCGCCGCGCACAAAAACTTCCGGGTCCGGTTTGGCTTTTTCCACCTTGGTTCCGTCTATAATCACATCAAAATAGTCCCTCAGATGCAGCCTGTCCAGTATAAGCCCGGAATTTTTGCTTGCAGAGCCAAGCGCAATCCGGTACCCCTTAGCCTTAGCCTGTGTAAGGAATTCTTTCACGCCGGGCAGTACCTCATCCTCCTGCATCGCGGAAATAAATTCTACATAACGTTTATTTTTCTTCGTGCAGTACGCCCCCTGCTCTGCCATTTCCATACGGCGGTTTCCTATTTCCAGAAGAATCTCCATCGAACGGCTTCTGCTGACGCCCTTCAGCCTCTCATTATCTTTTTCTGTAAAATCAATACCTAACTCCATGGCAATTTCTTTCCACGCAAGATAATGATACTTCGCAGTATCCACAAGCACGCCATCCAAATCAAATATAAGACCTTTTATCATTCTTTTTTCCTTCCTAAAAAGCGGCATCCCAATATCCACAGAATGCATCATTTGGGCTTTTTCCCTTAAACTCACTTTTCCCTGTCAGCTTCTCCACGAGTACCTTTGGGTTAAATTCATTCGCAGTATATGCGTTAATGTAAGTGCTTACCATTGGTACATCCTGCAGATGGTATGGGTTTGCTATAGAAATAAATACAGTCGGGATTTCCTTTACAAACCAGGGGGCGTCCAGACCCATCGGCGGCTTCCAGTTAATCCGTACAGTTGTCTGGTTGCTGGCTGTCTTAATGTTAGCAAAATAAAATACGATATCATACTTCTTTCGCAGTTCACTGACTGGTCCATTGTAAAACAATCCACCATGTGTATGCTCATCAAAACGTTCCACATCAAATCCGGCTTTTTTCAGTTCATCAATAAAAAGGCTTCCTACCGCCGGCTTTCCGCTGGCGCTGACTGCATCGCCTAATACGATTACCATAGCACGTTTCATTTCCTTAGGGTTCACCGGAATGATCTGTTCCGTATTCTTAACCAATGTGATAGATTCATCGGCAAGCTGGAGGGCCCAATCTAC
Organism: Clostridium sp. AF19-22AC; assembly: GCF_003479085.1. Classification (NCBI taxonomy): domain Bacteria; kingdom Bacillati; phylum Bacillota; class Clostridia; order Eubacteriales; family Clostridiaceae; genus Clostridium; species Clostridium sp. AF19-22AC. The sequence continues at coordinate 5,764 of NZ_QUGN01000039.1, read as the reverse complement.
ATGTTCTGCACATTTTAATATCTGAAGTTCTTCTTTGGGCTTCATCAAAGTCCCTTCCTTCTGGCGGCGGTGAAGCCCGAGAGAAGCCTTGGCAGCCAGGATTCTTGTTACAGCCTCGTCAAGCCGTTCAGCCGTTATGGTTCCCTTTGCAATCCCTTTTTTCATAGAATCCAGATCTTCTTCCATGTTTTTGGTAAACAGAATCATATCACATCCTGCCGCAATTGCACCGGGTATCAGGTCCTCCCGGTGTCCCATCGCACCAAATCCTACCATGGATGTAGCATCCGTTACAATCATGCCGTTAAATTTCAGCTTTCCCCGCAGAAGTCCGCCAAGCAGTTCCGGCGAAAGGGAGCCGGGCATAATATCTTCATCTTTAATATCCGGTGAAAAATATTTTGTATAAGCAGGCTGCATAATATGCCCTGCCATAATGGTCTTAGCCCCATTGTCTATCATTGCCTGATACACATCCCCGAAAGTGCGGTCCCACTCCTCTACGGAAAGTGTGTTTACCGATGCAAGCAGATGCTGGTCCCTGTCATCCACGCCGTCCCCCGGAAAATGTTTTACTGAAACGGCTACGCCATTTTCCTGACATCCTTTCATATAAGCCAGCGCCATCCGTTTTACACGCTCCTTGTCTGAACCAAAGGTACGCACATTTGTGATGGGGTTTGAGAAATTCATATCAATATCAACTACCGGGGCAAAAGCCCAGTTACATCCAACTGCCGAGCCTTCTTTCCCAGCAATCACGCCCAGTCTGTATGCCTGTTCGGTATTATCGCTGGCTGCAACCTGAATCTGCCGTCCAAAGAAAGTACCTTCATTTCCGATACCGTCTCCGCCCGCCTCCAAATTGGCGGCCAGAAGCATGGGGATACGTGACTCTTCCTGCTGGAAGCTATGGATATTGTAGATTTTTTCCGCTGCACTGGGGCGGTACATCATTGCACCGGGATGGCAGGTATTCAGGATTCTCTTTAATTCATCCAAATCGTCACTATCGCCATGCAGGCAGAAGAGCTGGCCTGCTTTTTCATCCACTGACATCTGGTTAAGTGTTTCCTCAACCCAGTTTATATCCTCATCATTCAGAAAAAATGGATTTGCTTTCAAATCTACCATATCAGCCCTGCTCCTTTCTTGTTAAAGTCAATAATTTATCACCTGTTTTAACCATCTGTGCCTCTACAGGCATAACATCCGCATATACATCTGTATTTGCCACAATAATTGGCGTAATCGCAGAATAGCCGGACTCGTGAATCAGATTGAGGTCGAATTCAACTAACTTCTGCCCTTTCTTCACTTGTTCCTCTTTTTCGACAAGTACGCGGAATCCTTTTCCTTCCAGCTTTACAGTATCCATTCCAATATGGATAAGCAGTTCGGCGCCTCCCTCAGATACCATGCCGAGCGCATGTCCTGTCGGGAAGATCAAGGAAATCTTACCGTCCGCTGGGGCATAGACACAGCCCTCATCCGGCTCAACTGCAATACCTTTTCCAAGAAGTCCCTGAGAAAATGCTTCATCAGTCACATCACTTAAAGCAACAACCCTGCCTGACACCGGACAGCAGATTATTTCGTTAGCAGCTTCTGCTTGACCGGCGTTGTCCTCTGTGTTTTCCGGTATAGCTGTTTCTGTAACTTCTGTTTTTCCTTGTTTATCCTCTTTATCTTTAAAAAGAACCATCATGGCAGCAAAGGAAATTACCATAGCAATTCCAACGGCAATCAAACTCCAAACAAGGCTTCTGCTTGACCCATCCGGATTGATGTAGCACATAAAACAGAAGATTCCCTGACCACCCATGTTAAAGTACCGTGTGCCGCCTGCCACTGCAATAGCGCCGCCAATACCTGATGCGATACAGCTAATAACAAATGGCATCTTCAGAGGTAATGTAACACCATAGATTGCAGGCTCGGTAATACCGAAGATTCCGGAAAAAAGTGCAGATAATGAAGTCGTCCGCAGATTTTTATTCTTTGTTTTAAGGATGATTGCCGCCAATACAGCAACCTGTGTAAAGCATCCTGCAACAGTCGCGGCAAAAATCACATCATATCCCAATGTTGCCAGATTATTCAGTACAATCGGAATCATTCCCTGATGTACCCCAAAGATAACAAATACCTGCCAGAATGCACCAACAAACAGACCAAATATAATCGGGCTTAAGTTAAAGAGCATTACAGTAATTTGACCGATGATGTTTGAGATCCACGTCGCAACAGGCCCAATTACAAGGAATGTAACCGGAACAGTAATAACGAGTGTAAGCAAAGGCACCATAAACGATTTTACAACAGCCGGACAGTGTTCTTTCAGCTTCCGCTCAATCTTTGAAGCAAACCAGACTGCAAGGATGACCGGAATGACCGTAGAAGAATAGTTATTAAGGATAACGGGAATCTTCAGGAAAGTCATAAAAATCTGAGACTCTAACACCGTCCCCGCAAATAAAGTAGAAATCGGTTCCCCGGACATCACACTGATGATTGTCGGATAAATCAGGGTACATCCGATTGCGATACCAATCACTTCATTACATCTGAACTTTTTCGCCGCAGTGTATCCTAAAATAACAGGGAAGAAGTAGAAAATACAGTCCCCAATGGCATATAGAATCTGGTAAGTCCCGCTTTCACTGCTGAGGACCCCAAGCGTTGTCAGAAGGACTAAAAGCCCTTTAGCAATACCACAGGCACACAAAAGGCCGATAGCAGGCATAAATACACCTGAAATCGTATCTACGAGCCCCTTTTTCTGACCTTCTCCATCGTCCGCCTGATTTTGGTTCAGGTGCGCAGCCTTCAAAACTGCTTCATAGACATCGGGCACATGAGTGCCTATTACTATCTGAAACTGACCTCCGCTTATTAAGACATTGACAATCCCCTCCGTATTTCTCAGTATCTCCTGATTGGCCTTTTCTACATCCTTCAGGCGGAAGCGTAAGCGTGTGAAACAATGTTCTACAGAAAGGATATTCCCTTTTCCGCCAACATTCTGGATAATTACTTTTGCAAGTCCATCATATTTACTAGCCATTCTCATTCTCCTTTTCTCTTTTTTTAACCATCCTTAAGTCTGGGACAGTTACTTCTTTTTCTTATATTGTAATAGGAAAATGGGTACTTATCTTTGCTTATTCTGGTATGAATATTCTCAATTTCTGACATTTTAACATGCAGGGCAGATTTTATACATGTCACTGCAATCTGCGCAGGAAACAAATACCCCGCAGTTTCCTGCGAGGCACTTTGCTATTCGGAAATACTATTTTCTTTTCTGTACTTTAATGGCGTTGTGCCATAGAAAGACTTAAAGTCCCTGATAAACGCCTTGCTGTCTGAAAAGCCTGTCTCCAATGCAACTTCCAGAATAGGTTTATCCGTTTGGAGCAGAAGCTTTCTGGCATTATAAAGCCGTAATTTTTTTAAGTGGGTTGTAAAATTCTCCCCGATGTAGTTTTTGAAGCTTTTAGAAAAATAGTCCGGATGATACCCAAAATTCAAAGCAACATCACTCAGTCTCAGGCTTTCATTATAATGCTTATCAATGTAGTTGATAATCTCCTTGTATATCTCCCCGGATTTCATCTGCCTTAGGCGGGTACTGTTCATTTCAAGCTTATATTCTGTAAAAAGAAGATAAATCATCTCATAGGCGGCACTTCTGAGAAGAAGATTATACCACGCTCCCCCATGATTGTATATTTCCAGCATCTTCAGGACAATACTGCGGAGCCTGTCATTTACCTGTACATTCTGGCCTATTTCAAACCATGAAAGATCAAAATCAGGGTCGAGTTCCTTCAGAAACGTATAGGATATTAAAACAGAGCAGCCAGACTGGTTCTGCCCATTAAAGGCTGTAAAGCTGTGGAATTCCCCATGATTAATAATAGCCAGAGAATTATCCTCCATGTTCTTTAAAATTCCGTTGACCCACAGCCGGAAACCATCCCCCCTGACCAGCACAATCTCTATGCTGCGATGCCAGTGCTGTGCTACGAAAGCACCATTCTCCAGAATTGCCTCGTGCGGCACGACCTTAATGGGATAATTCTTCCGCATCTGATTAATTTCGTAATATCCTTCATCCATACATATCACCACCTATGCTACAGGTACAAAATATCTCCTCTACTACTCTCCTTTTTCTACAATCGGAACATATAAATCTTCAATCGAAATCCCCTTCTCCATCATCCACCCCGGAGAAACTATGTGAAACATCGGATATCTTTCCTCCCTGCCCTCTCCATTAACATATAAATCAAACTTATCACTTTTCTGAACCCAGTCGTTTATTTCCTGCCTCGTACTAAGCCAGTCTTCTGCACCATCCAGATCAGCATTCAGGCATGAGGCAGCTGCATAAAGGCCGGACGGCAGATCAACAATTTCATAATCCGTTATTTGCTGTAAATCTGCATTTGGAGGTAACGCATAAAACCATTCCCTCACATTCATTCTTTCGTTGTACCACATAAAATCTCTTGGGAACAATTCCCCTTTCAGGGACGCATGATATCCACTAAACCATTTGATAAACTTCTCGAGTTTTTCTTTAGAAGAAAGCGGCCCGGAAAAAACCGCCTTGATTTTCGGTATCTCAATAATTCTAACAGACTGCATACTATAAACCTCGCTTTCAAATTCTATTTTTTATTAATCTTATGCCCTCAGGAAACGGGGTCCCCCTCTTCTTCTAAACCGACCGGTGATTTCACATCTACGCTGTTATTGATCAATGTTTTTCTAAATTCACTGGGGGAAATTCCCTTTATCTTTTTAAAGGCACGGTTAAATGAAGAGATGCTTGAAAATCCCGAGTCGTAAGCAATATCAATCATATGTGCTTTGGGGTTCGAAATCAATGATTCCGCCATTTTGATACGCTCAGTCGTAAGAAAATCTATAAATGTCATATTCGTATATGTTTTGAACAGGTGCGAAAAATGGTATTTGCTAAACCCGATGTAACGGGAAATATCATCCAGAGTAAGGGATTTCGTACAGTTCTGTGATATATAAAGGCAGGCTTCCGCCATGAGCTTGAGAGACTTGTATTCCTCGTTAGTATCACTGGCAAACTCTTCTTTCTTATCATTAATACAGTATTGTCCAAACTTTACAAAAAACTCCAGCAGAAGTGAGTATATCCGGACTTCATTAAACAGAGCGTCGGAATAATATAGTTCGGGCAGTTCTTTTATTAAAAAAATCATTCTGTCAACATCGATATTCGAAGGGTCATATTTTATGCAATGATATTGGGAAAATACAGAAAAATTACTGTTAAATTCGCTCATAATCATCAGTAAATCGAGTGGAAACTGCACAAGAATAAATGCCTTCTCATCCACATGAATCAAAGAATGAAGGTCGCCCGGGTAGATGATAACCAGGTCATTAATCTTAAGCGTGTACTTGGTAAAATTAATTGTTACTTCATTATTATCATAGCAGCTTACAAGTATTTCGACAAAAGGATGCCAATGCATTGTATCAGAAAAAGTTGTATCGATTTTCTTTGATACAATAATTTTCTTCTTCTCTTCAAAATTCAACTCCTCAAAATAACTATTTGTCTGCATAATCGAACCATCCTTTACTGGTTATATAGATGAGTCTAGGTATATGGTTAGTTTATCATTTAGGATTGCAAATAGCAATATTTGATAAGTTTTAAAGAACAATCCTAAAATGAAATTTTAAATTCCACTCCCCTATTCCCCGG